>JAEPMY010000093.1 GCA_017643685.1 Sneathiella sp.
CAATTGCGGGTATGAGACAGGCTGGTCCGATCATATCCTGCCAAAATTTGAAGGCATGCCCCTTAAAAATGTGGCGGCGCATCTGAACGGGAAAACAGGCCGCGGGGATATGGTTCTCACCGCTTATGGGCTGGAGGGCGGTGCCCTTTACGCCATCAGCCCGGAGATCACCCGTGATCTTGGCGCGAATGAAAGCGTCACCGTTCATCTGGATCTTCGCCCTGATATGACCACCGGCGACATCACGGCGCGGCTTCAAAATCGGGGCAAGGCGTCGCTGTCCAATCATTTGCGGAAAAAACTGAAACTCTCCCCGCTGGAGTTGGCCCTGTTTTACGAACTGACTGATAAAGAGAGCCTTGCGAGCCCCGGCAGTATTGCCCGGTCGCTGAAATCACTGCCCATCGCCTTTACCGCCGCACGGCCAATGGACCGTGCCATCAGTGTGATGGGCGGGATTGATCTGGAAGAGCTGGGAGATGATTTGATGTTGCGGCAGATGCCCGGCGTTTTTGCAGCAGGTGAAATGCTGGACTGGCACGCGCCAACGGGCGGCTATCTGCTGCAGGCGTGTTTTTCCACGGCGGTGACCGCCGCAGAAGGTATTCGCAATTATCTGAAAAGCTAACGCTTAGCGGGCAATATTACTGGAAGAAGCGGCAAGGCTGTTGATCATATCCTCGATCCCTTGCCGATCTTTCAGGTAAAGGTTCTTACCCTTTTTGAGCACAAGACCATCATTGGCAAGCTGCCCCAGAACACGGGCAACCGTCTCGCGCGTTGTGGAAACACGGCTGGCGATGGTGCTTTGTGTTGGCATTGGATAAATCAGCCAAGACCCCGCAGAAAGCGGATCCGGTTTCGCCATCCGCAGCAATTCCTGACAAACCCGCTGCACCGCGCCCAACGTGGACAAGTCCAGAATGCGTTCATCATTGACGCGAATAATCCGGGCCAAGCGCTGCATCACCTGAATGGTCACCATCGGGTGATCTTTCAGCAGCTCCATAAAATTTTCAGGAGACAGGGACGCCACCAGACATTTTTTATGGGCGATCACATTGGCAGAACGCGGGCGGCCATCAATGGCGGAAAGTTCCCCGAAATACTGCCCCGCCTCTACCGTGGCGTAAGCAACCTCACGGCCAGACACCCCAAAATTCACGATATTCACGCTGCCTTCAACGACAAAGAAAACATCCCGGCTGGTGCTGGAGCGTTCGAGAATTTGCTCCCCACCATTACAGGTGCGCCAGGAACATCGACTTGCAACACGCAAGCGCTCCTCCGGCGAGAGTTCAGAAAGCAGTTCGATATTGTCTAGATTCTGCATCACAACGTGCCCTTAGGCCCAGATGTCCTGGGCCCAACCCCAAATAGCGTATAAATCGGGAATTTAAGGGCTGATTTCCCCAAGGGCAAGAACTATAAAGAATATTAGGACAAAAGGTTTCGAATAATTTTCATATATTAGCGTTTAAAATCAACGGATGAGGCCGCAAATGGCAACCTGGATCAAATCACCTCTCGCAACGTTGGATGCGGCCACCGCAGGCGGTATCGTGATTGATGGCAGCCGGATTGCGGAAACATTGGCCGCTGGCGAAACCCCAAGCGGCACCTATGACCAACTGGATATTTTTGATGCGTCAAACCTGATCCTGTTGCCGGGCCTGATCAACACCCATCATCATTTTTATCAAACCCTGACCCGCGCCTGCCCGCCCGCGCTGAACAAGCCGCTTTTCCCATGGCTGAAAGCGCTTTATCCGATCTGGGCACGGCTGAATGCGGATATGATCCGGGCTTCATCGAAACTGGCGTTGGCGGAATTGCTTCTCTCTGGCTGTACAACGGCCGCCGATCATCATTATCTGTTCCCCAAAGGATTGGAAGAAGCCATTGATGTTCAGGCAGAAGCCGCAAAAGACCTGAAAATCCGAACCGTTCTGACCCGCGGGTCCATGAGCCTTGGCGAAGATCAAGGCGGTCTGCCGCCGCAAAGCACCGTTCAGCAAGAGCAGGCCATTCTGGATGACAGCCGCCGCCTGATCGATAGCTATCATCAAAGCGGCGCCGGGGCGATGACGCAAATCGCATTGGCCCCCTGCTCTCCTTTCTCGGTTAGTACCGAATTGATGAAGGAAAGCGCCGTCCTTGCCAAAGAATATGGCGTGCGCACCCACACCCATCTGGCGGAAACTCATGACGAGACGGATTTCTGTCTGGATATGTTCGGCATGCGCCCCCTTGATTATCTGGAGCATGTGGGATGGCTCAATGATCGGACATGGCTCGCCCACGGCATTCATTTCAATGACACAGAACTGAACCGTCTGGGTGCGGCTGGCGTTGGCATCTGTCATTGCCCTTCCTCCAACATGGTGCTGTCATCCGGTATCTGCCGCACCCTTGAACTGCAGGAGCGCGGCGCACCAGTGGGCCTCGGGGTGGATGGGTCCGCCTCCAATGATGGATCCAACATGATCCAGGAAGTGCGGCAGGCCCTGATGATCGGGCGCCTGCGGTATGCAGCGGATGAGATGACCCACCAGCAGGCAATCGGATTTGCCACCGAAGGCTCCGCCCGTTGCTTGGGGCGGGATGACATTGGCAAATTGACCGTCGGAGCCGAGGCGGATATCGCGCTCTTCTCCTTGGATGAGCCGCGCTTCTCTGGGGCTGGTGATCCGCTTGCGGCGCTGATCCTCTGCGGTGCCCATAAAGCGGAACATGTAATGGTGGCAGGCGAATGGCGGGTGAAAAACGGTGAAATTCCGGGCCTGGATATGCCGGCGTTGATGGCGGAACATCGTGCCCTCGCCGCGGCTCTGTACGGTGGGTAAAAATCAGCGCCCGTCATATTGAATATTGCCAAAACCGCCAAGCCCTTTAAGATACTATGAAAATAGCGCTGCGGTTGGACCAATACGCAGACCAGTTGCTTTTAGGGGGACGGACAATTTCAAACGCGATCGAACCATTGGTGCAGGGCCTGCTATCCGATTTGGATTTGAAAGCCCGTTCCTTGTTGGTATCCGTCTGGGGTGACAGTGTTGCCCCGCATGGCGGGACAGTCTGGCTGGGAAGTCTGATTGATCTGGTCGCCTGTTTCGGATTGAACGAACGCGCCGTCCGCACCAGTGTTTTCCGCCTCAAAAATGAGAAAATGCTGAGCAGCAGCCAACAAGGCCGCAAAAGCTATTACACCCTGACAGGCTCCGGTCAGCGCCGGTTCGAAGAAGCCACCAAACGGATTTACAAACATACCGCCGACCCATGGGATGGCAGCTGGACGCTTCTGTTTACAGAGCGGCGGAAAATGGATGACGCCGTTAAAAAGCAGCTCTTTGATGAACTTCACTGGCTTGGATACGGGGATTTAGGCTCCGGCATTCTGGCGCACCCACGCGGCAATGCCGAAGATGTCAATGACCTGACGCAGGATTTGGAAATTACCGGGCTTGTGGCGGTTATGAAGGCGGCCAGCCTCCCCTCCACCGAAGAGACCCCCTCTCATATCCTGATCCGCAAAGGCTGGAACCTTGAGGAAATTGAAAGCGGCTATCTGCAGTTTAGTGACCATTTCAAACCGGTCCTGAACGCCCTTCAAAGCGGGGCGACCTATAGCGATGAGACAGCCTTTATGCTGCGCACCCTGATGGTGCATGATTATCGCCGCGCCCTTTTAAAAGATCCAATGCTGCCGGATAGTCTGCTGCCTGAAACTTGGGGCGGCGGAGATGCCCGGCAGATATTCCGCGACATTTATCAAATGATTTGGCAGGCCGCAGAGCGTTATCTGCTGGAGAAACTCCAGTCTGAAAAAGGAGACCTGCCCGAGTTGAGTAAAGAGTTCATGATGAGGTTTGGGGGCCTAACGTAACAGAACGAGGCATATAATGGGATCAGGTCTGAAAGTGGCAATCGTCGGCTCCGGGCCGGCGGGAATGTATACTGCGGGTGCGCTCAATACAAAATGCGCAGGGTGCGAGATTGATATTCTCGATAAATTGGCAACGCCTTATGGCCTGATCCGAACCGGGGTTGCCCCGGATCACCAAACCACCAAAAACGTCTCCCGCGCCTATGACAAAATCATGGAAAATGAGAATGTCCGATTTGTTGGCAATATCGCCTTCGGGGATGATATCTCGCTGGAGACGTTGAAAAGCCTCTATGACGTGGTGGTTATGGCCATCGGTACCCCAAAGGATAAAAATCTTGGCATTCCCGGTGAAGATAAAAACGGCATCTTTGGCGCGCAGGTTTTTGTCTATTGGTATAACGGCCACCCCGAATTTCGCGCCGCCGTCCCCCATCTGGAGGTGAAAAACGCCATTGTGATCGGCAACGGCAATGTGGCCCTTGATGTGGCGCGGGTAATTTTGAAAACCGAGGGGGAGATGCTCTCTTCTGATCTGGCGGAACATGCAGGTGATCATATTTTTGGCAGCCCCCTGCAAACGGTGCGGATCATTGGCCGGAGGGGCGCAGAACATGCCCAGTTCAGCACCAAAGAACTGGGGGAGATGAAAGACCTTACCTCCGCCAATGTGATGACAGATGGCACGCTGATCCCGGATAAGTTCAGCTCAGAAGATGCCAAAACCGAAAAGGTGGTGAATAACAATCTGGCGCTGATGCGGGAATATGCCCAAAACGCCCCGTCAGATGACAAACGCAGCCTGTATCTGGACTTTCGGCTAACCCCGACCGAAATTCTGGGCGAGGATCGCATTACTGGCCTAAAACTTGAAAAAAACCGCATTGAAGCCGGAAAAGCCATTGGCACCGGCGACTTTATTGAGCTGCCTTGTGATCTATTGGTGACCTGTATCGGGTATGAACTGACAAATGTAGGTGGTTTGCCCGTTGAAAACGGCATTGTCAAAAATGTGGATGGCTTTGTCGAAGACGGTCTTTATGTGGTGGGTTGGGCCAAGCGGGGGCCATCAGGAACCATCGGCACCAACCGTCTGGACAGCCAGCAGGTGGTTGATCGCATTCTGGAAGATACCTGCGGCGGCCCCGATCCGTCAAAAGAAGGCGCAGCAGGACTGGACAAATATTGCCAGACCAATAACATAAGTGTTGTGAGCTTTGAAGATTGGCGAAAAATCGACGAAGTTGAGAAGAAACGTGCCGGAGAGCACAGCCCAAGGCGCAAATTTGTTCGAACACGGGACATGCTGACCTTGGTGCGGGAGGAAAATAAAGAATGATAATTGCCCAGTTGAGTGACCCTCATATTGCCGATCTGGCCTGCGAATTTCAGGGCCTCTACGATACGGCAGGCAAGTTACGCCTGGCCATCGAGACAATGAACGGCCTCTCCCCTCGCCCGACTATCGCGGTGATGACGGGAGATCTGGTTAATACGGGCACCGCTGGCGAATATGCGATTTTAAAGGAAATCCTCGAAAGTTCGGAGGTGCCGATTTATCTGGGAATTGGCAACCACGACAACCGCGAAGAGTTTCTCAAACAATTCTCTGATCTTGCATATCTGAAAGACGACGATTTCATCCAATATGTGGTGGAGATGGAAAATCTCCGCATGATCATGCTGGACACCAATATCCCCGGCAAACCACAAGGAATTCTCTGTGAAGAGCGACTGAAATGGCTGGATGATAAACTGGCGGAAAAGCCGGACACCCCAACAGTCATCTTCATGCATCATCCGCCTATTGAAACCGGCATTCAGGCCATGGATGAAATGGGCCTGATGAACAAACCCGGCTTTGAGGCGGTTGTCGCCAAATATGACAACATCATCCATATCTGCTGCGGCCATTTACATCGGAATATCACGGGTGTGTTTGGGGGCCGCCGGGTGCAGGTCTGCGCCTCCACCTCTCACAAAGTCATGCTCGACCTTACAGATAACAAAAGGCTCGCCACAACGAACGAGCCTTCTGAAATGCAATTGCATCTATGGACAGGCAAAACCCTGATCACCCACAATATCTTCACCGCCCCCCATGACATCATGTGGGAACTGGAAGGGGATCTGTATTAACGAGGCGCATCCAAACCCATTTGCCAGAAATCAACCTCCAGCAAGGTTGCTTGGCGGAAAGTTTTGGACAGGTCGTCGAAACGGGCGTCGTTGAAGCGGCTTTCGGCGAGGCGATCAAGCTGGGCGATGGCGGCGTGCATGACATCCAGATATTCTGATCCCCCATACATTTCGATCCACGGCAGGTAAGGATTGCCGTCCTTTTTCGTGGCTGGATCGTTCATCAGCCGCTCCCCTATTTCACCATATCCGATCACGCAGGGCGCCAGCGCCGCGTAAAGATCGAGGATATCCCCGGACATGCCTCGCTCCAGCACGTAGCGGGTATAGGCCATATTGGCCGGCGCTTCCTCAACCGCTTGCATCTCAGATTCTGATATGCCCCAGCCTTTGCAATATTCCACATGCAGGCTCATTTCCGTGTCGGTCAGCGCCGCCGCGGTGGCAAGAGCGGATTTCATATCGTCCAGATTATCTGCCTTATACGCCGCGAGCGAATAAGCGCGGGCAAAATGGATCAGGAACAGATAATCCTGTTTCAGATAATATTTAAACGCGTCCTCAGGCAGAGAGCCATCCCCAAGGCCTGCGACAAATTCATGTTCCGTATAGGCGCGCCAAGCATCCGCGTTGGCCGCTTTCAATCGTGCAAAAATAGACATGAAGTCCTTAGAATAGTTGATTATTAAAGCTGTCTGGCAAGGAAACGATGAGATTTTCCAACTCTTCCGTCATGACAATCTGACAGCCAAGACGGGATGTTTCCGTCAGGCCATAAGCCAGATCCAGCATGTCTTCTTCATCGTCGCTCGCCTCTGGCAGGCGTTCAAAATCCTCGTCATCCACGATAATATGGCAGGTCGAACAGGCAAGGCTTCCCTCACAGGCGCCTTCCAGCTCCAACCCATTTTGATGCGCGATTTCCAAGATCGTTTTGCCAAGCGGGGCGTCCACCTGAATGCGGGTTCCGTCGGGCTTGATAAAAGTCATTTTAGACACGGGTTACAAATCCTCAAATTAACAGGCCATCAGAACGCAGCCATATGCGCCCTACTTCTTCAGACCTTTTCTTTCATACAGTTTTTTCCAGGCCTGAACAAATGTATCTATATCTTTTTCCGTGGTCTCCCGCCCCATGCTGACCCGCAGCGATTGGGAGGCCGTCTCCTCGTCATGGCCCATGGCTGTCAGAACATGACTGGCCTTCACCTTGCCGCTGGAACAGGCGGAACCGGCACTGACCGCGATCCCGGCCAAATCGAAATTCATCACCTGCAGTTCGGAGGGCACACCCGGCATTTGAATACAGGCGGTGTTGGGCAATCTTGTGGCGTCCTGACCAAAGATAACACCGTCAGAATTTTGCAAAATCTCTCCCTCCATCTGGTCACGGAGGGTGGCAAGGCGCAGATACTGATCCAGCTCTGCCCGCGCCTGTTCTGCGGCCAGACCAAAACCCGCAATGCCGGCTACATTCTCGGTTCCGCCGCGGCGACCCAGCTCTTGCCCGCCACCTTTTTGCAGCGGCTTCATCACCAGACCTTCGCGCAGGATAAGCGCGCCGACACCTTGCGGCCCGCCGATTTTATGGCTGGAAAGCGTCATAAGATCAGCGCCTAATTCTTTGAAATTAAATGAAACTTTTCCAAACGCCTGAATAGCGTCCGTATGCAGAACACCCCCGGCGTCATGAACGATTTCCGCAATATCGACGATGGGCTGGATAACGCCCGTTTCATTATTGGCGAGCATGATGCTGACCAACGCAGGGCGCGCATCCCTTTCCAGCAGCTCTTTTAAATGGGCTAAATCCACAAGGCCAGATGGCAGCAGGTTGACATCTGTCGCCCCCTCGGCGGCGCGCATGGAGTCATGTTCACCCGCACTGATGATAAGGCGGCGATCGGCAAAACCATGCACCACCATATTATTCGCCTCGGTCCCGCCAGAGGTGAAAATAATCTCCTGCGGTTTTGATCCGGCAAGGGCCGCAACCTGACGGCGGGCGTCTTCCACAATATTGCGGGCGCGGCGGCCGGATGCGTGAACGGAGGATGGATTGCCCCCCTGCTCCATCACCTCAACCATTTTCTGGATGACGTCGGCACGGATCGGACTGGTCGCGTTATAATCGAGGTAAATCTGTTTCTGCATGGGCAAAAAATATGCCCTGCCGGGGCTTCCGACAAGGCATTTTTAAACGAAGATCAAGAAGCTCATCAGGATTTCTGATTATCGCTTTCCATCTCGATTTCAATATCAATCTCTTCAGAGGCGATCATAACCGGACGGCTGCGTTCGTCATCCAACTCTTTTTCCAATTCCTCAACCCGCATGGACAGAGACTGAACCTTATCCAGCAGACCATCTAGAACCTTGAAAACAGGGTCGGGCAATTCGTCGCCGCCAATACCGTAAGCTGCGAATCTCGCTTCGGTTCCTGCGCCAGCAGTTGCTTTTGACGCGATACGGGCCGGACTACCGACAACAGTTACCCGTTCAGGCACATCTTTTACCACAACGGAATTTGCCCCAACGCGGGCACAGCGGCCAACGGTAATCGGACCCAGGACCTGCGCCCCCGATCCAACGATGACATTGTCCGCCAATGTGGGGTGACGTTTCACATCCCGCTGACTGTCAGAGTCAATTGACGGGGCAACGCCACCGAGAGTGACATCATGATAAAGGGTTACATTGTCGCCAATTTCTGCGGTTTCACCCACAACAACACCCATGCCATGATCAATGAACAGGCGGCGGCCGATTTTGGCGCCCGGGTGAATTTCGATACCGGTCATAAAGCGGCTGAACTGTGAAATGGTCTTGGCGATAAAGAACCAATTGCGCTTGTAACAGGCATGGGCAAGGCGGTGAAACATCACCGCATGGAAACCTGAATAAAGGAGGAAAACCTCAATTCGAGAGCGCGCAGCCGGATCTCTTTCAATCACTGCGGCGATATCATCGCTTATATGCTTGAACATACACCCATTCCTTTTGTATTGTTCGGCACTTATAGCCGAATGCAAAACAGGTTACAACGCGCCCGTCTCTCCCAGATATAAGGAGCTAGGCACCCCTGTCAAGGAAAGCGCCCCTTTCAGGCCTTCTCACAGGGTGGTTTATGACCTGCATCACATTCACGTGATAATTGCTGCAAAGCCGCGTAGAATGTGCGAATAACAAATGAATTGTAAGAATTTAGGAACTTGGACCTTAAATGCCTGACGTAATTTTCAACGGACCAGAAGGCCGCCTCGAAGGCCGCTATCATCACTCACAAGATCCGAATGCGCCGCTTGCGTTGATCCTGCATCCGCATCCGCAATTTGGCGGCACCATGAATAACAAAGTGGTGTTCAACCTGTTCTCCAACTTCAAGGAACGCGGTTTTTCCGTCCTGCGCTTTAACTTCCGCGGTGTTGGTCGCAGTCAGGGTGATTACGATCAGGGTATTGGGGAGCTTTCAGACGCAGCTGCGGCCCTTGACTGGATGCAGACCCATAATCCAAATGCAGGCCCGGTTTGGGTTGCAGGTTTCTCTTTCGGGGCGTGGATTGCCATGCAGCTTCTGATGCGCCGCCCAGAGATCGAAGGCTTTATCTCTGTTGCGCCGCCAGCCAACATGTATGATTTCTCCTTCCTTGCCCCGTGCCCATCTTCCGGCATCATCATCAACGGCACCCGTGACATGCAGGTTCCGCAAAAAGATGTTCTGAAGCTGGTTGAAAAACTACAGGCGCAGAAAGGCATCACCATCCACCACAGCGAAGTTGCGGGCGCAGACCACTTCTTCCAGGAAACATTGGCGCATCTGATGGAAAATGTGGATGAGTATTTGAATATGCGCCTACTTGGCGAAGGTGACGACGGCGAATAATCGCATTCGGTTTGTTGTTTAAAATGCCACGGTGTTAAAATCCGTGGCATTTTTTGTATTTATTAAGTGTTCCTTAAGGGTAAATCCCGCTTAATTATCTCTATGGGACTTAAGGATGGAAACGGGAATAACCAGGCAGCGCCCTCACCCGCTGGTGATGAAAGCCCAGAGGCTTTGCGCGCCCGCATACGGGAGCTTGAACAGCGGCTGACGATCGCGGAAAGCCAGATCGAACAGTTCGATCGGGATTTTGCCTACACATCCGAACTTGCCGCCGCTGCTTTCTATTCGAATGCCCAGCTTGCTTCTGTCTCCGAATTGGATACAGGGCGTTTTCTGGATGTGAATGAGACATGGGTTAAAACGCGCGGTTATTCCCGAGAGGAAGCCATCGGCAAAACCGCAGAAGAGCTGAATATCTGGGAAAGCCCGGCCTTTCGCGAGAAAATCATATCCGATATCAACACCCATGGTCGCTTGCGCAATTATGAGACCCGGTCCGTCATGCGAAATGGCGAGCTTCGGGACTTTATCCTGAACGCGGAAATCCTGAACATTAACGGCCAAAAGCTGCTTTTCTTCTCTGGTATGGATATCACCGACCGCAAACGCGAAGAGAAAAACCTGCAGCGCAGTCAGAAAATGGATGCTGTTGGTCAGCTTACCGGCGGGATTGCCCATGATTTTAACAACCTGCTGGCAATCATTCAGGGCAATCTGGAATTATTGAGTGAAATGCTGCCAGATGATGAGCGACAAAAAAAGCTTTTGAACTCTGCCCTGCATGGAACAGAGCGGGGTGTCTCTATCACCAAAAAGCTTCTCAGCTTTTCAAGCCGCCACAATGCGGGTCGTATCACCCTCAATATCAACGCATTTATCTCGGAAATGACTGACCTCATTTCCAAATCCCTAACCGCCTCCGTGGATATCAAGCTGGATTTGGCCGAAGACCTTGACAGTACTGAGTTGGACCCCGGGGAATTTGAAGATGCGATTATCAATCTGTGCCTGAACGCCCATGATGCCATGCCGGAGGGCGGTCATTTAAGTATTCGCACCTTTAATGCCTCGCTCTCCCCCCGCTATTGCGCGGCACATCCCGGCGCGACCCAAGGGGCCAATGTCTGCGTGGAAATTCGCGATACCGGCATGGGCATGGATGAAGAAACACGGGATCGCATTTTCGAGCCTTTCTTCACCACTAAACAGCATGGCAAAGGCACAGGGCTTGGCCTCAGTATGGTTTTTGGGTTTGTAAACCGATCCCAAGGCCACATCGCCGTTGAGACCGCGCCCGGACGGGGCACCACATTCACCCTCTATTTCCCGAAATCCCAAACCCAGTCCCAATCCATGGAAATTGAGACTGTTCAGGCCATCCCACAGAAAAACCAGCCGGGCGGCGTTGAGAAAATCCTCGTGGTAGATGATGAAAAACATCTGGTGGAACTGGCGGAGGATAAGCTTGGCGCCCTCGGCTTTGAAGTGCTAACCGCCTATAACGCCTGCGACGCGTATCAGCAATTACAAGCCAACCCGGATATCGAACTGCTCTTTACCGATGTGGTGATGCCGGGGCCCATGAACGGGTTTCAACTGGCCCTTAAATGTCAGGAAGATTTCCCGAATGTGCGTATTCTGCTGACCAGCGGTTACACCAAATCGAACGAGTTGCTGACATCTGAACAAGAGGCGGAAATCTCCAACCTGCTGAAAACCATGCTGGTGAAGCCCTACTCAATGAACAAAATGTCTCAAGCCGTTCGAAATGCCTTGGATGGGTTTTCTACGCCGCTTTATTAAGCCGCCCGCCGGTTAATGGCTTTGGCACCCCTGTTGTCCCGGGATAACTAAGCGGCATACCCTTCAAGCTGCGAACAGCCAAGAACGCAAAGGCTTCCGCCTCCAGCTCATCACCGCGCCATCCTGCGACCTCTACCGCCTCGACCGGTGTTTGCAGGGACCGCTCAATACATTCCAACATAAATCCGTTATGGCGCCCACCGCCTGTTACCAACCACCGCTTTGGTGCCGCCGGCATATGATCGCGTGCGCGAACCAGACTTTGCACCGTGAAGGCCGTCAAGGTCGCGGCGCCATCCTCCAACGACAGTCCCGCCACCAGTGACGGGTCAAACGCATCCCGATCCAAGCTTTTGGGCGGAAGGCGGTCAAAGTAAGGATTGGCCATCAATGTGCCCACAATATCGTCATGGATGACACCCTGCCGGGCAAGGGCACCGTCCTGATCATATTGCTGATCGGTGTGGCGGCGGACCCAATCATCAATCATGGCGCTTGCCGGGCCCGTATCAAATGCCAGGATTTCATCCCCATTCAGATAGGTCACATTGCCGACCCCACCCAAATTCAGGACCACAATCGGCCCGTCCAGATCATGGGCAAGGGCCTGATGATAGGCCGGGGCAAGGGGCGCGCCCTCCCCCCCTGACAGGACGTCTTCGGTTCGAAAATCATTGACCACATTGATGCCAACGCTTTTGGCGATCAGGTCCCCATCCCCGACCTGAACCGTCAAGCGGTTATCCGGATTATGAAACAGGGTTTGCCCGTGAAAGCCAATAACCCCAATTTGATCAGCCCTCATCCCCGATTGGTCGATAAGATGCTGCACAGCCTTTACATTGCGCATCGTAAATTCACGCACGATGTCATCCGGGGCTGTTTTCTGACCCAGATACTGCGAAAATTTCTGGCGAAAAGCGGGCTCGTAAGCCTCCGACAGACAGGGGCCAAATTCCAAAACGCGTGTCCCATCGGTGCGGATCATCGCCGCATCAATACCGTCCATGGATGTCCCGCTCATCAAACCAATAGCCCAGATAGCGTCATTTGTGCCCAACATCACCAAGAATCTCCCCTTTTCATAAAGACGCGCTTTCACTTCCTGATCGGAATATGCTAGAGGATGAACCTCCTTTTTTAACAACTAGAAAAGATTATACAGTTAAAATGACCGAATTACGCTCTGAATTTATGAAGACCTTTCAGGACCGAGGCTACATGCATCAATGTACAGACCTGGAAGCCCTGGACGCAGCTTTTGCCGACAGGTCAGTCACAGCGTATATTGGCTTTGACTGTACGGCCCGCAGTCTTCACGTTGGTAGTCTGATGCAGATTATGATCCTGCGCCGCTTGCAGCAAGCAGGACACAAACCCATCGTTTTGATGGGCGGTGGCACCACGAAAGTGGGCGACCCGACCGGCCGCGACGAAAGTCGCCCGGTGATTACCGACGAGATTATTCAGGAAAATATGGACGGCATCAAAAAGGTGTTCGCAAAATTCCTGAAATTTGGGGACGGGCCAACTGACGCCATCATGGTGAATAACGACGACTGGTTGAAGGAAATTCATTACATCAGTTTCCTGCGCGATTACGGCCGTCATTTCTCCATCAACCGCATGCTCACATTCGATAGCGTGAAACTGCGGCTGGAGCGGGAACAGTCCATGTCCTTCCTGGAGTTCAACTACATGATCCTTCAGGCTTACGACTTTGTGGAGCTGAAAAAACGCTTCAGTTGTGACCTACAGATCGGTGGTTCTGACCAGTGGGGTAACATCGTCAACGGGACCGAGCTGGGTCGCCGGACGAACAGCTTCAACCTGTTTGGCCTCACCACACCTCTGCTGACAACTTCTTCCGGTGCGAAGATGGGGAAAACAGCAGCCGGTGCCGTTTGGCTGAACGAAGACATGCTGTCTCCATATGAATACTGGCAGTTCTGGCGTAATACTGAGGACGCGGATGTGGGTAAGTTCCTGCGCCTGTTCACAGAATTGCCGCTGGATGAAATTGACCGTCTGGAAAAACTGGAAGGGGCAGAGCTTAACGACGCGAAGAAAATTCTCGCCAATGAGTGTACCCGCCTCGCCCACGGTGATGCCGCTGCGGAAGAAGCCGCAGAGACAGCCCGCCGGACATTTGAAATGGGTGAAACAGCTGAAAGCCTGCCAACCACGGAAATTCCGAAGGCAGAACTGGACGAAGGCATCCCTGCCTTTGCCCTGTTCAACCGGGTTGGCCTGACAGCATCCAGTTCAGAAGCACGCAAGATGATCAAAGGCGGCGGCGCCCGTCTGAATGATGAAAAAATCGATGATGAGAAACTGGTGGTCACATCCGCCAACGTTAATGAAACCGGCCGGATTAAACTCTCCGCTGGTAAAAAACGCCATCACCTGATCCTGCCATCATAAACATCTGGCAAATACCAAATAAAAAGGCACCTCATTGAGGTGCCTCAGACTGCTGACAAAGTCCTCGCTATTTGCGGGGACTTTTGATTCAATGGGGAATGCTTAAAAAACCCACTCCTTTACAAACCGAACTTGAGATGGTGACGCTTGACAGTTTGGTTCCCGCGGATCATCTGTTGCGCA
>JAEPMY010000181.1 GCA_017643685.1 Sneathiella sp.
ACTATGACCACTGGGCTTCCCTCGGCAATAAAGGGTGGAGCTATGATGAAGTGCTGCCCTATTTCAAAAAGGCCGAGAATAATGAGCGCGGCGGTGATGATTTTCACGGAACGGGCGGGCCGCTTAATGTCGCTGACCTTCGCTCTCCTATGGGGATCAACAACGTTTTCCAGCAGGCCGCAAAAGAGCTGCAACTGCCAATGAATGACGATTTCAACGGCGCTCAACAGGAAGGCGTGGGGTATTTCCAAACAACCCAGAAAAACGGGGAAAGATGGAGTGCGGCAAAAGGCTACCTGACACCCAATTTGGACCGGCCAAACCTCAGTGTCATAACTCACGCGTCAGCTACTAAAATCCTGATGGAAGGGAAAAAAGCCGTTGGCATCCAATATCTTCAAAACGGTAAGCTGAACGAAATCCGCGCCAATAAAGAGATCATTCTCTGCGGCGGCGCTTTTGCGACACCTCAGCTGCTTTTGTTATCCGGTATCGGAGCCGCAAAAGATATCCAACCCCATGGCATTGCCCATATACATGAACTGCCGGGTGTTGGTGAAAATCTGCAGGATCATATTGATTATGTTTCCGCCTACCGCTCCCCTTCTAAAGAAACAATGGGGATTTCTCTTGGCGGAATGGTCGATATCTTCAAAGCGATTGGACAGTGGCGCCGGGAGCGAACAGGTATGCTGACCTCCACTGCTGCGGAGACCGGGGCCTTTTTAAAATCTGATCCAAGTTTGGATATTCCAGATTACCAACTGCATTTTGTAATCGGCATGCTGGATGATCACGCCCGTAAAACCAATCTTGGTTATGGATTTAGCTGCCATGCTTGCGTTCTTCGCCCCAAAAGCCGGGGAACGGTCAAGCTTGCCTCCCCCAACCCACTGGATGCACCGGCCATCGATCCAAACTTCTTGGATCATGACGATGATGTTCAGGTGTTGCTCAAAGGGGTGAAGGAGATGGAGCGTATTCTGCGAGCTCCTGCTTTTGATGGCGTGCGCGGCAACCCGCTTTATCCGGTAGATTTGGATAATGACGACACCATCATTGAGGCACTTCGGTCCCGTGCAGATACAGTCTATCATCCGGTTGGTAGCTGCAAAATGGGAACTGACGACATGGCTGTTGTGGATCCTGAGCTAAAAGTGCGGGGCCTGGAGGGGCTTAGAATTGCGGATGCCTCTGTCATGCCAACCTTGATCGGGGGGAATACCAACGCCCCGACCATCATGATTGGGGAAAAGGCTGCCGATATGATCCGAGCAACAACTCCGGCGCAAATGGAGATTGCCTGATTTTTTAATTGCCGGAGGTTGACCTTCCGGCAATTTCAATGATTATTCCGATAACTGGAATAAGGACAGGCACCATATGTTTATTCAGCTTCTTGCCGGAACCGCCATCATCATCCTTTGCGTGATTAATCATGCGATCTGCCTGGAGCTATTGTTAAGACGCTTAAAACAAAGCGGCCCTAAATGGGACTTACGCCTGCCCAAACTGGGGCATATCTTCATCATGATATTTGTGGTGCTGGGCCTGTTCATGGCCCACACCATCGAAGCCTGGATGTGGGCCATCTTCTTCTATTTCGCCGGCGAACACCCAACCATGTCAGAGGCCGTTTATTTCTCTACCGTAACCTTCACTACTCTTGGCTATGGCGACATTACCTTGTCAGAAGAGTGGCGCCTAACCGGGGCGCTGCAGGCGGTAAGCGGGATTATGCTATTCGGATGGAGCACTGCGTTTCTGGTGAATGTGCGGGCCATGTTTTGGCGCAAACATGGTTTAATCCATTCACCACCTCATATGGATGAAGAACATCAACCATAAAAAAGGGCCTCATCAGAGGCCCTCAGACTGCTGACAAACCCCGTCATATTTTGGCGGGGTTTTCTTATTAAGCGTTGTTGGATCGGATTTTCTGAGGGCGAGCGCCTTCCCATCCCCTATGAGGGTAGAGGATTGGCGTTGGCTGTCATTGTCAGGGCTA
>JAEPMY010000048.1 GCA_017643685.1 Sneathiella sp.
CATACCGCGGGCGATATTATTGCATGGCTTCCAAAACATAAAATCCTGTTTGCCGGTGATCTGGTAGAGGCAGCTGCGGCCCTTTACACAGGGGACGCGTTCCACTTTGATTGGGCAAAAGAAACCCTTGATAAAATCAAGTCCTATGAGGCGGAGGTTCTTATCGGTGGGCGCGGTGCGGTTGCACGCGGACGGACCGATGTGGACGCCGCGATTGAGCAGACGCGTGGTTTCTTGAACGGAATGATCGAAAAGGTTGGGGAAGTGCATCGCCGCGGTGGTTCACTTAAAGAAGCTTTTGAAGCAACCCATGAGCATCTGGAGCCTAAATTTGGGATGTGGCCCATTTTTGAGCACTGCCTGCCATTTGACGTGCAACGCCTCTGGGATGAGTTTGAAGGGATTGACTGGCCCCGCATCTGGACGGATGAGCGTGACCGGGAAGTTTGGGATCAGCTTCAGGACTAATTCCCTGAAAATAAACTTGAAAAAGCCGCCTCCTTTGGGCGGCTTTTCTGTTATCAGCCATTGATTTTTTAAGTGCATAACCCCAAACTCTTTTATACACAGAGGAGAAACGGGTAGTGGCAGAAGCAAGTCAAAAAACAGTTTTAGTAATCGGAGCAGGGATCGTCGGGGTTAGCACCGCCTATCGATTGCAAAAAGCTGGATATCAGGTGAGCTTGGTCGATCGGATTGGCCCTTGCGCCGGGACTTCTTATGGCAATGCCGGAGGTATCGTCGATAGTTGCGTGCCAAACGCGTTGCCGGGTTTGATCAAGAACGTTCCTAAGATGCTGCTTGATCCGACGGGGCCGCTGACGGTGCGTTGGTCATATCTTCGGCAGATTACACCTTGGCTCGTAAAGTTTATTGATGAAGCCCGCCCGGAGAAGGTGAAGCATAATTCTAAAGCGCTTCATCAACTGACATCCCGTGCGGTCGGTGCATGGAATTCGCTATTGGATGAAACAAAGCTGCGCCACTTGATGGTGGATAAAGGGTGGCTCAAAGTTTACGACAGTGAAGACGAATTTAACGCCACCCACAATATGCGGGAAATTCTGCTGAAGAATGGGGCGGAGTTTGATGTTCTCGGGATAGGGGATATCCGGGATCTTGAGCCTAATCTAAGTCATATTTTCAAACATGGGATCTATCACAAAAATTCCCGTTTTTTGCTGAATCCTGAGAAAACGGTTCATGGAATCGCGGATGCGTTCAAGCAGGCCGGTGGTCAGATTGTGATCTCTGATATTCATACCATCAAAGAAGAACAGGGTGTGGTGAGCGCTATCGGCAGTGTCGGGACTTTAAAAGCGGATAAGCTGATCCTGTCTGCAGGCGCATGGTCCCGTCATTTAGCTGCGCAAATGGGGGCTGATCTGCCGCTTGATACAGAGCGTGGCTATCATTTGATGATGCCGGTCATAGAAGAAAAGGGGATTGACCGACCTGTTGTGTATGGGGAGAAATCTTTTGTTTTATCTCCAATGGAGCGCGGTATTCGGATGACGTCCCAGGTGGAGTTTGCGGGGCTGGACCGGGGCCCTGATTTCAGACGGGTTCGTAAGTTATTACCTTACGCTCAAAAGATGCTGCCGAGTTTGAAGGCTGAAGAGCAGGATGTTTGGTTGGGGTATCGCCCATCGATGCCCGATAGTTTGCCCGTAATTGGTACGTCACCTAAAAGTGAGAATGTGGTTTTCGCGTTTGGTCACCAGCATTTAGGCATGACGCTTGGGCCAATCACAGCGCAAGTTATTGAGGAAATTCTGGCAGGCAACAAAACGTCGTTTCCAATTTGGCCATACCGTGCAAACCGCTTCTGACCTCAATTCGTTGGTACTGACTTTTCCTGAATGAAAGCGTTTAGGGCAGGAATAAGGTTCTTGCAGTCAGATTTACGGGAGAAAGCAATATATAAAGGTGTGGAGATAACAGACGGGCCAAGGGTCACAAAACGCCCATCCTGCATTTTCTCCGGGATCACCCGAAAGAGAGATCCAATGGGTGCCAGAATAAAATCCACCCGTTTTTGATCCAGCATCTTACTGAGGGAGTCCAGATCATACACCACGGTTAAATTGTCGTGTGTTTGAATATAGCTGCGATACGGTTCTGGAAAGGCCGCTCCGTTCAGGTATGCACCGTTCCGATGTGTTAGGTCTTCGGCGGATTGAAAGCCGAAAACGCTATCTTTATGAACAATAACGCCATGTTGATCCGATGCCCAGCTGTCAGAGAAAAGATACTTTTCGTCCCGTTCCGGTGTTTTAAGCATCGGGGCGATTAAATCGATATTGCCGTTTTCCAACTCTGCTAACATTCGGGCCCATGGAAAACCATTCTTAATTGTGAGCTTTTGACCTCTCTTTTCAAAGAAATCAGTTAATAAGTTTTCAGCGGATTTGACCGGATCAGGTCCCCCATTCTGAATTGGAGCGGAGAGACGCGGGATCGCAAGGGTCGGATTTTCACAAGCAAATGCATTCGCAAAATGCGAAAAGCTAATGACTACAGATAAGCTAATAAGGAAACGCATTTTCTCGCTCCAATTGTTGTGCTCAGGATATAGCGCACAACTATTTAGAGGCAAGGTAATAAGAACTTAGCTAATGGTATGACCTATTAATTGGTGAAAACCCTATTCTCACGGATATAAGCGTTTAGGGTGGGGATTAATTCCTGACACTCGGATTTGCGGGAAAAGGCAATGTGGACCGGTACTGCCACAATTGACGAGCTAATCGCGAAGAAATGATCTTTTGAAATGCCTTCTGGCAAGGTCGCAAAAAATGTATCTATTGCGACTAGTAGATAATCAACCCTACCTTTGTTCAGCATTTTGATCAGAGAGGCGATGTTTGAGACTGGAGTAATGTTTTTCTTGGCTTTTACGAAGCTATTATAAGGCTCAGGAAAAGTGACGCCTCGGTAATAAGCACCCGTTTTGCTATTAAGATCTTCAATCTGTGCATACTGGAAAACATGATCTTTTAGCACAATTATCCCATATCTATCATTGGTCCAGCTCTCGGTATATGCAAATTTGGACTTACGCTCGTTGGTTTTTAGCATCGCAGCCGCTAAATCCACATGCCCCCGCTCCATATCACTTTGTACTCGTTTCCACGGTTTGCTCTCACTGTGAACGGCTTTGATGTTTTGAGACGCGAAAAAGCTGTCAACAAACTCTAGGGCTGGCCCCTGAAGTTTATTATCTGCATTCGTGCGGATGAATGGTGGCCAATTTGGAGGGCCAGAGATAACCGGTGCGGAACAGTCTGCATAAGATTTTGAGGAGAATAGAGTAATCAATAGGATAGTGATTGCGAAGATTGTCTTCATAACGAAATACCCTGCACCAAAAAATCAGTGAAGGAAGATATCGGCTTAATCTACATTCTGCAATTCTTATGTTGCCTTTAGGGCCAGTTTTTCTGTTCTTTGTCGGGAAGCGGTACTTTTCAAGTGAATCCAAAACCTCTTTAATGGAGCCAATTAATTGGAGGTCCCGAATGGAAGTTTTGCCAAGCGTTTGCCCGCTCGATTGTCCGGATACTTGCAGCTTTGATGTAACTGTAGATCAGGGCAAGGTCGTCAAAGTACGAGGATCAAAGGCGAACCCTGTGACCCGAGGGGTTATTTGCAACAAAGTAAGTCGGTCCTATCCTGACTTTGTGCATGGGGAGGGGCGAATTCCTCATCCAATGCGACGCACCGGGCCAAAAGGCAGCGGTCGGTATGAACGGATTTCCTGGGATGAAGCGCTGGCGGAAATTGAAAATCAGTTTTCCGCGATTATTAATGAATATGGTAGTGAGGCAATCCTGCCGCTGAATTACGCAGGTCCGCACGGTATGCTCGCCGGTGGGTCTATGGATATGCGGTTTTTCCATCGTCTTGGGGCAACGCAGCTAAAGAGAAACCCCATGTGCGGCGGTGTTAAAAGTACAGCCTATAAAGCGACATTGGGTTCAGCCCCGGCAATGCAGCCAGAACAGATCATCCATGCCAAATTAATCGTGGTGTGGGGGAACAATGTTACCTTTTCAAATCTGCATCTGGCGCCACTGATTAAAGAGGCGAAAAGCCACGGTGCGAAGCTGGTCGTTGTGGATCCAAAACGGATTAAAATTGCAGAACAGGCAGACATGTTCCTTGGCATTCAGCCGGGGACAGATGTGGTTCTTGCATTTGCCATTGCCCAAGAGTTGGAGGCGATGGGGGCGCTCGATCATGATTTCATTGAAAACCATGTTTTAGGCGCTGATCGTTTTATGGAGGAGGCTAGGCGATATCCGCTGGAGGAAGCTGCAAAGATCTGCGGACTTACACCGGAAGAGATCAAGGCCTTTGCGAAGCTTTATGCAGAAAGTAATCCAGCAGCCATTGCGATGGGTAATGGATTAGAGCGGAACAGAAATGGCGGCAATGGCGTGCGTGCTATTCTGGCACTCCCTGCGATTGCGGGTAAGTTTGGCGTTCGCGGCGGCGGTGTCACAGGCGGATCTGGAAATCTGTTCCCAAAAACATCTGATAAACTGACCCGTCCGGATTTGCTCCCGTATAACACCAGAAGTTTGAATATTCTGGATGTCGGTCGGCATCTGGATGAACAGGATCTGGAGATTCCGATCAAAGGTGTGTTCATCTATAATCATAATCCGGTCATTGTTGCTCCTGATCAAAACCAGATGAAACGTGCGTTGGCGCGAGAAGACATCTTTATCGTGGGTTGTGATGTGGTTATGACAGATAGTATGGCCTATGCGGATATTATTCTGCCTGCGGCCACCCATTTTGAGCATGATGATATTTTCGGCGCTTATGGCCAACCATATCTGCAGCGAGCTGAGGCGGTGATTGAACCTGTCGGGGAAGCTTTGCCGAATACCGAAATTTTCAGACGTCTTGCGGCGACTTTTGGATTTAATGAGGCCCCCCTTCAGGCAACAGACAAGGAGTTGATGGATGATGCGCTGGATGGGTTGAGCGTTAAGTTAAATGGCGTGGCACCAAGTGAGATCCCGGTTGGGACCGCAATTAGTATGGAGCGCGAAGTAGGAGAGGTGATCCTGTTTCAAAATACCTACCCTGCAACACCGAGCGGAAAGATCGAATTGCAATCCGATATGTTGGAACAGCAGTTCAAAGAGCGGGATATCACCTATAAGGAACTTAAAAGCAGTTACCCTCTTACCATCATTTCTCCATCTTCAAATAAGTTGATTACGTCAACTTTTGGGGGACTTAAGAGTAATGATGGGGCGCCGACGCTGGAGATGCATCCAGAGGATGCACAAAGGCGGGGTCTTTCCGACGGTCAGCGGGTTCGCATTTTCAATGAGCTAGGTGAAGTGTTTCTGAACGTAGAAGTGACAGATGCGGTTCGCCCAGGGGTGTTGTGTTCCCCCAAAGGGTCATGGTTTAAAACAACTGATAATAATCAAACAGTTTCTGCCCTAGCCCCAACCAGTAAAGCCGACCTGTGTGAGGGGGCGTGTTACAATGATGCCCGAGTTGAGGTTGAGGCTGCCTGATATATCTTGAAGCATCCGGATCAGGGTGACATTCTAGCGCCACCAATTAGGGGAGGTCAGTGATGTCAGTTGATCCGGTCAAGCTTCTGGATGATATGTTTGCGGCTGCGGTCTCGGCTGCAATGCCAACAAAAGACAATATGCCGATGCCAAAAGCCGTTCCGGGGCGCACCATTGTTATTGGGGCGGGTAAGGCGGCTGCATCTATGGCGAAAGTCGTTGAAGATAACTGGCATGGGAATGATATCACAGGCCTTGTGATTACCCGCTATCAACACGGATTGGATCTTACAAAGATTAAGGTGGTGGAAGCCGGACACCCAGTTCCTGATGATGCGGGGGAAGAAGCTGCCCGCACGATAATGCAAATGGTCTCTAACCTCACCGAACAGGATCAAGTCATTTGCCTTATCTCCGGCGGTGGGTCATCGCTTTTGTCGCTGCCTGCAGATGGCGTTAGTCTGAAATCCAAGCAGCAGGTCAATAAGGCGCTTCTGAAATCAGGGGCCAATATCTCGGAAATGAATACGGTTAGGAAAAAGCTGTCCGCTATAAAAGGCGGCCGCCTTGCAGTTGCTGCATATCCCGCAAAAACAGTCACATATATGATTTCGGACGTTCCGGGCGATGACCCATCAGTAATTGCCTCCGGCCCGACGGTGCCGGATGAGACGACCGTGGATGATGCTTTGGCTGTTATTGAAAAATATAACATTCAGTTGCCAGAAGATGTTGCGGCATTTTTAAAAACGGATGCGGCTGAAACACCTGATGTTGTTCATCCGGCATTTGCATTGGGGACGATGCATATGATCGCAACACCACAACAGTCATTGGAAGCAGCAGCGGAAGTTGCAAGTGACGCTGGCATTAAGTCACTTATCCTTGGTGATAGTATTGAAGGAGAGGCTAAGGAAGTCGCGAAAGTGATGGCAGGTATGGCGCGGCAGGCGGTGAACTTTAATCAGCCCTTGCCCATACCTTGTGTTTTAATCTCGGGCGGGGAGACAACGGTAACGGTCTCTTCAGCGGAAGGTGATCTCGGCCGAGGCGGGCGAAATGCAGAATTTCTGCTCTCACTCACCCATGAACTCACGGGGGCAGAGGTGTATGCAATTGCGGCTGATACCGACGGCATCGACGGGACCGAGGATAATGCAGGGGCGATTATGACGCCTCAGAGTTTCCAGCGCGCGTTGGAGGCCGGCTTGTCCACGGCTGATTATTTGAAGCGGCATGATGCCTACAATTTCTTTAAACAGCTCGCGGATTTGCGGATTACAGGGCCAACCCGCACCAATGTAAATGATTTTCGGGCGATTTTGATCCTCTGATCAGTTGCCGCCGAGCATCATCATCATTAAGAGGCGGGCAGGGTGATCTTGCCTATTATGGATACTATGTGGGCAATCCGCACCGTAGCGGGCCGTCTCTCCTGCTTTTGCAACTGCACTTTCATCTCCGGCTTCGATCTCAACCTCGCCTTCCAGGATGGTAAGATGCTCCATCGTGCGACGCTCATGAGGCTCCGAGATCAACGAAGCGCCTGGATTTAATGACAGTTCATACCATTCGATTTGATTGACCAGATCAGCAGGACCTAGAATTTTTAACGTGTAATTACCCTTGGGGTCATGCAGAACTGGAATGGAGTTTTCCGGGATGACCTGAAGGCTTCCAGGACTTTCTTCGCCGCGCACCAAATCATCAATGCTTTGGCCCAAAGCTTCTGCCAGACGCCACACAATGGCAAGGGTGGGGTTGGTTTCGTTCCGCTCAATTTGCGACAGCATTGATTTTGACATCCCGCACTGACGCGCCAGTTGATCCAGTGTGAGCTGTTTTTGTTTGCGAAGGCGATTAACCGTTTTTCCAACGGTTGGCGTTTTTAGGGCGTTATCAGACATATTTCCAGTTGACAGGATAAAAATCCATTATATTGTACTGCTTATTAATCCAGTATATCGAATTTTTTTCCAATTGGTAGAGGAAAGTAAAATGTTTGCCATTGCTAAATCAAAAGCCGAGCGGGGGGTGTGGTCCGTTGACGAACCTGAACTACAAAAGCCTGAGCCCGGTATGGTGATGGTAGATGTGATTGCTGCAGGTATTTGCGGAACCGATTATCATATTTACCGTTGGGATCAGTGGTCGTCAGGCCGTATCCGTACGCCTATGGTAATCGGTCATGAATTCGTCGGGCGCGTGGTTGCTATCGGAGATGATGTCACCGGCTTTGAGATCGGGGAGCGGGTTTCCGCTGAATGTCACATTGCTTGCGGAACTTGCGCCCTTTGCAGAAGCGGGAATGCTCATATCTGTGAAAAAACGGAAATTATTGGTGTCGACCGACCGGGGATCTTCCGCGAGAAAGCCATTATTCCAGCAACGAACCTTTGGAAAGTGCCAGATGCCATTCCAGATCACCACGCGGCTGTGTTTGATCCTGTCGGCAACGCGATGCATATGGTGGCAGCCGCGGATGTTCGTGCCAAAGATACGCTAATTGTGGGCGGCGGCCCTATCGGGTTGTTTGCTGCTGCAATTGCTAAGGCGCATGGTGCGCGCTCTGTCACCGTGCAGGAGCCAAATCAGGCGCGGGCGGCAATTGCGCAGAGCCTTGATATCGATCTTGTGACTAATCCTCGCCACGAAAACAGCCGATCCGACATATTGGATGTCTGCAGTGGCCGGGGTCCTGATGTGGTTTTGGAGGTGAGCGGAAATGGTGCGGCATTGAATGCTGCGCTAGATCTTGCAGCACCCGGCGCAACAGTTGCGCTGCTTGGCATTCCCGGTGGTCCGGTTGAGTTGGATCTTGGTGGTAAAGTTGTGATGAAGGGAATTCGCCTGCTGGGTATTACAGGACGTCGGATGTATGAAACGTGGTTTCAGGTTGAGGCGTTTATGCTCAAATACCCTGAGCTGATTGAAAAAGTAATCACACATCGTCTTCCGGCAACCGATTTTGCAGCAGGTTTCCAGCTAATGGATGATGGAGCATGCGGTAAGGTTGTTCTGGATTTTGATATTTTTAAACAAGAGGCAGCATAAATGAGCCAACAAGTTCTGAAGCGTTTATCTGATGCCTTGGATGCGGCAGAAGAAAACGGTACCTATAAACACCTTAAAAGCTTGAAAACAGCAATTGGTCCAGATGTCTCAATCGAAGGTGTTGGAGATGTTCTCTTATTCTGCTCCAACGACTACCTGGGATTTGCCAATAACACTGATGTAGTTAGCGCCGCTCGTTCAGCGCTGGACCATTATGGGGCGAGTACTGCATCTGTTCGCTTTATTTGCGGTACTCAGGATATTCACGAGACGTTGGAACAGGACATCGCCAATTTGCATGGCACCGAAGCTGCGCTGACTTATTCATCTTGTTGGGCGGCCAATACGGGGCTGTTTTCCGCTATTTGCGCACCGGGTGACGTTATTCTGTCTGATGAGCTTAACCATGCAAGTCTGATTGATGGCATCCGGGTAGCGGGCAAAGAGGTTACCAAAACGGTCTACAAGCATTCCGATATGGCAGATCTGCGCGCGAAGCTGGAAGCACATAAAGAGGCGCCGGGTCGGATAATTGTGACAGATGGAGTCTTTTCAATGGAGGGGGATATAGCCCCCCTTGATCAGCTGGTTGCCCTTGCTAAAGAATATGATGCGCTTATCGTGCTGGATGACTCTCATGGGCTTGGTGTGGTTGGCGAAACTGGCCTTGGTGTTGCGGAGCATTATGGTGTTCTGGATCAGATTGATATCTTTACGGGTACTTTGGGGAAGGCGCTTGGGGCTGGAACCGGTGGATTTATCGCTGGTCCAAAAGCTGTGCGCGAGACGCTTATTCAAAAATCCCGTCCGCATTTGTTCTCAAATGCATTGCCACCAAGTGTGGCTGCAGCGGGTTCTGCCTCTATCAAGCTACTGAAAGAGAATCCTGAACGGGTAAAAGAGCTGCAGGAAAAGGCAACATGGTTCCGTAACAGGCTCAACGCCCTTGGCCTTAATCCGCTGGAGGGGGAAAGCGCTATTGTCCCTGTCATTTTAGGAGAGACATCAACCGCTATCCGGGTTGCAGGTGAAATGCTTGACGCTGGTATCTTTGTAACTGGTTTTGGCTTTCCGGTGGTTCCGGAAGGAGAGGCGCGGGTCCGGTTCCAAGTTTCTTATTTGCATACGAAAGAAAACTTGGAGAAAGCAGCTCAGACATTGGCCAATATAATAAATTAATGGAGTTTGGCGACCTTTGCTCAGAAGGTCGCCATTCACCGCGCATAGGGGGTATTCCAAAGGGGCATTTGACCTTCTACGTTGTCCCGGCTTTAGTTACAGACCAAAAATAAAAATTAAAAAGATAAGAAGGTCTAATGGAAGTCTGGATACCGATAACGATCGCGGCGGCATTTTGTCAGAATGTCAGAACTGCGCTGCAAAAGCATATGAGCAAAAGCCTCTCAACGGGTGGGGCGACATATATCCGGTTTCTATACGCTCTTCCATTTGCCTATATTTATGTCTTTGGTCTCCACGAGTATGGCAATTTTCCTTTTTATGCGCCTAACTGGACCTTCGGCGGATACGTGGTGGTGGGGGGGCTTGCGCAAATCCTGGCAACTGCCTTTTTGGTAAAGCTTTTCAGCCTTCGAAATTTTGCGGTTGGGACTACTTATTCAAAAACAGAAACGGTTCAAGCGGCTTTTATTGGGCTTATTCTGCTTGGCGACACACTGACACTTCCGGCGATCCTTGCGATTATTGTCAGTTTTATGGGGATTATCCTGATCTCAGTCTCTGGCAGTAAGATTACTCTCAAGGAAGTTGTGCTTGGTTGGACTGGAAAGCCGGCTCTTTATGGGTTGGCATCGGGTGGTCTGTTCGGTATTTGCGCTGTTTGTTACCGCGGGGCTGGCCTGTCTTTGGGCGGTGAGGGAGCCGTTATGCAAGCCGCGACTTCTATTGTTTGGGTGCTGACTTTTCAGGCGACCGCCATGACGGCCTATATCCTTGTGAAAGAGCGGGCGCAGTTCATGTTATCGCTACATGCTTGGCGCATGGCCGTTTTGGTTGGGCTCTTTAGTATGCTCGGGTCTATCGGCTGGTTTACCGCGATGACCATACAAAATGCGGCTTATGTAAGGGCTGTTGGTCAAATCGAACTGATTTTTACATTCAGTATTTCTTATTTCGTCTTCAGAGAACGCACGACTCTGTTTGAAGCGCTCGGCGTATTCTTGATCGCGATTGGAATTCTATTTCTTGTTCTGCCCTGGTGACGCAATTTTTTCATACTTCTTTCAAAAAAGCGTCACCTTTTCGAATTTTTTAGCCAATTTGTCTTGCCAGTAGCCTAGGGGCTGTTAATGTTTGCCACCATGTTGATGTCAAACAAATGGAGAGACAGTTGGCTTCCCGTTATACCCCAGTAGAAATGATCGAAAAACTTGTATCCTTTGATACTGTTTCCAGAAATTCTAACTTGGAATTGATCGACTTTGTCGCCGACTATCTAGCTGAGTACGGTGTTGAATCTGAAAAAATTTACAATGATGACAAAACCAAAGCGAACCTGTTCGCAACTGTAGGCCCAAAAGAGGCTGGTGGTATTGTTCTATCTGGTCACACGGATGTTGTGCCTGTAGACGGTCAGCCATGGGATACCGACCCCTTCACGGTCGTTGAAAAAGACGGCAAGCTTTATGGCCGCGGTACCGCTGACATGAAAAGCTTCTCCGCTATTGGCCTCGCAATGGTTCCAGAGATGATCGAAGCGGGTCTTAAAAAACCGCTTCACTTTGCCCTTTCCTATGATGAAGAAGTCGGATGCCTCGGCTCCCCTCGTATGATTGAGCATATCGTCGAAAACCATCCAAAACCTGCTGCCGTTGTTGTTGGTGAGCCAACAATGATGGACATCGTGACCGCGCATAAAGGTATTGTCGGCCTCGTAACGAAAGTAACAGGTCTTGAAGCACATTCTAGCCTTGTTGAAGATGGCGTCAGCGCGGTTATGACTGCAGCTAAACTGGTTAATTTCATTGGCGATATGATGGCTGAGAATAAAGCGAAAGCGGACCCAGATAGCCCTTATCTGCCATCTCCAAACTATACAACTCTCCATGTTGGGGTGATTAACGGCGGTACAGCCATGAACATTATCTCCCGTGAGTGTGAGTTCGTTTGGGACATTCGCTATGTTGCGGGTGAGGATCCACAAGATTACATCGATCGTTTCGAAAAATATTGTCAGGAAGAATTACTGCCAGCAATGAAGGCGGTTTCTCCTGTTTGCGATATCGTGACGACACCTCGTTCAGGTACACCAGCTTTGGCGCCAGAAGAAAAGGGCGAAGCAGAGATGCTGTGTAAAAAACTGACAGGTAAAAACAGCACGACTTTCGTGTCCTACGCGGCTGAAGCAGGCCAGTTCCAGGAAAAGGGTATGTCTACTGTCATTTGTGGTCCAGGCTCCATTGGAATTGCACACCAGCCAAACGAATATATTGAACTGGATCAAGTGAACCAGTCCGTTGATTTCTTTAAGAAACTGATTAACGAGCTTTCTTAAGCGGGGAGGTCTGTGCGGATAGCATGGACAGGAGTAGAACTATTGTTTACTCTCCTCTTTCGAATTGCATCTGCTTGTGGGAGAGGAGATGCAAATAGGCGGTTTGGTAGCAGGTCGTCTTACTTTTTTGGGAACCATGAACATAGGGAGATTCAATAAGATGAAATTGCGTCATGGACTTATGGCTGCAGCAGCGGCTGCCACTCTGGCAGTATCCCCGCTCGCACAGGCCGAAACTTTTAAATTTGCTTTCCAGGGGAACCTAAGCTCCTTGGATCCGCATTCATTGAACGAAACATTCCTGTTGAGTTCCTTGAACAACGTATACGAAGGTCTTGTTCTTTATGATGAGAACCTGAGCATCGTTCCTGGTCTCGCAGAATCCTGGGAGACAATTGAGCCAACAAAATGGAAGTTCAACCTGCGTAAAGGTGTGAAGTACCATGACGGTAGCGATTTTACAGCTGAAGACGTTGTCTTCTCCTGGCAGCGTGCTCTCGGCGAAGGTTCCGACCAGATCGCTCGTGCATCTAAAATCAAAGCCATCGAAGTTGTAGATGATCACACAATCATCATTGAAACTCCGGCTCCAAACCCAATTCTGACTTCTGACCTGGTGAACGTCTACATCATGGATAAAGGCTGGTCAGAAAAGAACGGTGCACAGAACGCGACAAGCGCGTCTGATACAAACTCTGGCAACTTTGCAAACCTGAACGCTAACGGCACAGGCCCTTTCATCGTAAGTGAACATAAGCCAGACGTTAAGACTGTTTACGAGCGTAACCCGAACTATTGGGGCTCAATGAAGTCAAACGTGACTACAGTTGAGTTCACACCGATTAAAGAAGCTGCGACACGTGTTGCTGCTCTGATCTCCGGTGAGCTTGATCTGGTTTATCCAGTTCCTGTACAGGACTGGCAGCGCCTGGAAGAAGCAAAAGGCGTGAAGCCACTTGCTGGTCCAGAAGCTCGTACAATCTTCCTGGGTATGGACCAGGGCCGCGATGAGCTGCTCTACTCCAACATCAAAGGTAAGAACCCGTTCAAAGATATCCGTGTTCGTCAGGCATTTGCTCATGCAATTAACCTGGACGCTATCAAGAAGAAAGTTATGCGCGGTCAAGCCACGCCTTCTGGTCTGATGGTGGCACCGCAAATTAACGGTTATCAGGCTGACCTGAACACTCCATACGCTTACGATCCAGCTAAATCCAAAGAACTTCTGGTTGCTGCGGGTTACCCAGATGGATTTGAAGTGACTATGGACTGCCCGAACAACCGTTATGTAAATGACGAGAAAATCTGTCAGGCAGTTGTGTCCATGCTGGCTAAAGTTGGCGTAAAAGTTGACCTTCTGGCACAGCCAAAATCCAAATACTTCGGTAAAGTTTTGGCAACTGGCGGTTACGACACCAGCTTCTACCTGCTGGGTTGGACACCAGGTACTATCGACACAGAAAACGTTCTCTCTTCTCTGCTGATGTGTCAGAACAAAGAAGCGAAGAAAGGTATGTTCAACCTGGGTAACTACTGTAACCCTAAAGTTGACGAACTTTCTGAGAAAGTTGGTTCTGAGACAGATCAGGCTAAACGTAATGCTATGATTGCTGAGATCTTCAAGATCGTTCAGGAAGAGTATGGTTACCTGCCACTTCACCAGCAGCCGCTGTCTTGGGGTGTAAGCGATCGTGTGTCTGTTGTACAGCGCGCGGACAACCAGCTTGACTTCCGTTATGTAGTCATCAACAAGTAACCCTTGTTTCAACAGCAGGGCCTGCATTTCGCGGGCCCTGCCTTTTTTATATTAAATTAATTTAACGCCATGGTTTCATTTTTGCTAAAGCGGCTATTGCAGTCCATCATCGTGATGCTGACAGTAGCGCTCATCGCCTTTGCCATGTTCCAGTTTGTGGGTGATCCCATTAACAACATGGTCGGCCAGGATACAACCCAGGTTGAACGGGAAGCCCTTAAAGAAAAATTGGGCCTCAATGATCCGTTTCTAGTTCAGTTTGGACGTTTCGCGTGGAATGCCGCGCAGGGAGATTTCGGAATCTCTTATAAGTACAAAACACCCGTTAGTGACCTGATTTTTGAAAGAATGCCCGCCACCTTGGAACTGGCATTTGTTTCGGCGGTCTTGGCATTGGTGTTGGGTATCCCGCTGGGGGTTTATACAGCGCTGAAACGTAATGGTTGGCTTTCTAAATTTATTATGACCACGTCATTGATTGGGGTATCTCTGCCAACATTCTTGACGGGTATTTTGCTGATTTTGTTCTTCGGTGTGATCCTCCGCTGGCTGCCAACTTTTGGTCGCGGTGACGTGGTGGAGATCGGTACTTGGGCAACAGGCTTCCTGACTATATCTGGTCTTAAGTCTTTGATCTTGCCGTCCTTTACACTCGCACTGTTCCAGCTGACGCTGATTATGCGTCTGGTTCGCGCGGAAATGCTCGAAGTTCTGCGGACTGATTTTGTAAAATTTGCAAAAGCACGCGGTCTTCCAGATCGCTCCGTTCATTTCAAGCACGCTCTTAAAAATACTTTGGTTCCGGTGATTACGATTACGGGTCTGCAGCTTGGCTCCCTGATCGCTTTTGCGATCATTACAGAAAGTGTGTTCCAGTGGCCTGGAATGGGGCTTCTGTTTATTCAGGCTGTGTCCGATGTAGATATTCCGATTATGGCGGCGTATCTGGTTCTCATCGCGTTTTTCTTTGTTTTGATCAATATGATTGTAGATATCCTGTACTACGCTGTTGATCCACGACTGCGCTCTAACGACGGGTGATGAAAATGGATAAAACAGTAGAAACAACACGCCTCGAGCGTTTTCTCGATAGCGACATCTGGCATAGTTTTAAAAAGAGCCCGATTGCGATTATCGCCTTTGTCATCACAGTGGTTTTCCTTCTGGCGGCTGCATTTGCTCCGTTAGTCTCACCACATAACCCGTTTGATCTGGCATCTATCGATATTATGGATAGCTCTCTTCCTCCTGTTTGGATGGATGAGGGGGATGCGCGCTTCTTCCTTGGAACTGACGATCAGGGGCGTGATATCTTCTCTACCATTATTTATGGTGCCCGGATTTCACTCTTGGTTGGTTTTGCCTCCGTTATCTTCTCGATGGTGGTTGGTATCACTCTTGGTTTGATCAGTGGTTACGCTGGTGGCCGTGTCGATGCTTTCATCATGCGTGTAGCTGACATCCAGCTGTCTTTCCCAGCGATCCTGATTGCCTTGTTGATTGACGGTGTTGCCCGCGGTTTGGTGCCAAAAGAAATGCATGAAGAACTAGCCGTTTATGTTCTTATCTTTGCGATTGGTATTTCCGGTTGGGTGCAATATGCCCGTACTGTTCGTGGCTCTACTCTTGTTGAGAAGAACAAAGAGTATGTTCAGGCGGCACAGGTGATCGGTATTCGTCCAGGAACAATTCTTCGCCGTCACGTTCTGCCGAACGTTATGGGACCGGTGATGGTTATTGCGACCATCCACCTTGCGATTGCGGTGATTACAGAGGCGACTTTGTCCTTCCTGGGTGTTGGTGTCCCGCCAACCACGCCATCGCTTGGCACCCTGATCCGTATTGGTAATGAGTATCTGTTCTCCGGTGAATGGTGGATTACCATCTTCCCTGGGGCCGCACTGGTTATTCTGGTGCTCGCAGTGAACCTTCTTGGTGATTGGCTCCGTGATGCCATGAACCCGAAACTGCGCTAAGGAGATCTGAGATGGATTTGTTGAATATTAATAATCTCGAGATCGAATTCCCAAGCCGTCGCGGTACGGTTAAAGCGGTTAAGGATGTCACCTTGACCGTTCAGCCGGGCGAAGTGTTGGGTGTGGTCGGTGAGTCCGGTGCTGGTAAATCGACAATCGGTAACGCAGTCATTGGTCTGCTTGAACCTCCTGGGCGTGTTTCCGGCGGTAAGGTTTACCTTAAGGGCGATCAGATTGACGAACTGCCTGCTGAGGAAAAACGGAAAATCCGTGGTCGCCGTATTGGCATGATCTTCCAGGATCCGCTTACCTCTTTGGATCCGCTTCAGACAATTGAGCAGCAGCTGGTTGAAACCATTGATCTGCATCTGAAGCTTGGCGAAGAGAAATCCCGTGAACGGGCTATTGATCTGTTGGATCAGGTGGGCATTCCAAACCCGGAAGATCGGATTAAGCATTATCCGCACCAATTCTCTGGTGGTATGCGCCAACGTGTGGTGATTGCCTTGGCCCTCTGTGCAGAGCCAGAAGTGATTATCGCTGACGAGCCAACAACTGCGCTTGACGTCTCTATTCAGGCTCAGATTCTGGACTTGATGCGCAAACTTTGCCGTGAAAAGCAAGTTGGTATGTTGATCATTACCCATGACATGGGTGTTATCGCGGATATCACTGACCGTGTTGCTGTGATGTATCGTGGTGATCTTGTGGAAGAGGGAACAACCGCCAAGATCCTTGGCGATCCAGACCACCCATATACGAAAAGCCTGATCAGTGCGGTCCCACGTCCAGACGTACGTCTGAAGCGTTTCCCGATGGTGAACTACATCGAGAAAGAAGAAGACCGTAAGAAAGACTTTGATATTTCCACTCACTGGCTGGGGCAGGCTCGCGACTTTGACGCGGTTGATGGCTCTCTAGTTGAGGTCAAAGACTTGGTTATGCAGTTTGTAGCCAAAAATGCTTTCCTGAAAAAGAACCGTAAGATGTTTACCGCTGTGGATAATGTCTCTTTTGACATTAAACAGGGTGAAGTTTTTGGTCTTGTCGGGGAAAGTGGTAGCGGTAAATCTACGGTTGCCCGTATGATTTCCGGTCTCTACACACCGGCAAGCGGCTCTATTTTCTTTGGCGGTGACGAGCTGACAAAGATCAAATCCCAAAAGGAAATGGATTACTATCGCCGTCAGATGCAGATGATCTTCCAGGATCCATTCTCATCGTTGAACGGTCGTATGCGGGTGATGGACATTGTTGCTGAACCTATTCGTTTCCATAAACTGACAAGCAGCAATGCGGAAACCGAAGGTATCGTTATGGACCTTCTTGAGCATGTGGGCCTTGGCCGTCAGGCAGCGCTTCGCTACCCACATGAGTTCTCAGGTGGTCAGCGTCAGCGTATCTCCATTGCGCGTGCATTGGCGACACGTCCGCGTTTCCTGATTTGCGATGAGCCAACATCTGCGCTTGACGTATCCATTCAGGCTCAGATCCTGAATCTCCTGAAAGACCTTCAGGAGGAACTGGGGCTGACAATGCTGTTTATCAGTCATGACCTGCCTGTGATCCGTCAGATGTGTGATCGTGTTGGTGTTATGAAAATGGGTGAGATGGTCGAAATTGCTGAGACCGAAGCTCTGTTTAAAACACCACAGGCGCCATACACTCAGGAACTCCTGTCTTTGATGCCAAAGCTCGACAAACTGTCCCACAGCGGGTTGGAAGTCGAAGGATAACCTTGCTAATAAGCAAAGAAAAAAGGGGCCGTATGGCCCCTTTTTTTGTGAGTAACCGAGATTTCAGTAATTAGGATTTTGCTAAACCGGCGAGCGCTTTGCTAACCACTGTATGGGCGCGGTCCCAAATCATCTCTTTCCAATCATCTGCATCGCAGTAGAAGGCGTCACGGACATCTTTTTTGATCTTCTGGCCAAGCTCGCTTTTGATGTCGCCGTGGACATATAGCCAGTTGTCAGCGCGTAGTGCGTTCAGAACATCCATCAATTCAATGGTACCATATTCAATAGCAACGCATGTGTGTTCTGCATTAGGGGCCATTTCAGTAATACCAAAATTCATTGTACCTGTAACCGGTGCAGACGAAGAGGAGCCATCTTCAGGAGATGTACACTCGTTGTCATACCAATCGTTCGCACGGCCAAGATTTGCAAGATCACTAACATAGATCAGTTCGCCAAAACCGTATGGGCCAAGGCCAGTGTGAATGTCCAGAAGTGCCAGGTGATCAGTGTTTTCGGCATGTTTTTTGGCAACAGCGCGCAGTGTTTTATTACTCCAGGAGGCTTCCTTGCCGCCGAAGAAGATACCAGTTTCCTCAACATGTTGACCGCCTGTTACCGCTGCTTGGAATGCGGGCATTCCTTTTTCTGCAATATATGCGGCGATTTTCTCTTCTGCTTCTGCGCGGGCTGGGCCGTCCCAATCAGCAGGAACAATCATCTCATGCACTTCACGGTAAGCCGCGTTGTCAGGCAGTGGCTCATCGTAGTTTCTAAAGTTACGGTTGAGGTCGATGTTATTCTCGTTCACTCGGCGAACATGAGAAAAGCCATAAGGGTTTACAGCATGGATAAGCAACACAGCCGTATCGGCTGGCAGATCACTAAAGAAACCATTCCGAAGTAGATTGATTTGAACACCGGAGCCGCAGAAACCTTCTCCGCCATGTGTCGCAGAAGAAACGATGAGGATCTTTTTCGCGTCGTCGGCACCAATGCGAGCTACATCCATATAAAGGTCTTCACCCTCTGCGCCTTTAGCTTGGTCGTTGAGGTGATTTTCAACTGTAAGCCCACGTTCTTCGCATGCAGCGAGGAACTTGTCGCGTGCCTCTGCATATGTTGCAGAGAAATTATCAACAATGCTCATTAACGAACTCCCTAATTGTTATACCTTGTTTTACCTCAAACAGTTGCCGAAAGGGGAACTTTTTCACATAATCAGATAAATCGAATAAAGCCTGTATAAAAGACAACAACAAGGGTACTTAAATGGCTGATGCTCAATATGTGATTTACGGATCTGAATATTCGCCTTTCTCTGTGAAGGTGCGATCTTATTTTCGCTACAAAGAAATTCCCCACGAATGGCGCCCAAGAACTAAAGAGAATTTTGCTGAATTCCAGGCATTGGCCAAGCTGCCCCTTATTCCATTGGTGAAGTGCCCAGATGGCACGGCTCTTCAAGATAGCACGCCAATCATCGAGAAAATGGAAGCGCAGTTTCATGAGAGATCTCTCAGTCCTGAGGATATGCGGCTCAACTTCTTCTCTGCGTTGATTGAAGAATACGGGGATGAGTGGGTTAATAAACCGATGTTTCATTACCGTTGGTGGCGAGATGAAGACCAAATCGCAGTGGCAGAAGGGCTTGCGCATTCTATTGCACCGAATGCTTCAAGCGACGAGCAAGCGCAGTTTGCTAAAGATCTTCGTAAGCGGATGGTCCCTCGGCTGAGTTTTGTTGGCTCATCTGAACAGAATAAGCAGACAATTGAAACATCATTGGATGACTTGTTAGCGTTACTAGAAGCGCATCTTGCGGGGCGGGATTATCTATTCGGAGGTCGGCCCTGTCTCGGCGACTTTGGATTGTTTGGTCAGCTTTATGGATGTACGCAGCAACCAACAACGGCCCGTATCATAAATCAACATCCCAATGTACTGAGCTGGATTAACCGCATGCAAGACCCTTCGCCAACCGGAGAGTGGGAGTCGTATGATGCGCTTGCGAGTACTTTGTTACCGCTCTTGAAAAATCAGATTGGTAATCTGTATTTTCCCTGGGCTCACGCAAATGCTGTGGCCTTGCAAAAAGAAGAGGCCACTTTTTCTGTCATGCTAAAGGGGGCGGAATTTACGCAGGATACAATGAAGTATACAGGCCGATCATTGCAGAAACTGCGTCAGAAATTTTCTGAACTCAGCGATCGGGGGGCTCTTGAAGATGCGTTACTTGCTTGCGGCTGCTTAGAGCCGCTTCTCAGAGAAAGTTGGTAAAAATCAGGTCAAGCCTCAATTGCTTCGCGAATCTTCTCGGACAAATCTTTCTTACGAAAAGGTTTGTTTAGGAGCATGGCAGTCTCGCCAAGCTCTGAATGAGATTCGAGCGCGTTCTGAGTATAACCAGACATGAACAGGACTTTCAACGCGGGCTGATCTTCTTTGGCCTTTATGGCTACCTCAGGTCCGCGCATGCCACCTGGAAGCACAACATCGGATAGAAGAAGATCAATCTTGTCCCCTTGCCCGAGCACTTCAAGTGCTGATTTTCCGTCATGTGCTTGTAGAACTGTATAGCCAAGGCTCTTCAGTTGAAGCACAGTTAATTCGCGAACATCTGGGTCATCTTCCAGAACTAGAATAGTCTCATGTCCGGTTTTTAACTTCTGATCAACCATGTTGTTTTCTTTCCCGACTTCTGAACCACTATATCTTGGCAAATACAGTTTAACATTTGTACCATAGTTTTCTTTACTGAATACTACCACAAATCCGCCGGATTGTTTAACAAACCCGTAAATCATGCTTAACCCAAGTCCGGTACCTTCGCCAACTGGTTTTGTGGTAAAGAAGGGCTCAAAGATTTTTTCCTGAATTTCTTTAGGCATGCCGATGCCGTTATCCTCGACGGAAACGACAACATATTCACCTTCACTGACGTCGTCATGAACCTCAGTCATTGTTCGGTCAACTGTGGCATTGCTAAGAGCAAGTTGTACTTTGCCCGGACGATTTTCTGACATCTGAATAGCGTCACGGGCATTGATCATAAGGTTGAGCAAGGCGTTCTCCAGCAAACCTTGGTCCACATGACATTCCCAGATGTCCGGTTGCGCAGATGTTTCAAATTCAATTTCTTCGCCCATCACCCGGTCCAGCATCGAGACAATTTTAGTCACGAGCTGGCTCATATCTGTAACTTCAGGTTTCAGGATTTGCTTGCGTGAATAGGCTAGCAACTGTTGTGTAAGATCGGCGCCGCGCAAACATGCTGCGATCAAGTTGTCCATTCTCTTCTTTTGGGAACTGTCTTCAGGCAATTCTTCATTGATCAACTCGGCATTGCCAAGGACAACCGCAAGAAGGTTATTAAAGTCATGAGCAACACCGCCCGTCAGCTCGCCGACAGCCCGCAGCTTTTCGGATTGGCGCAGCTGTTCTTCACTTTTTGCAAGGGCCATTTCAGACGCTTTACGTTTGGAAATATCCTGCATGCTAAGTCCGATATAGCTATCGCCCGCACGATCCAGCAGGTGATAAGACATTTCAACTGGAACCAGATTGCCGTTTCTGTCGACCAGAGAGCGCTCCACATGAAGACTTGGCGAATGAAGCCTCAGCTCTTGTAGGCGCTCTCGCTCCAGATCATGTTCTTCTTCAGGAATAAGTTGCCAAAGAGATAATCCCCTTGCATGACTTGAAGAAAGACCAATCGTGCTTGCAAATGCAGGGTTAATATCGGTTACGGTTCCATCGGGCTTGCAAAGGGCCAAGCCGATTGGGGATTGTTCAAACAGCATGCGGTTATACTGCTCACTTTCCCGAAGTGCATTGTAGGATGTCTCGATATTGTTCTTCATAAAGTTAAGAGCAGACACAACATCGTCCAGCTCATCCGGGTTTCCGGTTGCTTGTTTGCGTTGTAACGCCAGAGCCGGCGTTTCCCCGTCCAGTTTAAGGGACCGGGCATAACTTGAGAGAGCCAGCAAGTGCCGAGAAATCTGGAACTGGAACAGGATCAAAAAGAAACCGGCGATTAAGAAGATCACAACGGCGTTGCTGCCCAAGATGATGAGAGCCCGATCTCGTAAGGTTTGGAATACTGGGTTTAGGCCCGCTACAACGCGCAGTCTTCCAAGGTCAAATGCCTGGTTCCCATTGGTTAATTCCAGTGGGTAAGATTTTTCAAGAGTTCTGTTAGAATCAATTTTACCGTGAAGCCACCGGACATTGCCTTCTGAACTGATCGCTGCATATTCAACATAAGGGCTATTGACGAGGCTTACCAAATGAAGCTGGATTTGTTCATCATCCAAAACCCAGACATTGTGGGTTAGATTGGGAAGGCGTGTTTCTTCAATTTCCTGAAAACGATCGTTGATAGCAGACAGTTCCGCTTGGTAATCAATGTACAACTGTATAGATGTACTTACCAAGGTTATCAAAAAACTAAATCCAATAATGGAGATAATAAGCCTTTTGGCCGCTGTCATACTCTTAATTCCAACTGATTTAGCTTGAAAAATAACCTTTAGTATTAGGGCCGTCCAGTTGTTTACGTATTTTATTTGGGTTTGGTAAATAATCAATTAAGAGCAGTGCAGGGTGGTATTATTCTACTGCTTTTCGCTGTTGAATTCGTTTGCGACTTTCTTTTACTCTATGCTATGCACTCAATTGTTGCATATCAAACAGTATAGTTGCGGGGGTTTTATTATGCTGACGGGTAATTCGCGCACCCTTGGTGCGTGGGCGAAATCTGTTTTTCCGGGCGTGTTGGTCTGCCTGACCATCGCGATGGCGTCAGCTTTCCTAAGTGACCATTATGGTGGTCCGGTTATGCTGTTTGCCTTACTCCTTGGAATGGCATTTCATTTTCTGTCAGAGGAAGGGCCCTGCCAAGAAGGTATAGAATTTGCGGCCAAAACGATCTTGCGGATTGGTGTAGCCCTTTTGGGGGTGCGGATTACGTTTGATCAAATGGCTGACTTAGGCGGTTGGACTGTGCTTGGGGTTGCAGGCGCATTAGTCGCAACAATTTTCTTTGGTTGGATTCTCTCTCAGGTTTTAAAACTGAAACCCTCACTAGGACTGCTCTCAGGAGGAGCCGTGGCCATTTGCGGTGCTTCGGCGGCGCTTGCGCTTTCCGCCGTTATGCCAAAGAACGCCCACACCGAGAAAAATACGATTGTAACCGTGGTGGCGGTCACAACACTGAGCACTATTGCCATGGTGGTTTACCCGCTTGTTACGGAATTCTTCGCGATGGATGATGTGCAAAGCGGTATTTTCCTTGGAGGCACCATCCACGATGTCGCACAAGTTGTGGGAGCAGGATATAGCATTTCAGAAGAGGCTGGCGACACAAGTACAGTGGTTAAGTTGCTTCGGGTGACTTTATTAGTGCCGGTTGTGCTGGTCTTTAGTTTTATCTTCCAAGCCAGTCGAAAAAGCAAAGGAGAAGAGGGGGGATCAAGTTTATTGCCTCCGCTCTTCTTAATCGGATTTGTCCTGTTTGTTTGTTTGAACAGCTTTGGGCTTCTGCCAAGCTTTGCTTCAGAGGGATTAAACGACCTCTCCCGCGTGTGCCTTGTAACCGCGATCGCCGGGCTTGGAATGAAAACATCTTTGAAAGAAATCACCAAAGTAGGCTGGCCTGTCGTGGCGTTGGTCGTCTCTGAAACAGTGTTTATTGCGGCTTTTGTGTTCCTTTTTGTGATGTGTTTTTAGGCACCTCCATATTCGCCACTGCTCATTGTCATAGGTTTGTCATATTTGCTTGTGTTCTAATTAGAGTTGCCGTTCAATCATATGGGATTCATTTTAACGGGGAGACTTAATATGAAGTTCGGATTGAAAACATGCACGGCGTTGGCCGGCGCAGCGTTTCTTCTGGTAAGCACGAGTGTCGCTTCCGCAGATGATCATGGCAGCAAGCCAAATGATCTGATGAACGCAACGTTATGGACGCAGACGTCTGTTGAATTTAAAGCAAACGCTATTGCAGCCTACAAATTGGCTGAATTGATGTTGGATCGGGCGCTGTTAAATAAAGATTGGACCGCAGCGCTAGAGCAGGGCGACAATTATCAGTCTAAGCCACCAGCCGTCATTCTGGATGTAGATGAAACAGTTCTAGATAACTCAGAATATGAAGCATGGTTGATCAAGGCTGGTAAAAACTACAGCTCCAAAACTTGGGGACCTTATGTAGATGCTGCTATTTCAAAACCAATTCCAGGCTCTAAAGAATTTATCGATTACGCTCACTCAAAAGGGATCGAAATCTTCTACGTCTCTAACCGGAAAGCACCTGGTGAAGCTGGAACACGGAAGAACCTCAAAGATCTCGGTTATCATGTGAACGAAAAGATAGACACAGTTCTGCTGCGTGGTGAGCGTGAGAACTGGGGATCCGCAAAAGGGACACGCCGGGCTCATATCGCACAGGATTACCGTATCATTATGTTGCTGGGAGACAACCTTGGTGATTTCGTTGATGCTAAAAGCGCAAACCTAGCAGAGCGTCAGGAAATCCTGGAAAAATATAAAGATAACTGGGCCAGCAAGTGGATCACATTCTCTAACCCAATGTATGGTTCTTGGGAAGGTGCTGCATTTGGATATAACTGGAAAGCATCAGATGCAGAAAAGCGCGCAATGAAAATGGACTCTATGACCTACTGGGAGCCAAAATAAGCTCTCTCATTCGCGCGATGATGAGGTCTCCGGTGCTATCGGGGGCCTTTTTTTGTAATTAAAACAAACGTGTATCCGTTTTTCGTGCTCCTGTTTATTGTTGATTGGCGAGCTGATTTATTAACTTATTTATTTTTATTAACTGGTTTTTGTTGTTATATTGATTATTCTTTGGGTTTTAGGCTTGCGCTTGCCTTAAAATCGTGCGATTTGCCCTATACTTTTGAATAAGCACATGTCTAATGAACGAGGAGAATAGCATTGGCAAAGCTGAAAACTCTGGCAAATGCCGGGGTCGTAAATTCAGATGGGTTTTACGTGGTCGGTGGTCGCACTGCCATTGATTTTGCCAATTCAGCTACCCGGATGGGCAGTGAGGGGGATGGCCTCGCATCAATGGATGATTTGATGCAGTTTTTGAAATCTCTCGGGCATCTCCATGAAGACGAAGCCTCTGCTTATCATATGTATCTTTTCCAAGCTCCGGATCGTTGCCAGCAAATGATGACCACTCTTCAGGATGTTCGCGCCAGATTTCGTGACTGCTTGAAGCAAGCTGCGGATGGCTGGCCAATGGACATGGGTTTTATGACTTCTCTGAATGAGATGCTGGCCTCTTTCCATACACGGTTGGAACTTGTTCCGTCAGACGGGGGATATGAAGTTAAAACACTTCTCGTTGAAGATGGGCCGGAGCAATTGATGTATCCAATCCTGAAGGATGTGGCGGAATTTCTTGCATCTGATCAGGTTGAAAAGGTGCGCCAATGCGCAGCAGATGATTGTGAGCTGTTCTTTGTGAACCAGTCTCGAAATGGCCGACGTCGTTGGTGCTCTATGTCGACCTGTGGAAACCGGGCGAAGGTAAACGCTTACCTGAAGCGCAAAGAAAGCGCCTGATGTGGAAAAAAAAAGCCGCTCCCATGAGCGGCTCAGACTGCTGACAAACCCCGTCATATTTTGGCGGGGTTTTCTTATTAAGCGTTGTTGGATCGGATTTTCTGAGGGCGAGCGCCTTCCCATCCCCTATGAGGGTAGAGGATTGGCGTTGGCTGTCATTGTCAGGGC
>JAEPMY010000012.1 GCA_017643685.1 Sneathiella sp.
AGGGCGCTTAAGCGGTCTTGAGTGGGTAAATGGCGATGCCATGTCTCTGCCGCTTCCGGATAAATCCGTAGATGCCTATACAATTGCTTTTGGCATTCGCAATGTCACCGACATTCCCATGGCCCTTCGGGAGGCGCGCCGGGTGCTAAAGCCAGGCGGCCGTTTTATGTGCTTGGAATTTAGCAAGGTGACCATGCCGGGCCTGAAAGAGTTTTATGATTTCTATTCTTTCAATCTGCTGCCTGAAATTGGCAAGGCGGTAGCCGGGGATCGGGAAAGCTATCAATATTTGGTAGAGAGTATCCGAAAGTTTCCGGATGCAGATAAGTTTAAATCGATGATCGAAGAGGCTGGATTTGGTCAGGTGAAATACCGCACCTTATCTGGCGGCATTGCGGCCATTCATTCCGCTTGGCGGATATAGGCTCGGGGGCATATTTTGCGGAATAGTTTCACCAATATTTTGCGCGCCCTTTATGTTGTGCGGGTTTTGGCCCGTTACGATGCGCTGTTTCTCGTCGATGATATGGATCAGGTGCCGCTGCCTCTGAAAATTGTCCGGCGGATTGTCCCCTTATTTGCATTTGGCCGGCCGGTCGATAAATCATTGCGCCGGGGGGAGCGTCTTGCTCTTGCCTTGCAGGCGCTGGGGCCAAGTTTTATCAAATTGGGGCAGGCGCTTTCGGTTCGCGCCGATCTGATGGGGGAGGAAATTACTCAAGATCTGGGTAATTTGCGCGATAAATTGCCGCCGTTCCCATTTGAAGAAGCTAAGAAAACCGTTGAGCGGGAATTTGGCCGTCCTCTTGACGAGATATACACCTCATTTGATGAGAAGCCCATTGCTGCGGCCTCGATTGCGCAGGTTCACTTTGCTGAAATTGAGGAAATGGCAACCATCGTGGATGAAAAGGGGGAGGAACGTCAGGAGCCTTTCCGCCGCAAAGTTGCCGTTAAAATTCTGCGCCCGGATATTGAAAAGGCGTTTGAGCGGGATTTGCAGCTTTTCTTCTGGATCGCCGATCTGGTGGAGCGTTTTCAGCCAGATTTTCGCCGTCTGCGCCCCCGTAAAATCGTCGAGATTCTGGAGCAGTCCGTATCGTTAGAGATGGATTTGCGGATGGAGGCCGCCGCCGCTTCTGAAATGGCTGAAAATTTCGAGGGTGACCCCGAATTTTCCGTTCCCGCCATTGATTGGGAACGCACAGGTCAGCGGGTTATGACGCAGGGCCGGGTTGAGGGGATTAGTCTCTCCAACCGGGAGGCGTTAAGAGAAGCGGATATCGATTTTGAAAAGCTGTCCGCCATTGTAATCCGTGTCTTTTTGCATCAGGTCTTGCGGGATGGGTTTTTCCACGCGGATATGCACCACGGGAACCTCTTTGTAACGCCAGAGGGGAAGTTGATCGCCGTTGATTTTGGCATCATGGGCCGAATGGATATGGAAACCCGCCTCTTTATGGCGGAAATGCTGTATGCGTTTCTAACCGGTGATTACCGCCGCGCCGCCGAAGTTCATTTTGAAGCGGGTTATGTGCCAAAAGGCAAGTCATTGGACGCCTTTACTCAGGCCTGCCGTTCCATTGGGGAGCCGATTTTAGGCAAACCGGTGAATGAAATCTCAATTGGTCGTCTGCTTATTCAGCTTTTCCAGATCACAGAAACCTTTGAAATGGAAACCCAGCCGCAATTGTTATTGCTGCAAAAAACCATGGTCACCGCTGAAGGGGTGGCCCATAGCCTGAATAACAATGTGAATTTCTGGGAAGTCTCCTATCCAACTGTAGAAGAGTGGATGCGGGAGAATATGGGACCAGAGGCCCGCATTGCCCAGATTGTGAATGACGGGATGTCTTTTGCCCGGAAATTACCATCGCTTGTAAGCCGGGCGGATCGGATATTGACGCGGATGGAAGAGGAAGCCCACGAGGCGGACCTGAATAAATTGAAGCGTGCCCGTCTGGATCACCGCGGATTAGGGCCTGTCTATTTTATCTGTGGATTGGCTGCGGGGATCTCGGCAACGGTGCTTTATCTGCTGTCATAAAGCGGACAACAAAATTTCGTAAAATAAACACTTGCACACAAAATTTCTGGTTACTATTTTATTTACATCTTTGGTGAGTAAAATAAACAGGTGATCCGTGAGCCAACAGAAATCTGTGCTGCTGATTATAGGTGGGGGTATTGCCGCCTATAAGTCCCTTGAATTGATCCGCCTGTTATCAAAGGGCGGGGTGAAGACCCGCGCTATCCTGACCGAGGCGGGATCACAATTTGTCACGCCGCTGTCTGTATCTGCTCTCACCGGGGAAAAAGTATTTGGGGATTTATTCTCCCTGACGGATGAAGCTGAAATGGGGCATATCGAATTGTCCCGTAGCGCAGATCTGGTTGTTGTGGCGCCAGCCACCGCAGATCTGATGGCAAAGATGGCCAACGGCCATGCCAACGATCTGGCGTCCACCACCTTGATGGCAACAGACACAGAGGTGCTGATTGCCCCGGCCATGAATGTGCGGATGTGGGACCATCCAGCAACGCAGCGGAACCTTGCCACCTTGAAGCAGGATGGGGTGAGGGTTGTTGGCCCTGATGAGGGGGATATGGCGTGCGGAGAATTTGGCCCCGGACGTTTGAGCGAGCCAGCTGTAATTGCCGATCAGATTTTCAGTTATTTCACTCAAAAGGCCGGACCGCTTGCGGGGAAATCCTTCCTGGTGACGGCAGGTCCAACTCACGAGCCAATAGACCCGGTTCGCTATATTGCCAACCGATCCTCAGGTAAGCAGGGCTATGCGATCGCGGCAGAGCTCTCAAAGCTTGGGGCAGATGTCACACTCATTTCGGGTCCGACACGATTGGATGCTCCGGCCGGTGTTACCCGTGTTGAGGTAGAAAGCGCAACAGACATGCTGCTGGCGACTGAACGGGCTTTGCCCGTTGATGGCGCTGTGTTTGCGGCAGCGGTTGCCGACTGGCGTGTTGCCAATCAGGCGGATCAGAAAATCAAGAAGCAGTCTGGCGGGGACTTACCCGATCTGGCGCTGGCGGAAAATCCGGATATCCTTGCGACCATCAGCAATCATGCGGAAAAGCGTCCCTCTCTTGTGGTTGGTTTTGCTGCTGAGACCCAGACCGTTATTGAAAATGCTCAGAAGAAGCTGGCCAAAAAGGCTTGTGACTGGATTGTCGCCAATGATGTGAGCCCTGAGACAGGCACCTTTGGCGGGGATCAGAACCGGGTCCATCTTATTTCAAAAACCGGGGTCGAAGACTGGCCCCTGCAATCAAAAGCGGATGTGGCTAAAAATCTGGCCCAACGCATCGCAGATCATTTTGGAGAATAAATTTATGTCATCGGTTCCAGTCCAGATCACCCGTTTGCCTCACGCGGCGGATTTACCGCTGCCGCGCTATGAGACAGAGGGCAGCGCCGGAATGGATGTGGTTGCAGCGGTTGATGCGCCTGTGACCATCCCGGCGGGCGCCCGTGCGTTGATCCCGACAGGTTTCAAAGTTGCTATTCCGCAAGGCTATGAAATTCAGGTTCGCCCCCGTTCAGGGCTGGCGTTGAAAAAAGGGATTTCACTGCCAAATACACCGGGTACCATTGATGCGGATTATCGCGGTGAAGTGGGAATTATCCTGATTAACCACGGGGAAGAGGCATTTGAAGTGGCACGCGGCGATCGCATTGCGCAGCTTGTGTTGGCCCCGGTGACCATTGCCACTTGGGTTGAGGTGGACCAGTTATCAGAGACAGCACGGGGCGAGGGCGGTTTTGGCTCCACCGGTGTTGCTGCGGTGAAAGGATAATTTAATATGCTTCAATTGCCGAAAAAAATGCTGTACGCGCTGGAAGCGGTGGTGGATATCGCCTTTCACGCAAGGCCAGATCCGGTGCAGTCCAAAGAAATTACCCAACGCCAGGGAATTCCGCAGCGATATCTGGAGCAGGTCATGCAACAGCTTGTGCATGCGGGCATTCTAAAGGGTGTGCGGGGTCCTCGCGGCGGTTACCGTCTCGCGCGGGAGCGTCGCCGCATTACCGCAGGCGATATTATTCGCGTCATCAGTGATGCGGACAGTCTGGAGAGCGGAGAGCAGATTTTCTCATCAGAGATTGGACAAAAAGTGGTCGCCCCCTTGTGGACGGATGCGCAAAACGCACTCCTGAAGCAGCTGGATCGGGTCACTTTGGAAGACCTCTGTAAGGATATTGAGCAGAACTGTAGCAGTTCAGGTCCTCAAAATATCAGTGATTTCAACATCTAAGGCGGCGCAGGCGCTGACCTCTATTGAATAGGAACAAGTCGATGAACAAGAACCCATCACGCGGCAAAATTTACGACAGCATTATCGACACGATCGGCGCAACACCGTTGGTTCGTGTGGGCCGTTTCGCTAAAGATCGCGGCGCAAAAGCCAATCTTTTGCTGAAACTGGAATTTTTCAACCCTCTGGCGTCCGTTAAGGATCGTATCTCTATCGCCATGATTGAGGCGATGGAAGAGGCTGGTAAAATCAACGAAGGCACCAAAATTATCGAGCCAACATCCGGCAATACGGGCGTCGGGCTTGCCTTCGTTTGTGCTGCCAAAGGATATGACCTGACACTGGTGATGCCAGAGAGCATGTCCATTGAGCGCCGTAAAATGTTCAAACTGTTGGGCGCTAATCTGGAACTGACCGAAGCGGCCAAAGGCATGAACGGTGCGGTTGTCCGTGCGCAGGAAATGGTTGAGGAATATGGCAACGCCATTATCCCGCAGCAGTTTGAAAACCCGGCAAACCCGGCTGTTCATAAAGTAACTACTGCCGAGGAAATCTGGGAAGATACAGACGGTACCGTTGATGCGGTTGTTATGGGTGTTGGAACAGGCGGAACGCTGACCGGTGTGGGTAGTGTTTTGAAACAGAAAAACCCGAACATTAAAATCATTGCTGTGGAGCCAGAAGACAGCCCGATTATTTCTGGCGGAAATCCGGGCCCGCACAAAATTCAGGGTATTGGTGCCAACTTTATTCCGGGCAACCTGAACCGTGACCTGATTGACGAAGTTCTGACCATCGGCAATGAAACAGCGTTTGAGACAGCCCGCGCGGTTGCCCGTGAAGAGGGTATTCCTGTGGGTATTTCCTCTGGTGCGGCCCTTGCGGCAGCGCTGGAATTGGCAGAGCGTGAGGATATGGCAGGCAAAAATATTGTTGTCATCATCCCATCCTTTGCTGAGCGCTACCTGTCTACAGCCTTGTTTGACGGGATCTAAGCATGAGCCTTACTGACGATCAGCTTGACCGATATGCCCGCCATCTTGTCCTTAGGGAAGTGGGCGGTATGGGGCAGCGTAAATTGCTGTCTTCCAAAGTGCTGGTCGTTGGGGCGGGGGGGCTTGGCTCCCCGCTGGTTCTTTATCTGGCGGCGGCCGGTGTTGGTACCATTGGTGTGGTCGATGATGATCATGTGGACCTCAGTAATCTGCAGCGTCAGATCGCCCATGGGACAGATGACATCGGCACCGCCAAAGTTCTCAGTGCAAAAGCGGCGGTTCATCGGATTAACCCAGACGTTAATCTCATTCCACATGAGACGCGGCTTACAGCAGAAAATGCCCGTGACCTGTTTGATGGGTATGATCTGATCGCAGATGGTTCGGATAATTTCAACACGCGCTTTTTGATCAATGATCTTTGCTATTTCATGAAGAAACCATTGGTGAGTGCCGCCATGTTGCAGTTTGAAGGGCAGCTTTCCACCTATAAAGCCTATCAGGGCGGCGACCATCCTTGCTATCGCTGTATTTTCCCGGCGCCGCCGCCACCTGATGTGGCGCAAACCTGCGGGGAAGCCGGTATTCTGGGCGCACTTGCCGGGACAATGGGATCCTTGCAGGCAACCGAGGTCTTAAAAGAGCTTCTGGATATTGGGGACAGCATGTCCGGTCAGCTATTGATCTATGATGCGCTCTATACAGATTTTCGCAAAGTGAAGGTGCGTCCGGACCCTAAATGCGCCCTTTGTAGCAGTTCTGCGACGATTTCTGACCCAACAGATATCACTAAATCCGCTTAAGAGATCGGTTTTCCCATTAGAAAACCGGTTTTCCGGAGCATGGGAATATCCCGAAATCCATATTTTTCAAAGATTTCGTCCAGCCGTCCGTTCGTTTTCAGGCGCTGCAAACCCTGCTCAAACTTGAAAGAGAGGCCAAGGCGCTTTTCCGTGACGGGTGAAAAGGCGATATATGTGGGTTGGGGCGGTGTAACCTGACCTGCAATTTTTAGCTGATCCTGCAGCTTCATTTCCTGTATTTTGTTCATCAGAACATTGCGGTCGTCAAAAAACACGTCTGCGCGTCCCGCCGATAACATCCGAAGGGCTTTGTTGGTGGCATCCTGACCGTGTAAATGTGTGGTCGTAATGGTTCGGTCAACCTCTAGAAAACGATCAATTCCAGGGCCATAGCTATACCCTTGAATAAGCAGGATATGCATATTCTGCATATCGCGGGGGGTGGCATAGGACCAGTTTTTATCTTTTTTTACCAGCGCCACATTCTCTGAAAAGCCGATGTTGTTTTCAGGGTAAACGAGCTTTTCACTCTCCCCGCGGAGGGCACCAAACACACCATCTATACCGCCAGACTCAGCTAATTCCACCGCGCGGCGATAAGGGAGGGTTTTGTAGGTTACATCTATGTCAAAGAAGGCGAGTGCCTCACGGGCGACCTCTACCTGAAACCCTTCTTTGTTTGACTGCGGGGTGCAGTTATAGGGGCACCAAGGGTCTGCAGACAGGATAATTTCCTCGGCGCGGGCCGAAATTGCCAATACCAAAAGGCTGGCAATTAGAAATATCCTCGTTCTCCAGATCTTCATAAAGAGGTCCACTAAACGGTAATCAACAGGTTTTCAGTCTAACAGAGATAAACGCTCTCGTGCAAAAAAAAATCACTATTATCTTAATAGTGGTGTGAAGTGCGCCATAGCAAGCGCCACGGTTACAGGCAAAGTGATCATGGATAGGAAGGTTTGAATGGTAATGATGGCGGCCATAACTTTCTCGTCGCTCCCCAGCTGGCGGGCGAGGGCGTAGCCGGAACTGGCGGTCGGAACCGCCCCATAAATCAGCAGGATCACCGCCGCAGGTCCATCCAAACCAGTGATTAATATGACGCCCAGCATAACCGCCGGAAAAACGATCATCTTGCCAAAGGTGGAAAGGATGAGTGATTTTGTCTCTGCTTTCATGGCGCGAATGTGTAAGCCCGCCCCCACACAGAGAAGTGCAAAAGGCAATGCCGCGCGGGAAATAATATCCGCCATATCGTGAATAACGGGCAGCGGACCGATCCCCGTCAAATTCAAGAGTACCCCAGCGCCGATCGCAATCAGAAGCGGGTTTCGGATCAGTTCCTGAATAAGGCGGCGTTTCAGATCCCCATTTTCATTGCCTTGATAGGTAACAAGGGCGCTGACACAGAAAAGGTTGGTTGGCGGCACCAGTAAAGAGGTGGCAACCGCCGCGATAAGCAACCCTTCGTTCCCAAAAAGCATGTCAGCGGTCGCAAAGGCGATAAAGGTATTATGGCGGGTTGCCCCCTGAAACAGAGATCCGCCAACCTTGTTGGAGATGCCAAATAACTTGGTGGTGACAACGGCAAAAACCGCACAAAGAGTGAGCGCCCCAATTAAGGCAATTGCGTAAGGGCCAACCAGATCCCCCCCAAGCGGCGCAGTTGTTGTTCTGAAAAAAAGCAGTGCCGGGAATAGTACCCAATAGGTGACCTTGTCGGCCATAGGCCAGAAGCCTTCCCCCGGAAAAGCATTTCGGCGCAGCAAATAGCCCAAAATGAGCAACAGGAAGATGGGCAGAATGGAGAGGGACACAGACCACATGGCGGGGAATCCGAGGGTGAAAAGTTGTTATTTTTAATCACATTAGGATCAAGCCGCCAAGCATGTCAAATAGCAAGCGTTGTTCGCGCTATTTTGGCTCAAACCGTTCATGAACATGGTGCAGGCTGTCAACCACCTCGTGACCCAGGGCCCGCACATCTGCAGATGGGTCCACTAGATCGGGTATTTGAAATACCAGCATGCCGGCGGCGTGGGCGGCGCGCACCCCATTATCGCTATCTTCCAGTGCCAGACAATGCCCCGGTTTGGTTCTAATGGCGTCGGCAGCTTTCAGATAAATTTCCGGATGTGGCTTACTGTCGGTCACCATATCCCCGCCGACCAAATCATCAAAAAAATGCAGAATGCCTGCGTTTTCAAGCTTGGATCTTGCGGTTTTTTGGGCGGTTGATGTGGCAACTGCCGTTGGAATGCCCCAACTTTTCAGGTCTTTTAGAAGCGGGATGACGCCGGCCTTGGTTGGCACTGGTTTCAGGATTGCTTCCTCGCGGTAGGCCGCATTCCAATGGGGGATCAGGTTACTGTCTTTATAGCCGGGTAAAAATTCAGCCAAAATCAGATCAATTTTCTGCATGTTGCAGCCAATGCAGCGGCGATAGACATCCATATCGAACGTGAGGCCCAAATCGCGGCATACTTCCTTGAAGGTGCGCAGCGCGATCACTTCCGTATCCAGAAGCAGACCATCCATATCAAAAATAACCGCGTCTCTCATAGAGTATCCTTCAGAAGCCAGTTTGGTTGAAGGCTGTATAACATGAAAAAGCCCCGGATTTCTCCGGGGCTTTTGTCAGCTGAGGATTTTTTTATTATCTCAGGCGCTTTGTGGCGCTGATTTTATGACATCCTCGTCCACATAATCGGAAAATTGCTCAAAATTCTCGATGAACAGGCTTACCAGATGGGCTGCCTGTTTGTCATACGCATCCTTATCCGCCCATGTATTGCGCGGGTTCAGGATATCTGTTGGGACCTCACCGCATTTCGTTGGGATGGCAAGACCAAAGAATGGATCTTTCTCCATCGGAACATCGGCCAGTGTCCCGTCAAGGGCAGCGTTCACCAGCGCGCGGGTATGTTTAATTGGCATCCGGTGTCCGGTGCCGTATGCACCGCCGGTCCAACCTGTGTTTACTAGCCAGCAATTCACCCCATGCTTGGCAATTTTATCACCAAGCAGTTTGGCATAAACGGATGGGTGGCGCGGCATAAACGGTGCCCCAAAGCAGGTAGAGAAGGTGGCCTGTGGCTCGTTGCCGAGACCTTTTTCTGTACCGGCCAGTTTGGCGGTATAGCCAGAGAGGAAGTGATACATGGCCTGCTCTGGGCTGAGCTTGGCAATTGGCGGGAGCACGCCAAAAGCATCTGCGGTCAGCATTATCACATTCTTTGGGTTGCCCGCGATCCCGGTTTCCGACGCATTTGGAATGAACTCGATCGGATAAGACGCGCGGGTATTTTCCGTGTAGCGGTTATCATCCAGATCCAGTTTGCCATTTTCATCCATGACCACATTTTCAAGGATGGTGCCGAAACGGCGGGTCGTGTCATAAATTTCAGGCTCTGCCTCTTCGGAAAGGCGGATTACTTTGGCGTAGCAGCCCCCTTCAAAATTGAACACGCCTTCATCGGACCAGCCATGTTCGTCATCACCGATCAACATCCGGCTCGCATCTGCGGACAGTGTGGTTTTACCTGTACCGGAGAGGCCAAAAAACACGGCACTGTCGCCTTCGTTGCTCACATTGACGGAGCAATGCATTGGCAGGATTTCTTTTTCCGGAAGCAGGTAGTTGAGGATTGAGAAGACAGATTTCTTGATTTCACCGGCATAGGAGGTGCCGCCAATGATCACAAGGCGCTCTGCAAAATTGGCGAGGACAAACACTTCTGATCGTGTGCCATCAACCGCTGGGTCCGCTTCGTAAGAGGGGACCTGTAGGACGGTAAATTCCGGTTTGAAATCATCCAGCTCATCTGCTTTTGGCTGAATGAACATGTTGCGGGCAAAAAGGTTATGCCACGCACATTCAGTGACAATCCGAACCGGCAGGCGGTTGTCGCCATCGGCGCCAGCATAACAATCCTGAACAAAGACTTCTTTATTCGCTAGATATTCGAGCATTTTCTGATGCAGGCTGGCAAATTTGGTTTGCTCAAATGGCTTGTTGACCTTGCCCCACCAGATATTGTCTTTGCTGGTTTCTTCTTCGACGATGAATTTATCATTGGCGGACCGGCCTGTATGTTGGCCGGTGATGGCGACCAGGGCGCCTCCTTCTGATAATTTCGCCTCTCCCCGTGTCAGGGCCTCGGTATAAAGGGCGGCGGCGGACAAATTCCAATGTGCCACACCCACATTTTCAAGCCCTTGATTTTCCAGTCCGTAAGAACTCTTACGAGGTCCCTTATTTTCCACTGCGCCTCTCCAATTTTCTAGCTCATTTAAGTCATTCAGGATCAAAAGTTTGGAAAGGATAAGGAAGGCAATTGGGGGGTGCAACAACTGGAGACGCGAAATATTCAAAAAACTGAAATTTTTTTGACGCAATTTCGTTTTATTTTCGCTTCCCTTTTATTTGCGGAAATTACGAAAAGGATTAACCAATTTTTTCTGTTGGTTGAAAAACTTTGATCAAATGATCAGATTTTGGAGAGGTGAATTTTTCATATGATGGTCATCATATGGATTCACTAATGAGCAAATTCGCGCCCGTAAACTTACCAGACAAAGTATGAAAGGAATGTGAAATTGCCTCCATAGTGCCCCGCTTGTGCCTTATTTGTGCCAAATGGGGCGTGGTAATAAGGTAATATGTCGCATATATTATGGGCTTAATAGAAAAGGGGACGCTGGTGGCTACAAGAATTGCGCTGGTTGATGATGATCAGAATATCCTGACGACCGTATCCATTCTTTTGGAGTCGGAAGGGTTCCATGTAAGCAAGTTTTCGGACGGCGAAGCCGCCCTTGAAGCCTTTGCGGATACCCCGCCAGACCTTGCGGTTCTGGACATTAAGATGCCGCGAATGGATGGAATGGAACTGCTTAATCGGTTGCGCCGCACCTCTAACCTGCCGGTTATTTTCCTCACGTCTAAAGATGATGAAATTGACGAGTTTCTTGGTCTTAAAATGGGCGCGGATGACTATGTGAAAAAGCCGTTTTCACAGCGCCTGCTGGTAGAGCGGATCCGCACTGTGCTGCGCCGTCATAAAGCTAAAGAAAGTAGCGGCGAGACCGAAGAGGAAGATGTTCTGGTTCGCGGCCGCCTGCGCCTTGATAGCGTGCGTCATGCCTGTTACTGGGATGAGCAGGAAGTGACCCTGACCGTTACCGAATTTATGTTGCTGCATTGCCTGGCCCTGCGCCCCGGTCATGTGAAAAGCCGCGATCAGCTGATGGATGCGGCCTATGATGATAACATTTACGTAGATGACCGGACCATCGATAGTCATATTAAGCGTCTGCGTAAGAAAATCCGCTCGGTCGATCCTGAGTTTTCCGCTATTGAAACCCTTTACGGTGTGGGATATCGCTTTAAAGAGAAAGTGTAACCAGTCAGGGTTGAGGCGCCGGTGGGGCAGGACGATAAAACAGAAGATCAGGATCTGAAAGGTGAGGCGGTCAGTCTCGCAACCCTTGAGGATGTCCGCCCCAAAAAGAGGGAACGGCGAAAAGCCCGTGGTCGAAGATGGGCTCCTTTCTCTTCCCTCTCCAACCGAATTATGGCCATCAATCTCTTCTCGCTGGTATTTCTGGCGGGGGGTATTCTTTATCTGGATCAGTTTCGCGTCGGCCTTGTGGAAGCGCGCCTTCAGGCGCTGAATACCAACGGTCGAATGATCGCGGGTGCCCTGGGTGAGGCGTCCCTGCATGATCCTTTTTCAAGTGAATTACGGCCCAGCTCTTTGGAGACCCGTTCCGTTCGAAGTGTCCTTCGGCGCCTAGCCATTGTGACCGGGACGACCGCGCTTTTATATGATCGGGATGGGGATTTGATCGCCGACAGCCGTCTGTTGATTTCTGCGGGGCGTGAGATTTTGAACGAGCCGCTACCGCCGCCTGAGGCCACGGGCAAAGTGCGCGGGCTTTTCGAAGATATCTATGATTTGCTGGCAGACTTGTTGCCCGCGTCACGCGAATACCCGTTATTTCCAGCGGGCAAATTACAGCGGGGCGATATTCTGGACGAGGTGAATACCGCTATCGCCGGGCGGGATGACGCGGTTATCAGACAGCGCAATGACGGTACCCTGATGTTGACCGTTGCCATTCCCGTACAAGGATTTAAGCAGATTTTGGGCGGGTTGTTGCTGGTTGAAGATGGTGCCGCTATTGATGAAGCTGTGAAATCCGCGCAGGTCACCACATTGATCGTTTTTGCGATTACGCTGGTTATCAACCTACTGCTGTCTTTGTTCCTTGCCCGGACCATTGCCCGGCCTATTCATGATCTGGCGGTTGGTGCGGATAAAGTACGGCTTGGTCTGGGGCGGCGTGTTGAGATCCCTGATTTTACCGATCGGCAGGATGAAATTGGCGACCTGTCCGGCTCTTTCAAGAATATGACCAGCGCACTTTATGACCGGATGGATGCGGTGGAAAGCTTTGCTGCTGATGTGGCGCATGAGCTGAAAAACCCGCTGACTTCCCTTGGCACGGCTGTGGATACGTTCAGCCGGATCAAAGATGAAGAGAACCGCGCCAAGCTATTGTCGGTTATCTCAAGCGACGTGAAACGCCTTGATCGCCTGATCACGGATATTTCTGCTGCCAGCCGCTTGGATGCAGAACTTTCCAGATCCGAAGGAGAGCCCGTCTCTATCGTAGAGCTGATCGATAGCGTTGTAGATATGTATCGCCACGGCCGCGGACCGGAGGGGATCTCCATTGAAGTGGAGACGAGCCATCATGAACTGACCGTAACGGGTCTGCCCGGTCGTTTGGGGCAGGTTTTGCGAAACCTGATCGAAAATGCGCTGTCTTTCTCGCCAACGGGGGGCGTTGTGCTGATCCGGGCATCTGAGGATGTGGACCGGCGCGGGAACCGTTGGGTTCAGATTGACGTCGAAGATCAGGGGCCGGGTATCCCTGCCAATAAATTGGATAGCATTTTTAACCGGTTCTATACGGAACGCCCGGCGGGCGAGGATTTTGGCCAGCATTCGGGCCTGGGTTTAAGTATTTCCAAGCTGATTGTGGATGCTCATAACGGAACCATTCGGGCCAGTAACCGCATCAGCTCTGACGGATCGGTCATTGGCGCGCGCTTTACCGCCCGCTTGCCTGTTTAATCCCAATCATGACGGCGTGATGCCGCATTGACAGGCATGCGCCTTGGGTGCACCCTCTCGCCATGATAAAAATTCATGCGACCACTGTTGCCATTGATCAACAAGGTATTTTACTGATGGGACCTTCGGGTTCAGGTAAGTCAGATCTGGCGCTTCGGCTGCTGGAGGCCGGGGCCAAGCTTGTCTCGGACGATTATACAGAGATCAGCTTAGAAGACGGGCGGCTTATGGCGCGCCCGCCGGTCACCATTGCGGGTCTGATGGAGGTTCGGGGCATGGGCGTGATCAAGGTCCCTTTTCTGCATGAAATATCTCTGTCACTTGCCTGTGATCTGATGACGGCATCTGAAATTGAGCGCTTTCCAGAGGGGCCCATGACCCGTGAATTTGATGGATATCTGCTCCCTACCCTGCCGTTGGATGGGCTGGCCGCGTCTGCCCTTGCGCGTATTCAGTTTGCGCTGAGGCATTTGGAGGGAATGGCGATTGGGCCGGATAAAGAAGGATTGTTGAAATGACCACCAACCTGACCCGCATTGTTCTGATTACCGGCCTGTCCGGAGCGGGTAAATCAACCACCCTGAAACAGTTTGAAGATCTGGGGTGGGAAGTTGCGGATAATATTCCGATTTCCCTTCTGGCGCCCATGGTGCGAGAGATCGCCCGCGAAGGAGGACGCAGTATCGCCGTTGGTGTGGATACCCGTACCCGCGGGTTTACGTCCGAAAAAGTCTTGTCGTTGATCGGAGAGTTGAAAGATGATCCGACAAATGATGTCAGACTTCTGTTTCTGGATTGCGACGCGGCCAAATTGCAGCAACGCTTTACCGAAACCCGGCGGCGCCATCCGATGGCAGCAGACCGCCCGGTGATGGATGGGATTATGCAGGAGAAAAAACTCCTTCGTCCCATAGCCGAAGAAGCGGATGACTTGATCGATAGCACTTTGCTTGCCCTGCCAGAGTTGCGCCAGCAATTGATTAGCCGGTATTCGCTGGATGATCGGCCAGCGCTCAGTATCACGGTGACTTCTTTCTCGTTTAAGAAGGGTTTGCCGCGGGAGGCGGATTTGGTCTTTGATATGCGGTTTTTACGAAACCCCTATTATGATCCAGATCTTCGGGAGAAAACCGGTGAGCAGAAAGAGGTTGCGGACTATATTGCGCAGGATCCAGCCTTCGCCCCTTTTGTTACCCAGTTGAAAGCAATGATGGATTTGCTGCTGCCGCGCTATCTGGAAGAGGGGAAATCCTACCTGACCATCGCGATCGGATGTACAGGGGGCAGACACCGTTCTGTTTGTGTGGCTGAAATTATCAATGACCATATTGAAAGAAACGGGTATCTTACGCATCTTGTTCATCGCGACCGCCCTTGAGGCCCCCGCGTAAACAGGATAAAAGATCGGGGAATTACCTATATTGATGAGGTTTGTCGAATGATTGGTATGGTACTGGTGACACACGGCCGTCTGGCGGAAGAGTTTGTCGCAGCAACTGAACATGTGGTGGGACCGCAGGATCAGGTGCGGGCCATTTCCATCGGACCGGATGATGATATGGAACAGCGCCGTCAGGATATTCTGGATGCTGTTGCTGATGTGGAAACCGGCTCTGGTGTTATTCTGCTGACCGATATGTTTGGCGGGACCCCTTCCAACCTCGCCATTTCCGTCATGGAAAAAGCCAATGTGGAAGTGATCGCCGGTATTAATCTGCCAATGCTGATCAAGTTGGCCAGCCTTCGCGGTGAGGACAATATGGAAAAAGCCGTTGCGGCGGCGCAGGAATCGGGCCGTAAATACATCAATGTGGCCTCTCATCTCTTGTCCACCAAGTCGTAAGTGGTCGGTAGATGAGCGAGATTGTCAAAAAGTCCCTGCAAATTGAAAATCAAAGGGGTTTGCATGCGCGGGCCGCGGCGAAATTTGTCAAATGTGCCGAAGAATTTGATGCTGAGGTGATGGTCACGAAAGATGACAATCACGTCTCTGGCACCTCGATCATGGGGTTGATGATGTTGGCTGCGTCCAAAGGGACGTCTATTGATATTCAGGTTAGCGGAAGTCAGGCCGCCGATGCGGCCGCCGCTATTGAAACATTGGTCAATGATCGCTTCGGCGAGGAGTAATTCAATACCCAATAGCGGACAACAGGCGGGGTTTACCCCGCTTTTTTTGTGTCTGATTAATGTTTAGGTAACCATGATATAAAGATGTCTTTATATATTTCTTGAACCTCTTTCAGAGACCTGTTATACAGCGCGACAGATCGTGGTGGTTTCTGTCTTTTGGTACCGCCGGCCTGAACTTCATGAAGGAAAAATATCCATGACACAGACTGAGGATTTCAAGGTTGCAGACATGTCCCTGGCGGACTGGGGTCGCAAGGAAATCAAGATTGCCGAAACAGAAATGCCGGGCCTGATGGCGCTGCGCGATGAGTTTGGATCAAGCCAGCCACTCAAAGGCGCCCGCATTGCCGGTTGCCTGCACATGACCATTCAGACAGCGGTTCTGATTGAAACACTGACAGCCCTCGGCGCGGAAGTGCGCTGGTCTTCCTGTAATATCTTCTCCACTCAGGATCAGGCGGCGGCTGCTATTGCTGCAACGGGCGTTCCTGTTTTTGCTTGGAAAGGCATGAGCGAGGAAGAGTTCTGGTGGTGCATTGAGAAAACGATCGATGGTCCAAACGGATGGCGTCCGAACCTGATCCTCGATGACGGTGGTGATCTGACCCAGATCATGCACGACAAATATCCAACATATCTGGATGACATCAAAGGTCTGTCCGAAGAGACAACAACCGGTGTTCACCGTCTGTATGAAATGGCGAAAGCGGGCACCTTGAAAGTGCCTGCGATCAACGTCAATGACAGTGTGACCAAATCCAAATTTGATAACCTGTATGGTTGCCGCGAAAGCCTTGTAGACGGCATCAAGCGGGCAACAGATGTGATGGTTGCGGGTAAGGTTGCCGTTGTTGCCGGTTACGGCGATGTTGGTAAAGGCTCTGCTGCGTCCCTTCGCTCTCAGGGTGCGCGCGTGCTCGTCACTGAAATCGATCCGATTTGCGCACTTCAGGCCTCTATGGAAGGGTATGAAGTGGTCACTATGGAAGATGCAGCGCCCCATGGCGATATCTTCGTGACAACAACTGGTAATGTGGACGTGATCACAATCGATCACATGCGTGCCATGAAAGACCGTGCGATTGTCAGCAACATTGGCCATTTCGATTCCGAAATTCAGATTGAAGCACTTCGCAACTACCCATGGCACAATGTGAAGCCACAGGTTGACGAAGTTGAATTCCCAGATGGCAAACGCATCATCGTTCTGGCGGAAGGCCGCCTTGTGAACCTTGGCTGCGCAACAGGTCACCCAAGCTTCGTGATGAGTGCGTCCTTCACCAACCAGGTGCTGGCTCAGATCGAGCTGTGGGAGCGTTCCGCAAACTACAAAAACGAAGTTTACGTTCTGCCGAAACATCTGGACGAGAAAGTGGCTACTCTGCACCTTGGGAAACTGGGTGTGAAGCTCACAACACTTTCCGATAAACAGGCCGAATATATCGGTGTGCCGCAGGCTGGTCCGTTCAAGCCAGAGCACTACCGTTACTAATAGGTTGCACTACCGAAAAGAAAGGGGCGCTGGTCGCCCCTTTTTTTCTGCAAAGATGTCAGTTTTTTGGTTAAGATCATTTCCCGAACAGCGTATTGAAAACGATTGTGGTTTAGGGAACTTATGGGAATTGACTATTCATCAGCCGAACTGATTAGCCTATGGCTGGCCATTCTGCTGGTCCTCATTCTGGCGATGGCTTTCTGGGTTATGCGCAAAAAAGCCCTGTCCCTTCTCTCTCATTCAGATCAGCTGGGGGATCGTATCCGCCTATTGGAAGAAGAGCTGGATAAATCTCGCGACGCGACCAAAGATCTTGAGCGTGAGGTTTTGAGTTTAAAATCAGCCCTGATGGATACAAGGTCCGATCGGGATGATTATATCGATTTGTTGAATGCCGCGCCTTTCGCGGTCTGGCGCCGGGATGAGCAGTCCCGCATCATCTGGCATAACAAAACTTACGAAGATATTGTGGGTCCACCTTCCAGCCTTGGAGAGGTCGCGGAACTGGCCACAAGCCGGGAGCCCGAGCGAGCGCGTAAACTTGCGGCAAAAGCCCGCGTCGCCCAAAAGGCGCAGTCGGAACTGCGCCGTTATGTGGTGGGGGGCGATCTTCACAGCTTCAAAATCCATGAAATTCCACTCGAATTTGAAAATGAACTGGCAGGTTTTGCCGAGGACGTCTCTCGCGAGGAGGCAATGGCCCAAGAGATGGAAACCCATCTGCAGGGGCAGGAAAATGTGCTGGAAAATATCCCCACCGCGATCGCCATTTACGGGGCAGATCAGCGGCTGAATTTCTATAATCAGGCTTATGCCAAGCTTTGGAAGATGGAAGAAAACTTCCTGCAGGATCATCCGACATTTGCAGAAGTTCTGGATAAACAGCGCGCCCTTCGCCGCTTGCCGGAACAGGTAGATTTCTCGGCTTATCGGTCAAAACGTCGGGCGATGTTCACCAACCTCATCGAAACCCGTGAAGAGCTGGTGCAGCTGCCTGACGAGACAATGCTTCGCACCGTTGTTTCGCCCCACTCGTCAGGTGGGCTTTTCTTCATGTTTGAAGATATCACGGATAAAATGGTGCTGGAGCGGGCCCATAATACCCAAACTGCGGTGCAGCGGGCGACGCTGGATAACCTTTATGAAGGGGTGGCGGTGTTTGGGGCGGATGCGCGCCTGAAGCTTTATAATTCTGGCTTCCCAAGCATTTGGGGTGTTCCGCCTGAAGCGGTTGAGGAAAATCTCCATATTCGGGAGTTGGTCAGCCGGATTTTCAAAAACTGGAAATTTGAAGCAACCGAAAATCTGATTGAAAAATATGTGGCCAATGTGACCCGCCGGGATGCCCATAGCGGTGAAATGAACATGCCCGGGGATCGGATCATCAACTATAACCGGGTGCCATTACCGGATGGAAACGTGCTGTTCACCTATATTGATGTGACGGATCAGCTCAACGTTCAGCGCGCGCTGACAGAGCGGAACGAGGCATTGGAAGCAGCGGACCGGATGAAGTCTGAATTTGTGGCAAGTGTTAGCCATGAGCTTAGGACACCGCTTAACACCATCATTGGCTTTGGTGAAATTCTGGTGAAACAGTTCTTTGGGCCGCTCAATGATAAACAGGCGGAATATGGTCAGGGAATTTTGGACAGCTCCAATCATTTGCTGCATCTGATCAACGACATTCTGGATATGGCGAATATCCAATCCGGTAATCTGGAACTGGAGCTGGAGCCGATTGAGGTTCATTCCCTGCTCGCCAATGTCATTACAATGGTGCATGACCGGGCCCGTAAACGGCGAATTAATATTGATTTTGAACTGATCAATGAAATGGGATGGGCTAATCTTGATGAACGGCGCATGAAACAGGTGATCTTCAATCTGTTCAGCAATTCCATCAAATTTACCGAAGCGGGCGGGACCATCCGCCTTGAGGGTGAGAAAACCGTCGATGAGATGATTGTGCGGGTGGTTGATACAGGTTCGGGCATCCCCAAACATATGCAGGATCAGATTTTTGATCGTTTTACCAAAGGAGACACTACCCATCAGAATGCGGGGGCGGGTCTTGGTCTTTCATTGGTGAAAAGCTTTGTTGAGATGCATGGCGGTCATGTAGAAATTCAATCTGCAGAGGGGCAAGGAACAACCATTGCCTGCCACCTGCCTGCCAGCCTTTGTATCAATAGTAAGCCGAGCTAACCGCCTATGAGTGACATTTATTCCGTTGAGGTTACTGACGAAGCGGGGACGGCCAGCATGGCGCAGAAACTGGCCCCATTCCTTGAAAAGGGGGATGTGCTTTTTCTGGAGGGAACACTCGGTGCGGGTAAGACTGCCTTCGCCAGAAGCCTGATCCGCAGCCTATGTGGTCAGGATATTGATGTCCCGAGCCCAACCTTTAATCTGTTGCTGACTTACCCTGCGCCAGTAGCTGAGATTTATCACTATGATTTTTATCGGCTGGAGGATCCCGAAGAAGTTTGGGAGCTGGATTTGGAAGATGCGCTCGATGACGGGATTTCGCTGATGGAGTGGGTGAGCCGTCTTGAGGACCTGGCCCCCGAAGGGGCACTTCTGGTGACAATCGATATTCCAGATGAAACCGGCGAGGCAAGGCAAATTACCATATCTGGTGATGCCACATGGGCGTCACGTCTGGCCCCTTTGAAAGCGTTAGCTCATGGCTGATCTGGAAGATTTTTTGCAGCAAAGTGGATGGGGCGGCGCCAAGCGAAAGCCGCTTGCAGGCGATGCCTCCAGCCGCCGATATAGCCGACTTTATCGAGGGGATGAAGTTGCGATCCTGATGGAGGATCCAAACCCTTCGGCGTTGAAGTCTTATTTGGCAGTGACCAATATTCTGATTGAGCGCGGCTACAGCGTTCCCGAAATATATGAGCGGGATGAAACGGCCGGTTTTCTGATCATTGAGGATTTTGGAGAGGCCTTATTTGCCAGATTGCTGGAAAAGGGAGAGGATGAACGTGCCCTCTATGAGCTGGCGGTTTCATATTTGCTGGATTTGCGGCAGCACCCATCGCCAACCACGCTGAAATATTTTTCCGGGAACTATGTGCTGGATCAAAATGCCATGTTCCTGGATTGGTATGTCCCATTTCTGACAGGTAAGTCGCTGGATGATAATGCCCGCCGTTTTTTCCAGCAGATCTGGCAGGATTTGATGGATAATTTTGAGCGGGAAGATGATGTGTTACTGCATCGGGATTTCCACGCTGAAAATCTGTTCTTTTTACCTGAAAGAGAGGGGCTCCGGCGTCTGGGGCTGATTGATTTTCAGGATGCCATGGTGGGGCCACCTGCATATGATCTGGTGTCATTGCTACAGGATGCGCGGCGGGATGTGTCTTCCCCCCTCGCAGAAACGATGATCCAAACCTATATTGAACAGTCTGAAGAAGAAGAAAGTACGTTTCGTCGCCGGTATGCCATTCTTGGTGCCCATAGAAATATGAGAATTCTGGGCATTTTCACACGCTTGAAAGAACAGGACGGTAAACAGCGTTATGAAGCGTTTAAACCCCGGGTCATCGCCCATTTGAACGGCTGCCTCGCCCATCCGGATTTGATGGCGCTGCGCAACTGGGTTCGGGTGACACTGGGCGAATTGATGTAGGTTGAGGTTATTTGAATGAAAGCCATGGTATTGGCAGCCGGTCTTGGAAAAAGGCTGATGCCGCTGACAGAGCACACCCCAAAACCGCTGGTTAAAGTGGACGGGAAGCCGTTGATTGATTACGCGCTGGATCTGGTGCGCGGGGCCGGCATTGGGGAAGTGGTGGTGAATTGCCATCATTTGGCGGACCAGGTGGAAGCTCATGTGAAAAACATTGAGGATCTTAACGTGATCCTGTCCGATGAACGCGGTGAGCTTTTGGAGACGGGAGGGGGCGTTCAAAAGGCGCTGCCAAAGCTTGGCACCAGCCCTTTTGCGCTTCTGAATTCCGATGTGATTGTGCGCGATGGCGCTAGCAGCTCTCTTAAAAATCTGTTGAAGGCCTGGAATCCGGAGAGAATGGATGTTCTGTTGTTGATGCAGCGAACTCAGGAAGCCGTCGGATATCAAGGCAAAGGCGATTATAATATGGATGAGCGCGGCCGCCTTATCCGCCGGGATGAACGGGAAATGGCACCGTTCCTGTTTGCGGGCGTGCAGATTGTAAATCCCGACTTATTCGAAGGGATCGATAAAGGCGCGTTTTCCATGAACCGGATTTTCGACCGGGCAGAGGCGCGCGGCCGATTATTTGGCTTGCCACATAACGGGCAATGGTTGCATGTTGGAGATCCAGACGCCCTTCAACAAGCAGAGAAAATTATCCAAGGCTCGTGACCACCCCGCTATCTGACAAACCTACTGTTTTTAACATCCCGCCGGAGCAGTCTTTTGTGGATTGTCTCGCCAAGGAGCTGTTGCGTCGTCATGGCGGCGATGATGGTGATCTGGGAGATGTGACAATTCTGACCACGACAAGGCGGGCGGCAAGAGCTTTGCAAAATGCTTTTCTTCGGGAAACAGCGGGTAAGCCGTTGTTGCTGCCACGGATGCGTCCGGTTGGCGACGTAGATGAGGATGAGCTGGAGTTTAGCCTTGGCGGTGATCTTGGCGGCGAATTGGAGGGAATGCTCGAGCTGCCCCCTGCCATTGATCCGCTGCGGCGGCAATTGATGCTGGCGCGGTTGATCCAGAGCCGGGATCCGGAAACCCGTGATCCCGCTCAGGTCATTGGATTGGCGCAGGAGCTGGCAAAGCTGCTGGATCAGGTTCAGACAGAAGGGCTGGAGCTTTCTGGGCTTGCCGATCTAGTGCCGGAGCGATATGCCGAACATTGGCAAATCACATTGGAATTTCTAAAACTAATCAGTGAGGTTTGGCCCACCATTTTGGAAGCAGATGAGGTGGTTGATCCTGCAAAGAGACGTGACTTGCTCCTTCGTGGGCAAATCCGTGCATGGGAGGCAAACCCGCCAAAACATCCGATTTATGCCGTTGGGTCCACCGGGTCTATTCCGGTAACGGGGGAGTTGCTGGCGCTGATTGCCCATCTTCCAACGGGAGCGGTTGTTCTGCCGGGCCTTGATCGCACCATTGATGATGAGACCTGGGAGATCATTAAACGGGATCCTTCCCACCCGCAATATGGGCTGTCTCGCCTTCTGGGGCGCATGGGGATTACTCGTGATGAGGTTGCGAATATCCTGTTTGATGACAGTGCAACCGCACCTGCCGAGCGGCCTGCTCTATTGGCGGAAGCGCTTCGACCCGCGGAGACAACTGAGAATTGGCGGAGGGTGGAGCAACCCTCTAGAGCAGCGCTCGAGGGTGTGTCCCTGATCAATTGTACCACCCCGGATGCAGAGGCTCAGATCATTGCCCTTAAAATGCGGGATGTGTTGAACCATCCGCGCCGGACGGCGGCGTTGGTGACGCCTGATCGGGATCTCTCCCGCCGGGTGAGCGCTGAATTGAAGCGCTGGGGCGTGCTTGTGGATGACAGTGCGGGAACCAGTCTGGACCAGTCTCCGCCCGGCGTCTTTTTGCGTCTGACGGCCCGTATGCTGGCGTCTGACTTTAATCCTGTGATGGTGCTGGCGGCGCTGAAGCATCCCTACGCACTGATGGGTAAGGACGATGGCAGCTTCCGCCGTAATGTCCGCGCGCTGGAGCGGAAAATTTTACGCGGGCCCCGTATTGCGCCGGGGCTGGAAGGGTTGAAGCGGGAAATTGAACGGATTGAAGGGGACGATCCCTTAAAGGACTGGTTTGCTGAATTTGAAGAAGTCGCCGCTGATGCGGCTTCATTTGCGCCGGGCGCAGCGGTTTCATTTGAGACATATTTAAAAGCTCATATCCGGTTTGCCGAGAAACTCTCCCACGATGCGGCGGCCGATGGTCCGAAATTATGGCAGGGGCATTTTGGGGATGCGGCCGCAGGTTTTATTGGGGAATTGCTTCGGGCCGCTGATGTGATGGCGGATATTCATCCCGGTCACTGGCCAGATCTGCTGGATCATTTGATGAGTGGCCGGATGGTGCGTGCGACCTATGGACAGCATCCCCGCTTGCAAATCTGGGGACCGATTGAAGGCCGTTTGCAACGGGCCGATGTGATGATTCTAGGGGGATTGAATAAAGGCATTTGGCCGCCCGAGGCGGGGAACGACCCGTGGATGAGCCGCCCGATGAGGGAGCAATTCACCTTGCCGTTGCCTGAGAAAAAAGTCGGGCTTTCCGCCCATGACTTTCAGCAGGCTTTCTGCGCAAAAGAGGTCATGATCACGAGGTCTGACAAAGTGGATGGCACACCAACGGTGCCAAGCCGTTGGATCTTGCGGCTGGAGACTTTGTTGGATCAGTTTGGATTGTCGCTTGCCTCCGAAGAGGGGGCTAAACTTCTGTCCTGGCAGCGTCAGCAGGACGCCCCGAAAGAGGTGACGCCCATTACGGCCCCGCGTCCGACGCCGCCAGTGGCTGCGCGGCCGCGGAAATTATCGGTGACGCGGATCGAAAAGTGGGTGCGTGACCCGTATTCCATTTTCGCCGATGCTATTTTGAAGCTGCGACCTTTGGATGAAATTGCCGAAGATCCCGGCGCATCAGAGCGGGGAACCTTTATCCATAAGGCGCTGGAGATTTTCACCCGTGACTATCCGGGGGAGTTACCTGCGGATGCGGAAATGCGACTTTTGGAAATCGGCCGAGAAGTTTTTGGGGATTTGCTAAACCGTCCTGCGGTCTGGGCCTTTTGGTGGCCGCGCTTTGAACGGATCGCCAACTGGTTTGTTGGCTTCGAGAGAGCGCGGAGACGTGAGTTTAAAACCATCGCATGGGAAAGCCGGGGGGAGGTCAGATTGCCGGGTCCCGCAGGCGCTTTTCTATTAAGCGGTACCGCAGACCGGATTGATCAGAATGGCATCGGCGAGATATCCATTGTGGATTATAAAACAGGTGCGCCGCCGTCCTTTAAAGAGGTGGAGGCCGGTATTGCGCCGCAATTATCCTTGGAGGCTGCGATGGCGAGTCGGGGCGGTTTTCCAGACATCGGGGGGGATCCCCGCGTGGTGCTGGAGCTGTTATATATTCGCTTGTCGGGCGGTGATCCGGCGGGCGAGGCCCGCGCTGCCGCCAAGGGAAAAAGCACGGAAGAGCTTGCCGAAGAGGCATATGAAGGGCTTTGCCGCCTGATCGCTCAGTTTGATAAAGAGGCAACGCCTTATCTGGTAAGCCCACGCCCCAAATATGCCAGCCGATTTAATGATTATGCCCATTTAAGTCGCCTACGCGAATGGTCGGGAGGCTCCGGCGATGACAGCTAACGCTCAAAATCTGGCTGAACGGGGTAATATGTTGCAGCGGCGGGCGGCTGATCCGCGCCGCTCTGTTTGGGTGTCTGCTTCAGCGGGGTCTGGCAAAACACGGGTTTTGGTGAACCGCACTTTGCGGTTGATGTTGGCGGGTTATGCACCTGAGAAAATTCTCTGTATTACTTTCACCAAGGCCGCCGCGGCAGAGATGTCAAACCGTCTGAATGAGGTGTTGGGCCAATGGTCTGTGATGCCGGATGAAAAACTGGCGGAGAGCATTTCTGATTTGGAAGGCCGCGCCGCGACAGAGGCTGAAATGGTGCGGGCGCGCCGCCTCTTTGCCAGCGTTCTGGATGCGCCGGGCGGCATTAAAATTCAGACGATCCACTCCTTCTGTGGGTCGATCCTCGGACGTTTTCCGCTTGAAGCTGGCATTCCGCCCAACTTTCAGGAGCTGGACGACAGATCGGCCGCAGAGATTATGCAGATTGCCCGGGATCGATTACTGACCTCAACTCAGGCAGGGGATCGGCCAGAGCTTCTTTCCGCCCTTATTTATGTAAGCCAGCAATTGCATGAAGGGGATTTTGTGCAGCTAATGTCGGGTCTTGCCAATCGGCGGGGGCGGCTTAAGCGTTATTTGCATAAGCATGGCGGCCTTGAGGGAGCAAAGGCACATATTGCGTCATATGTGGATATTGACCCAAACCTCACCGAAGAGACACTAATCGCCCGGGCCTCTGATGAGGAGGCGTTTGCCGGTGCCGCCCTTCGGGCGACCTTGCCGGTTTTGATGGATGGGGGGGCGACGGATCAGAAAATCGCCGCTGCTATGACGGACTGGCTGGCAATGCCAGATCGGCGCACTGAGCTTTTTGATACTTATATCACTGCTTTTTTGACTCAAAAGCTGGAGAAGAAATCGGAACGCAGCCTTGGTACCAAAAAGTCGGAAGAACGCCTGCCCGGACTGAAAGATATTCTGTCGAATGAGGCGGATCGAATTGTGGCAGTGATCGAAATGCGCCGCCGTATTCGGGTTTTGAAGTCCAGTTTGGCTGTTCTGCAATTGGCAAATAGCCTGATCGCGGAATATGAGGCGGAGAAAATTCGTCGCGGGGCTCTTGATTTTGATGATCTGATCCTGACCACCCGGCAGTTGCTCAGTGGTGCTGAGGTGGCGCCTTGGGTGATGTTCAAGCTGGATGGCGGCCTTGATCATATTCTGGTGGATGAGGCGCAGGATACCAGCCCCGAACAGTGGGATGTAGTTGGATCTCTGGCCGAGGAGTTTTTCGCCATTGATGGGGGGCGTGACGCCATGCGGACCCTGTTTGTGGTGGGGGATGAAAAGCAGAGTATCTATAGTTTTCAGGGTGCTGATCCCGCCGCTTTTGATAAAATGCGTCAGCATTTCGAATACCGGGCAAGGGAAGCTGAAAAACCGTGGGAAGTGGTGCCGCTGGATCTTTCCTTCCGATCAACCCATGCGGTTCTCTCCCTTGTGGATGCGACCTTTATTCCCGTACCGGCGCGAACCGGTCTGACGGCTGATGCGCAGGAAATTCGGCATTATATCTTCCGCGATGGTCAGCAGGGCATGGCCGAGATTTGGCCCGTTGTGAAGCCGGATCAGGCAGAAGAAGGTGATGTCTGGGATATTCCGGAAGAAGCCTCTGCCACCGAAAACCCCGCGGCGACCTTATCGCGCAATATTGCGGCGCAGATTAATATCTGGCTGCAATCAGGGGAGAAGTTATCCTCAACCGGTGAGGAGATCCGTCCGCGGGATGTTTTGATCCTTGTGCAAAAGCGAAACGCTTTCTTTGAGGAAATGGTTCGGGCCTTGAAACAGGCGGGCATTCCCGTCGCTGGTGCGGACCGTATGCAGCTAACGGAACAGCTTGCGGTTCTTGATTTGATGGCGCTGGCTAAATTTGCCCTTTTGCCAGATGATGATCTGAACCTTGCCATTATTCTGAAAAGCCCCTTTGTGGGTCTTGATGATAACGAACTGTTTCGCATCATCCATAACCGCCCCGGCAGTGTCTGGCAGGCGGTGCAGGAAAAGGCAGATCAAAATCCCAAATTGGCAGAAGCGTTACCATTTTTGCGAAAAGTGCTGCGGCAGGCGGATTTTATTCCTGTTTACGAATTTTTTGCCGATATCCTGGGGCCGGAGCGGGGCCGCGAGAAGCTGCTCTCCCGCCTTGGTGAGGAGGCAATTGACCCGATCGAGGAGTTTCTGTCTCTTGCACTTACCTATCAGCGGACCGAAGCTACTAGTTTGCAGGCTTTCCTGCATTGGCTGGAGGCGGGCGGCGCAGAGGTTAAACGCGATATGGAGCAGGGCCGTGATGAAGTTCGTGTTCTGACCGTGCATGGATCAAAAGGTCTGCAGGCACCGATTGTATTTCTGCCTGACACCTGCCAAGGGTCGCCCAATTCATCCAAAACCAATCTGATCTGGACGGAAGAAGATATCCCCGGACCCCTATGGCCGGCGGGTTCCGAAAATGAGGATCAGGCGACGAAAGATGCTAAAGCCGCCGAGAAATCTCGGATGGAGGAGGAAAAACGCCGCCTTTTATATGTGGCGCTCACGCGGGCGGAAGATCGGTTATATGTCTGTGGATGGGAGAATGTCAGAAGCCGCCCTGAAGGATGTTGGTATGATCTGATTGATGCGGCGTTTAAAACCAATGAAGAGTTGGAAGAGGTCGAGCTCCCCTTTGGTGGGGTTGCCCGCCGATATACAAGCGGGGACCAGTTTAAAACAGCTAAATCTGAGAATGAAGCAAAAGAGCGAGCCGATGATTATGCGTTGCCGGATTGGGTTCGCACACCGCCGCCGGAGGAGCCTTTCCCGCCGCAACCTTTGACCCCATCGCGAGAGGAGGAAGAGCCAGCAGTAAGATCCCCGCTCGGGGCTGATGATGGGCATCGCTTCCACCGGGGTATCTTGGTGCACCGTTTGCTTGAGAGCCTGCCAGAGGTGCCTGTCGCCCGTCAGGAACAGGTGGCGCGTGATTGGCTTGCCCGACCGTCTCATGGGCTCAGCGATGGGCAGCAGCGAGAGATTTTGACGGAAACGCTTATAGTTCTCTCCCATCCCGATTTTGCTGATATTTTTGGTCCCGGTAGCCGCGCCGAGGTACCGGTGACAGGTTTGATGGGAGATCGGATCATGTCGGGGCAGATCGACCGATTGCTTATTCGGGACGAGGATGTCCTGATTATCGACTATAAAACCAATCGGCCATCCCCCCTTGAAATCGCTGATGTGCCGGGGGTCTATTTGCGACAGATGCAGATTTATCGCGCGGCCTTGAAAAAGATGTATCCTGAAAAAGTGATTAAATGTGGGCTGTTATGGACGGATGGCCCGCATTTGATGGAAATCCCGGACGCTTGATATGACGCTGGTCACTTGACGGTCGGGGGGTGGATACGTAAGTATCAAACTATTGACTGGCTCGCCTATCTGAAGGGGGCCTATTATTCTGCCTGAATGAGGATAAAAAAATGGCCACAACAAATGTGACAGACGCATCATTTGACCAAGACGTTCTGAAGAACGAAGGTCTGGTGCTGGTTGATTTCTGGGCCGAGTGGTGTGGGCCGTGTAAAACAATTGCCCCGGCACTGGAAGAAATCTCCAACGAGATGGCAGGTAACTTGACCGTTGCCAAAGTAAATATTGACGAAAACCCAAACACACCAACAAAATACGGTGTCCGTGGTATTCCAACATTGATGCTGGTGAAAGACGGCGAAGTTGTTAGCACAAAAGTTGGCGCTTCTCCTAAAGGTCAGATCGAAGACTGGATCAAATCTTCAGTCTAATCTGATCCTAGCAGAGACATTCAAGACGGGCCCGCTGGGCCCGTTTTTCATTTGAGGGGAAAAGTGATGCAAGTAAGAGCAGGTGAACTGTCATTCGAAGTAGATCGGCAAGGGCCGGAAGATGCGCCCGCCGTGGTTATGATTGCCGGGCTTGGTTTTCAGTTGATTGATTGGAATGAGGCGTTTTTTCGCCCGTTGCTGGATGCTGGATATCAAATAATCCGCTTTGATAACCGGGATATCGGGCTTTCCAGTAAATTTGAGGCACATGGTATTCCTGATTTTGAAAAGTTGCTCGCCACCAAGATGGCGGGGCAAACACCGGAGGTGCCCTACCACGTCTCAGACATGGCTGATGATCTGGCAGCGATTTTGGAAGGGTTGCAAATCCCGGCGGCGCATATTGTCGGGATGTCCATGGGAGGGATGGTCGCGCAGATTTTCACTCATAAATACCCTACAAAAGCGCTTAGCCTCACCTCCATTATGTCAACCTCATCGGATCCCTCGCTTCCGGGACCTGCGCCAGAGGCAGCCGCCATTATGGCGAGCGCACCGCAAAGTCAGGCAATCGATGATATTGTTGAGTTTGGCCTTAAGGTGAATGATGTGATCGGCAGCCCCAAATTCCGTTGGCACCGCTCTGCTTTGGAGGCGCATATTCGCACCTGCGTTGAGCGCTCTTATAGCCCGACAGGTTATCTTCGCCAATATGCCGCGATCCTGGCAACGCCGGGTCGCCGGGAAACTTTAAAAGAAATTCAGAATAAAACGCTGGTGATCCACGGCACAGATGATCCGTTGTTACAGCCTGTTTGCGGCAAGGATGTTGCTGAACATGTTCCGGGTGCGGAATACATTGAGGTGACAGGGATGGGACATGATCTGTCGCCAGCCCTTTGTAGTCGTCTGGCAGAGCTCGTCTTGCCGCATTTGGACGGGGCGTAATCGCCCCGCCAAACGGAGACCTTAACGGAAGGCAGGTTCGTCAAAACTTCTCAGTTTTCGGGAATGAAGGCTTTCAATTCCACCATCTCTAAGGGCGCGAAGGGTTTTAATCCCGACTTGCAGGTGTTTAGCGGTCCGGTCCTGATAAAATTTATTCGCCATACCGGGTAACTTGATTTCGCCATGGAGCGGCTTATCAGAGACACAAAGCAGCGTTCCATAAGGGACACGGAAGCGGAAACCATTGGCCGCGATGGTGGCGCTTTCCATATCGATGGCAATTGCCTTTGTCTGATTGAATCTTTGCGCGAGCTCTTTGTGGCGAAGCTCCCAGTCGCGGTCATCGGTAGTATAGACGGTTCCTGTCCGAAAATGCTCTTTTAATCTGCCGGCGTCTTTGTCGATACCGGACATCTCGGCTACGGCTTCGGTCAAAGCGACCTGAATTTCCGCGATCGCTGGCAGGGGGACGCCCGGATGAATATCTTCATCCAACACATGATCTTCCCGCACATATGCATGGGCGAGAACATAATCCCCAAGCCGCTGGGTCCGGCGAAGGCCGCCGCAGTGACCAACCATCAACCAGCAATGGGGGCGCAGAACGGCAATATGATCGGTAATGGTTTTAGCATTGGACGGGCCAACACCGATATTCACCATCGTGATCCCTTCATGCTTATCCCCGACCAGATGATAGGCTGGCATCTGCGGCAAATGCTTTGGTGCTGTGCCGCTTGCGGGCATATCGGTTAGGGATGCATTTGGTGTCACCACATTGCCGGGCTCCACAAAGGCGCGGTACTCTGACCCGTTCTTTACTTGCTCCATGCCATATTCAATGAATTCGTCAATATAGCGCTGATAGTTGGTGAAAAGGACAAAGCGCTGAAAATGTTTCGGAGACGTACCCGTGTAATGGAACAGACGCTGCAGCGAATAATCCACTCGCTCTGCGGAGAAAAGGGCGAGCGGCATGGGATCGCCGGGGATTGGCTCGTGAATACCATTGGCGATTGTGTCATTGATATTGGCCAGATCTGGCATTGGGAAGATGGATTGCATCACCTGCACATCATCGCCAGATACATTGGAAGACGCTTTTTCAATCACAAAAGGGAGCGGCATAGGCCGATCACTTACCCCGACGATAACGGGCCGGTCGTGATTTTCAATGATCAGTTTGATCTGCTCCAGATAGTAGCTTTCGAAAAGCTCCGGCTGGGTTAAGGTTGTGCCAAATGATCCCGCGGAGTGGAGATTGCCATATGCCAATTTACTGCTGAGATTGATGTCTGAAGCTCCGACATCCAGACCCAGATATGGATAATATCCCACATCCAATGGGGTGGATTTATCACCCTTCTCAAACGCGGCGAAGCGTTCTTTTACCTGATTTGCATTTGCGTGGTAGATTTTCTGGATGGCCGCAAAGGCGTCTTCTGCTGTGCGGTATTCCTGAAGGTCGCGGGCGTTTCCGTGACCAGATGTGACATTGGTCAAAAAATCTGTCATATACTCTCCTTGATGACCCCTATAGTCATCCCAAATTTATGTCTTTCTTTTTCCTGACTTTGATACCACGAAATTGTGACAAGACAATAATCAATTTTTATTTAGCGAATATATGCTAAAAGCAGCCGGTTTTTAGTGTTGATGGACCCAAATTTATGTCGGTTACCCTGGCCCCGATGGAGGGCGTTGTTGATCAATATATGCGTGATATCCTGACGAGAATCGGTGGGATTGATCTGTGTGTCTCTGAATTTATCAGGGTGAGCAACAACCTTTATCCGCGTAGAAAGTTCATCGAAATATGCCCGGAATTGGAAACGGGCGGAAAAACGGCCGCGGGTATTCCGGTGCATGTTCAGTTGATGGGCGGGGACCCGGTGCTGCTTGCGGAAAATGCGGATAAGGTGGCACGTATCGGGGCGCCGGGTATTGATCTTAATTTTGGCTGTCCCGCCAAAACCGTGAACCGAAATGATGCGGGGGCGACGCTGTTGCAATGGCCGGACCGGCTTTATGAGGTGACGTCTGCCGTCCGCCGCGCGGTTCCAGATCATATCCCTGTTAGCGCCAAGATGCGGTTGGGTTTCGAAGATAAGTCCATGTATTTGGAGAATGCCCACGCGGTTGAGGCGGCAGGGGCTTCCAAACTGACGATCCATGCCCGAACAAAACTGGAAGGATATCGCCCGCCCGCCCACTGGGAAAATCTGGTGCCTATCCGTGAGGCGCTGTCCATCACGGTTGTGGCAAATGGGGAAATCTGGACCCGTGAGGATTTTGACAAGTGTAAATCTATCTGTGGGTATGAGCATTATATGATGGGCCGTGGGATGATTGCGCGGCCAAGCCTGGGACTTGAAGTGAAGGACCCTGCTTATTCAAAATTTGAATGGTCCCACATTATTCATCTGCTGGAGGACTATCACAAACTCCTGCAACAAATGAGACAGCCCTTGCGTCAAGCGGGCCGATTAAAGCAATGGATTAAATTGATGGGACGCACCTATCCGGAAAGCGCCGCACTTTTTACCCGGATCAGACGGCTCAATTCCCCCGATGAGATTATGGAACAGGTCTACCATGAGAAGAGTTTGATGGCCTTCTAATAATCGTAAATATTACTTTAGTTTTAGTTGGTTAACCCGCCTAGTATAACCCGTTTTTTTTCTTCATTTTAGGAAATGATTAAGTTTCATCAGCTAATTTGGTCACAATCATTATTACCAAATAGTATCGAGGAAACTCAAATGTTCAAAAAACTCGCAGCATCAGTTCTCATGGGCGTCATTCTGTTCGCAGGAACAGCAAACGCACAAGATAAAAAAGCTCATGTTCTCTCCATGATGGATAAAGCGATCGCTCATTTTAAATCCGTTGGTCAAGATCAGGCTTTTAAAGACTTTGACACAAACGGTGACTTCAAAAATGGTGAATTCTACGTTGTTGGTCAGTCTATCGAATCTGGAAACATTATTTACCACGGCGCCAATAAAAAGCTGGAAGGTAAAAACCTGACAAAGGTGAAAGACACTGACGGCAAGCTGTTCGTGAAAGATATGATCGATATGGCAGCAAGCAGCGGTACAGGATGGGTCGACTATAAATGGCCACACCCAGAAACAAAGAAAATCACGCAGAAACATTCTTATGTTGCGCGTATTGATAGCACCGACACTTTCCTGATGATCGGTTATTACGAATAAGCGTATCGATGTAATGGGCCCGGTTCTTGCCGGGCTCGGTTGCGCTTTGAAAGGGTAGGGAAGTATGAATATTCGCAATTTGAATATTTCGTTGAAGCTTTTGATCTCGCCGGCAATTTTTGTGATTGCGCTGGTTATTCTGAGTATCACGGCGTACACAGCGAACCAGAATAGCGCGAGCATGATGGAAAGCCTGAATGAGCAGGCAAAATTGAAAACATCTGCTGCGTATCGTTTCCAACGGGATCTACAGTCATTTAACGGCAGTGTGTTTCGTCTTATTTCGCAGTTAAATGCAGGTGTGGAAGAAGAGAAATTGGTCGCGTTCCGGGATCAATTGCGCGCTGGCATGGAAGGCTCTCAGAAGGTTCTAGCACAGTTTATCGAAGGCGGGAGCTTTAACGAGACTGAGCTGGAGATGCTCACCAACATTCAAGCGCAACTGGCAGAATATGGCACGGCAGCAACCGATGTGATTGACATGACTGAAATTGATGGCAGTACTGCCGTGGTCATGATGGTCTCAGCGGATGAGCAGTTTAATGCCATGTATAAATCCATCTCGGACCTGGCGGTTCTCTGGCAGGAAGAAGGCGATGCCCTCTTTAACAGTGCGGTTAGCGACGCGGAAGCTGCAACCGCAACCACAATGGTAGTGAGTTTGGTCAGCCTTGTTGTTGCGCTTGGGATTACAACCTTGATCATTCGGATGATCCGCATGCCAATTCAATCCATCACAGGTGTGATGGCCGCGCTCTCCCAAGGAGATAACAGCGTTGAAATTCCGTCTCAGGATGAAAAGAATGAGATCGGTGAAATGGCTCGTGCGGTTCAGGTCTTTAAAGACAATGCCATTGAGCAGGAGCGTCTTCGGGCCGAAGCTGATCAACATGCCCGTGAAGAAGCCGAGCGGGAAGCCAACGAGCGCGCTGCGAAAGAGCAACGCGAACAGGAAGAGCGCGTTCGTGAACAGCGCGAAGCAGCAGAGAAGCAGGCTCGTGCTGAGCGGGTGGCAGAACTCATCGGTAATTTTGAAAGCCGTGTTTCTGAAGTTCTGAACACTGTGGCGCTGGCTGCCAAAGAATTGCAGTCTACTGCGGATCGGATGACAACGACTGCGGGCTCTTCTCGGGAGCTTGCCGAAGGTGTTGCGGCGGCATCAAATGATGCATCGCGCAATGTACAGACAGTTGCGTCCGCTGCAGAAGAGCTGACATCCTCTATCAGTGAGATTAGCCGTCAGGTGCAGCAAGCTAATCAGGTATCTGAAAAAGCTGTTGTAGAGGCGGGGAATAGCACCACATCCGTGTCAGCCCTTGCGGAAACAGCCAAGAAGATCAGCGAAGTTGTCAATATGATCAATGACATTGCTGGTCAGACAAATCTGTTGGCCCTTAACGCGACGATCGAGGCCGCCCGTGCCGGTGATGCGGGTAAAGGCTTTGCTGTTGTGGCGAGCGAGGTGAAATCCCTTGCGAACCAGACAGCCCGGGCAACCGAAGAAATCGCCCAGCAGATTACGGATATGCAGAATGCAACGGATAGTGCGGTAAACGCGATTTCCACAATCGATTCTGTGATTTCCAGTATTCGCGAATCCACGGTTGGTATCTCCTCCGCTATCGAAGAGCAGAGCGCAGCCACCAATGAGATTTCCCGCAATGTGCAGGAAGCCTCTAACGGGACAAGCGAAGTGAGCAGCAAGATTAATGACGTTTCCCAAAAAGCAGGGGAGACTGGATCTGCTGCCGGTGATGTGCAGTCCGCGGCATCCCGTCTGGATCAGCTGGCAGGGAACTTGAAACAGGATATTGAAACTTTCCTGAAAGAAGTTCGTGCCGCTTAACGTCTGATATATTCCAAATAAAAAAAGCCCGGATTTTCCGGGCTTTTTTTTATGACATAATTGCGCTGAAAGCCTTTATGCAAAGAGTGAAGCTTGCGCGAAGGTTGCATCGAAATTCTGCTGTCCCGCTTTGGTAAATTCAATGATCCGACTATCTGGAATGCGCCGGACCCATTTTAATTCTTCTAGTCGGGTTAAAAGCGCCCGGCCCAAGCTGCCGGCGAGATGAGAGCGTCGCTCACTCCAATCCAGGCATTCTTTACAGAGTGGGGACCTTTTCTTTTGCAGCGCTTCCAGATCAATACCAAAGCCTCTAACAAATGTGGCACCGTTATCGGTTAGGGTGATGCCTTCCGATTTAATCTGCAAGAAGTGTTGATCTGCAAAATAATTGAACATCTGGATGCCCATGGAGCCAGCCAGATGGTTATAGCAAACCCTTGCATGCCTTAATTTTGCGTCACGCGGGCCTGTCCGGGTGCGCAGGTGTCCTGACCCCGCAGCTAATCCCATCAGGCTTTCCAGCACCCCGGCGACATTATCGTTGGCGAGAGAGAAATATTTATGGCGTCCCTGTTTGCGAAGGGTAAGCAGGCCGCCGTCAGTTAGTTTGGCCAGATGAGAGCTCGCGGTTTGTAAGGTGATGCCTGCTTCTTGGGACAGTTCAGTTGCCGTTAATGCTTTTCCCGTCAGCAATGCCGTCAGCATATTTGCCCGGGCGGGATCCCCGATCAGTGAGGCGATATAGGCTATGTCTGGTCCATCTTTCATAGTTCGATTGTAATCGAAGCATATGATGCGTGCAACGTTCTATATTTTGCGAAACCGAAGCAAAGAGGATTGTTATGCTAACTTGTATTATTCGATATCATATTGACCCGAACAAAAAAGAGCAGTTCGCCCAATACGCCCAAAACTGGGGTACAGCTATTCCCCGTGCCGGTGGTGACCTTATTGGTTATTATGCGCCTCATGAAGGCTCCACAACACTTGCTTATGGGATTTATAACATTCCCTCCCTCGCTGAGTATGAGGCCTATCGGGCGCGCCTAGCGAGTGACCCGCTTGGTCGCGAGAATTATGAATTTGCCCAAAAAGAGAAGTTTTTACTGAGGGAAGACAGGACCTTTCTGAAGCTGGTTTCAACGCCGCATGGAGAGAGAAAATGATAGCAGTCATTTTTGAGGTGGAGCCGGCGGAGGGAAAACGAGCAGACTATTTGAATATTGCAGCGGAGCTGCGCCCGCTGCTGGATCAGATTGATGGGTTTATCTCTATTGAGCGGTTTCAGTCCCTCACCCATGGAAATAAGATCTTATCGCTTTCCTTTTGGCGAGATGAAGCAGCCATTGCCGAATGGCGTAATTTGGAACATCACAGGCTCGCCCAGTCGGAAGGGCGGGCCGGTGTGTTCGAAGATTACCGGTTGCGTGTCGCGCCCGTAGACCGTGACTATGGCCTATTGAAGCGGGATCAGGCCCCAGAAGATTCAGTTACCCATCATGGTAGGAGAGAAGAAACCACTTGAGCTTCTCGCGTTTAATCTCTTAGTCCCAATTAGGGTCACGTTTTTCCAAAAAGGCGGCGATGCCTTCACGGGCATCTTCACTTTTCAGGCATGTGTTGAGTTGTTCTTTAAGGAAAGGCAAGGCGGGATCAAACTCCATATCCTCGACCATATTATAGGCGGCAAGGCCCATTTGCATGGTTCCCGGCGCAAGAGAGGCGAGCTCTTTTGCGCGGGTCATAACCAGTTCTTCCAACTCTTCTGCCGGGACCGTTTGATTGATCAGGCCGGTTCGTTCTGCATCGGCCGCGCTGATCCGTTCCCCGCGCATAATAAAATCAAGACCCTCGCGTTTATTCATCACCCGGAAAAGGCCTGCCATCACCATGAAAGGCCAGATGCCGCGCTTAATCTCAGGGGCGGAGAAATGCGCATGTTCCGCTGCATAGGCATGGGTTGCATTACAGACCAGCAATAGCGCACCGGCCAGAACGGGACCCTGAATTTTAGCAATAACCGGCTTGTTCATATGCCGAAGGCGGAGCGAAATCTCGTCGGTCTCCCCCCGCTTTGGCACGTTGGAGACGGGACCGTCTACTTTGCCGCCGCTCATGGTGCGAAGATCACCGCCCGCGCAGAAGATATCCCCCTCTGCTGCGAGAACCACAACACGGATGTCACGGGTCTGACGGGCATAATCAAACGCGTAAATCAGTTCGTTACTCATCACCGGGTTAATAGCGTTCTTTGATTCTGGCCGGTTCAGGGTAATGGTGAAGATATGATCCTTTAGCTCCAGCTTTAATGTCGTAAAAGTGAGCCCATCCAAGGAGAGTGTTTCATCTTTATCTGTCATGTTATCCTCCCTTTTACGCCGTTGGGGCGATGCTGGCTGGCATGTCGATTTTGCGCGACCTTAAGAATTCGCCCATGGACTTTGCCTGACCGTCGATGCGGGTATTAGCAGCAACCCCATCACCCAGAATACCGTAGATCATGAAGTTGATCGCGCGGATGTTTGGCAAATCGAAGCGTTTGACGTCATAGCCTTCAATTTCCGGCATCATCTCTTTTAGCTTTTCTGCTGTCAGATTGTGATAAAGCCAGGAATAGGCCTCGTCATCTCGTGCCCAGACACCGATATTGGCTGCACCGCCTTTGTCCCCACTGCGGGTGCCAAAAACGCGCCCAAATGGCAGGTTTTTATTTTCTCCTACAGGGGCAGGCGGAATATCCACCATAGGTTTTTGGTAATAAATTTCTTCAACATCCATCTGGCTGGTTGGCTCCAGCTCGGTTGTCATCCCGCCCACATGAACTTTTTCCGTGATGTGGCGGCTATCCACCAATGTCGGCCAATGCAGTACGAAGGGCGAACCACCGCCGGGGGCAGAGCGTCCCGTGAAACCAGGATATGTGGCAAGGGCAATCTCAATCACTTTGGCGGAGAAGAAACGCCCTACTTTTTTAGGGTCAGACGATTTTACTGTTATCCTTAAGATAGCCATAGCCTCGTCATTGGTGGGGGCATTCTCTTTGTCGGTTCGAACAAGCTGGATGTCTACCTCGTCAAACTGATCTTTGCCGCCCGCTTGCCGGAATAACTCGTCGGTAAAGAGTTCGGCCTTCTTTTCAATATCAAGACCGGTGACCAACAGCTCCATACTGTTGCGATAACCGCCCATGATATTCATGCACACCTTGTGACTGCTGGGCGGGTTTGATCCTTTGCAGCCGGATACATAAACCCGGTCATCACCAACCTGTTCCAGTTTCAGGGTATCGAAATGGCTGATCACATCCGGGTTTTTATAAGCCGGATCATTAATTTCATACAAAAGCTGGGCGGTAACTGTGCCAACAGAGACAAGCCCGCCGGTGCCCGGATGCTTAGTGATGGTGAAATTGCCGTCCGCTTCAATTTCGGCGATCGGGTATCCCACGTTGGCAAAGGACGGGACCTCTTCAAAGAAGGCGTAGTTCCCGCCGCAAACTTGAGCGCCGCATTCAATCAGGTGGCCAGCCGCACAGGCACCCGCTAGCGCATCAAAATCATCTCGTGACCATCCAAATTTCCAAGCAGCCGGCCCCATGACAACGGCTGCGTCGGTTACCCGCGGGGCAATGACCACATCGGCGCCCTGATCCAACGCTTCTTTGATGCCCCAGCATCCCAGATAGGCGTTTGCGGTAGCAGGGCGAAGCCCCTTTTCCGCCAAGGTTTCACCGGTATCCATATTGGCAAAGGCTTCCCCTTCGCTGCCGATCTCTTTCAGGCGGGGCATGAGATTGTCCCCATCCACATAGGCAACTTTGCAGGACAGGCCGAGCTCTTCTGCGATTTTTTCAACCTCTGCAGCCATGCCAGCAGGGTTTAGCCCCCCTGCGTTGGAGACGATCTTGATGTTTTTCTCAAGGCACGTGCCCAGGACATCTTTTACCTGTTTCAGAAAGGTTCCCACATATCCCTCGTCCGGGGATTTCATCTTTTTGGCAAACAGGATCGACATGGTGAGTTCTGCCAGATAATCACCGGTCAAGACATCGATGGGGCCCCCGCCCACCATCTCCCGTGCGGCTGATAGTTTGTCACCATAATAGCCGCTGCAATTGGCAATTCGGATCACGTCCGTTGCGGTTTTGCTCATGGGAATGCTCCCTTAATTTTGCTTCTTATTTGTCCTTGCTTATCAAAAGGGTAGCGGGAGAGGGGTAATTGTCCAGATAGAATTGGTTGAAGCTAAAGGATTAATTTTCAGTAGAAAATCCTAGAGAATAAGGACCTTGAAAAGCCAGCTTGCACTTGCGGAAAGGCCGAGCAGCCAAAAGAGGTTCCATTTCCGTACAAGCAGCAAATAGGCGTTCAAAATCACTAAAATCAGGGTCAGCATGTCTAAACTTGTGACATCAGGCAGTAAAATCTGAACTGATCCGAAGGTTTTGCCTTCCAGTTTTTCAAACAGGATATGCAAGGAAAACCAGAGGCTCAAATTCGCGATAACACCAACAACGGCGGCGGTAATGGCGGCCAGCGCGGCTTTGAGGCGGGGTCTGCTTGAAATCCAGTCGATATATGGGGCGCCTGCCATGATCCATAAAAAACACGGAACAAACGTGACCCATAGCGTTACAATTGCGCCCGCAAGGCCCATCAGGAAATTGGCTCCGCCGTTCCATTGATAGGCGGCCACGAACCCCACAAATTCAGTCACCAGAATGAGCGGGCCGGGGGTGGTTTCTGCAAGGCCAAGCCCATCAATCATTTGCGCCGCCGATAGCCATCCTTGAGAACTGACCACGTCATCAGCCATGTAGGCCAAAACTGCATAGGCCCCCCCAAAAGTGACAATCGCAAGCTTTGAGAAGAAAGTGGCGAGATTGGTGATGATATGACCGTCCCCAAGCGCCATAAACAATCCCGCAATCGGTAAAAACCAGAGTGCCAGCCAAAGACCAACGGTTTTGATCAGCCGTTTGAAGCTCCCTTTAGGTAAAGCGGGTGCGGTTTCTGTCTCTTTTGGTTGGTGCAGGAATAAAAATCCGCAAAATCCCGCGATTATAATGACGAGCGGAAAGGGCAGCTGCAGAGCGAAAAGAGCAATAAAGGCGAAGAGTGCGAGTAGATAATGACCCAATCCGTCTAGGGCACGTTTGGAGATTTTGATCAATGCTTCTAAAACGATCGCAAGGACCGCTGCTTTAATCCCAAGAAACGCCGCCTGAACGCCCGGCACTTCTCCGTAGATCATGTAAAGACTGGCAAGGATAAGGATGACTGCTGCCCCGGGCAGGACAAAAAGGGAGCCGGCAATCAATCCGCCAATGGTCCCGCGTTGCTTCCATCCGGCGTATGTTGCCAGCTGCATCGCCTCTGGCCCGGGGAGAAGCATGCAAAAGCTTAAAGCCGCCAGAAATTGTTTTTCGGTGAGCCAGCCTTTTTCTTCAACCAGAATCCGGTGCATCAAGGCGATTTGCGCTGTCGGGCCTCCAAAAGATTGCATTCCGATTTTGCTCCATGTCTGGATCAGTTCGGAATTGGTGCTTTCTCTGTGCTTTAGCGTGCTATCTGTCATTCTTAAATCCGTTGGCCCGCAAAGGGGTTAATATTTGCGGGCCAACTTAGACGATAACCTGTGAAACTTATGTGACAAGCAATTTGACGGCATATCCGATTAGCAGGGAGCCCGCCACTGCATAGCCTATATAAAGGGCGAAGATTTTCGGCTTCACCAAGGACCAGAAGCCAATGGCTGCGGGAATGCTGGTTGCACTCCCTGCGAGCATAAAGGTGAGGCCGGTTGCCGTTCCCATACCAAGATCCATCAATCCATTTACAAGTGGGATCGCGGCATATCCGTTCATGTAAGTTGGAATACCAACAATGGCGGCAAGTGGCAGGGCAAACGCGTTATCGTTACCAAGCAGGCTTGCGACATTTTCCGCTGGAATATAGGCGATCATCAAACCTTCCAAGAGGAAGGCAAAGGCGAGCCAGCGACCAAGGAACCAAGTCGCCTCTCCGACCGCATCCAAGAAAGTTTTGGTGCCCCCTTCTTTTTTCCAGAAAGCCCAGGTAACGCTTGGTTTTTTAGGGCCGCAGGCGCTGGTGCTACAGCTGCTGGTCCCGCAGGAAGGTTTTGCAATGTCTTTAAGGCCGTTTTCCAAAATACCTGTTTTGGAAAGGGCTTGAGTAGTGAAACCGGCCAGAAGCCCCATGCAGATGGCCGCCACGGTTTTAATAACGGCAAATTCCGTGTTAATCCCGGCTGCTGTCAGGATAAACATCTCCGGGTCCATAATGGGGGAGGCAATACAAAAGGCCAGCACAGGTGCTAGGGGTACCCCACTTGCCAAAAGTCCCGCTACCAACGGGATAACCCCGCAGGAACAGAAAGGCGATAAGGCCCCAAATGCCGAGGCAACCAGAATGGCGCGCGTTGGGTTTCCTTCAAAGGCGCGGGCGACCATCGTGTCGGCTCCGGTTGCCTTCAGAAAGGATGCAAGCGCTACAGAAAGTAGCAGAAACGGCGCGATATCCAGAAGCGACGTGCCCGCGAAGATAAGATGATCGTTTAGATTTTGCGGGACCGTTATGGCAATGGCAATAACGGTTGCCAGAATAAGCCAAATCGGTGTACCGAGGCGTTTATGAAGGGCGCCAAATATGTCTTTTAAGATAAAAGATGTTTGGGCTGAGAGGTCATGAGGCGTTTCGCTCATTGGCTTGGGTATCCTCGTCGATGCAGCACTCATCTTCGAGTTGCCGCAATACGGTGGTCAAGGCATCCAAATTTGCCCGGCAGACCGTTTGTCGGCCCTGTTTCTCCTGTGTGACCAGTCCGCTTTGAACCAGCCCTTTCAGGTGAAATGCCAATGTGGAAGCCGCAATTGAAAGCTCTGTTCCGATATCGCCAATAGACATGCCTGTTGATCCTCGTTTGATCAGAAGGCGAAAGATATCGAGACGGGTTTCATTTCCAAGCTCCGACAAAGTACGAGCAATCTCAGATGTGTTCATGACAATAAGGTAACCCTATTTTTTATAAATACAACTACAAAACTAGTTTTATAGTTATTAATTTTTATCTCATTGAAATATATGATTTAATCAGGCTGTTTTCTTCTGAAATTTCACCAGATTAGTCGCGTCTTCGCCTCCGCCAGGGCCGATGATTACCTGAACATCCCGCGCCGAAAGTGGGTTGCCATCCTGATTTCGCACCTTCACTTCAGGGATGGGAAGGCCAGTTGCTTTCTCTTTTAACTCCATCCGGGGGCCATTGGGCCGGGAATACCACCGCTCCCCCCATTGGAAGAGCGTGACAATGATGGGATAGAGATCCAGCCCCTTATCTGTGAGGCGATATTCATAAGCCCTCCGATCATGGGCACAGGCTCGCCGCTCCAAGATGCCACTATCTGTGAGCTTTTTAAGCCGATTGGACAGAGTATTGGTCGGAATGCCCAGATTCTCCTGAAACTGATCAAAATGGCGCATCCGGTGAAAGGCGTTCCGCAAAATCAGCAGAGTCCAGCCGTCGCCTATTTGCTCCAGCGTTTGGGCAATGGCGCAATCGATATCGGAAAAGGTTTTCTTTTGCATGGCTTTTACGGGGGCTGTCAGAAAATTTGCTTGCGAGGGTTCATTTTGTTAATTAGCTTGCATTATGCAAGTCAATTTTGGGAATTAATAAGAAAAATGAAAACAAGATTCACTGAAATGTTTGGGGTGGAACACCCTATTGTCCAAGGCGGAATGCAATGGGTTGGCCGCGCAGAATTGATCGCGGCTGTTGCCAACGCGGGTGCTCTTGGCTGTTTAACAGCCCTGACGCAGCCAACGCCTGAGGATCTGTCGAAAGAGATTAAGCGCGTTCAGGACATGACTGACAAACCATTTGCGGTCAACTTCACGATCCTGCCGACATTGAAGCCGGTTCCTTATGATGAATATATGGATGCGATTGTGCAATCCGGTGTCAAAATTATCGAAACCGCGGGCAATAATCCAAAAGCACATTTGCCGAAACTGAAAGAGGCTGGGATCAAGGTGATCCATAAATGCACATCAGTTCGTCATGCTTTGTCCGCTCAGAAAATCGGTGTGGATGCCATCAGCATCGATGGTTTCGAATGTGCCGGCCATCCGGGCGAAGATGATACACCGGGCCTTATTCTGATCCCGCGGGCGGTTGAGCAGTTGGAAATCCCAATTGTTGCCTCTGGTGGGTTTGCTGATGGACGGGGTCTGGCCGCGGCGCTGGCCCTTGGCGCAGATGGAATTAACATGGGTACCCGCTTTATGGCGACGCAGGAAGCGCCGGTGCATGAGAAGATCAAGCAGGAGATTGTAAACGCAACCGAGCTGGACACGACCTTGATTTTCCGGAGCCTTCGGAACACGGCCCGCATGTTCAGCAATAATATCTCCCAGCAAGTGGTGGATATGGAGCGTGAAGGTAAAAGCATTCAGGAAATTGGTCCGGTCGCCAGCGGCATGCGGGGCCGTAAGGTTTACGAAGACGGTGATGTAAATGCGGGTGTTTGGTCTGCAGGTATGTGTATTGGCCTGATCCATGACGTTCCAACAGTGAAAGAACTGGTGGATCGGATCGTTGGAGAAGCGGAAGACATTATCAGATCCCGTCTTGGTCAGATCGTCGCCTGATCCGGATCTGCGGTCATTATAGAAAAGCCCCGGAATAATCCGGGGCTTTTTTGTTGATTGGGGGAGAGACTTTACGCGCTTTTGCGATCTTCCTCTTCCAACTCCCGTAAATAGTCGCTGACCGTCAAATTGAGACCAGATGCGATGTCTGAAAGGGTTGCAGATGCTGATAACACGTCCGTCGCTGCGGTCCCAATTTGGCTGCTCCCATCGGCAATTTCTGAAATATTGTCTGTTACCCGGCCGGTATTATTGGCGGCTGTTTGGGCATTGACGGTAATTTCATTGGTCGCGTCCGCCTGTTGATTAACCTGCGAGAAGATATCCGTAGAAACTTCGTCAATGCGCTCAACGGCACTGGTTACTTCACCAATTGCCTCAACGGCACCGTGGGTGGCATCCTGAATGGCAGCAACCTGATTGGCGATGTCTTCGGTCGCTTTGGCGGTCTGGCTGGCGAGGTTTTTAACTTCACCGGCGACAACCGCGAAGCCTTTACCAGCTTCGCCTGCACGGGCGGCCTCAATTGTAGCGTTGAGAGCCAACAGATTTGTTTGCCCGGCAATATCCTGAATGAGACCCACAACGTCCCCGATCCGAATAGAGGCGTCTGACAAGCCTTGAACCGTCTCATTTGCACTTTTCGCATTCTGAACAGCAGTGCGCGCGGTATCCGTCGCCATATCAACCTTTTCGCGAATATCCTGAATGGAGCGTAGAATCTGCTCTGCTGCCGCTGCGACTGCTTGAACGCTATGAGTTGCATCCCGAGAGGCGTCGGTCACAACGCTGCTCTGTTTGGACGAACGACCGGAGATTTCATTCATGCGTCCGGCTTCTGCCCGCATCTTTTCCGTCGAGGTGACCACGTCTTTGATGGCAACTGCAACATGGTTCTCCAACAGCTCTGCTGTTTTCTGTGCGCGCTTGCGCTGCTGCTCCATCAGCACCCGTTCCGACTCGATCTGTTGCTTCTCGGCCTCACGTTTCAGCATCTCTTCCTCGATGCGATCGGTTAGATCGTCAATTTCGACCACTGTTCCCAGATTTTCGCCAAAATCATTGATCACATGGGTCAGATGGACATTCCAGATTCGTTTTGAAACGGTTATCTCAACAGCAAGTGATCCCTTTTGCTGATCCAGGTCTGTTTTCAGTTTTCTAAAATTGGGCAGAATGCTGCCAGCAGGCAAACCAATTGCCGCATCCCCGGTGAAAGAGGGGTTATGGGCGCGAATATGCTTCTCTAAATGTTTCAGGAAGTTCTCCGCAGATAAATTGCAGTAGATCAATTGATCGTCCGGGTCTAACAGCAGGACGGATGTTGCACATTCCTTAAGGGCGACATCGGTGCGTTTTGCCAAAATTGCGGATTGTTTCCAAAGGCGTAACGCCTCCGCCATAATACCAAGTTCGCTTCGGGTGCTGCCAACTTTTACATCGCCAGAGAAGTCCCCTTTTGAAAGACGTTTCACAGTGGAAACCATCTCTCCAACCGGGATGGTGATGCTGCGACTGATGGTGAGGCTCGCCAAAAACCCAAGGATCAGAACTGCGAGGGTGCAAAGTCCGACAATAATTACATTTTTCATGAAAATGGTATTTACGTCGTCAATGTAGATGCCAGTTCCGACGATCCAGCCCCAGGGTGCATAACCTTTGACATAGGATGTTTTGGCCACAGGAATATCGGATCCGGGCTTTGGCCAGAGATAATCAATATAGCCGCTCCCCCCATTAGCGCCGAGCTTTGCCGCCTCAGTGAAAATGGCGACACCGTTTGTGTCTTTAATGTCTTTGCCGCTTTTGCCAATGAGCTTCTTCACGAAAGGATGCATGAGGACTAAGGCGTCTTTATCATTGATCCAGAAATAGTCAGATGTCCCATACCGTAGGCTCTCCAACTGTTTTAAGGTTTCTGCTTTCGCTTCTTCAGTTGAAAGTTGATTACGGCTAGCCAAATCCGCGTAATAGGAAATGGTTGAATGGGCGACTTCAACAACGTTTTTCGCCTTTTCCTTGCGGTCATCGATCAGGTTGAGCCGCATTTCAAACAGAATAAACGCGCTTAGCGCGACCAGACAAATGAGTAGGAAGCCGGAAAGTGCATAAAGCCTTTCCTTCACACGCCATGACCCTAACATCTTGTTCCCCCACAGAAACTGATATGAAAAGTATGATTTATTTTTTCTTCTGGAGAGAAGTACGGGGTTTTTCCTTAATAGATGTTTAAAAATTTACCGAGTTTCAGACTGTTTGTTTAAAAACAGTTGGCAGATTAGAATGACTCAAATTTATTTAGGCAAAATCTACTTATAAATGTCTATTTTTCAGGCTTGGGCTAAGAGGATAGGCGTAAGGTATTAATCACCATTCTCTTTCGAATCCGTTTTAAATGAAACCGGATTTACAGTTCAAACCAGGCAAGTGTCAGTCCCGCAATAAAGAGATATCGAGCGAACTTTCCAATCCCCACCAGCAAAATGAATTTAGGTAAAGGGACCCGCATGACTCCGCCAAGCAGGGTGAGTGGATCCCCAATAACGGGAAGCCATCCTAACAGGAGTGACCAGATACCAAATCGGTTATACCAGCTTTGGGCCCGGGCCAGTTGAGATTTGGAGACGGGAAACCATTTGCGATCCTGAAAATGGATGAAATAGGCTCCTAGCAACCAATTTACGAGAGAGCCAAGCAGATTTCCAAACCCAGCTATTAAAATCAGGGGGATCAGCTTATCGGGGGAGTTAATCAGCAGCGCCGATAAAATAATTTCGGAAGAACCGGGCAGCAGAGTTGCTGAGGTAAAGGCTGAAAAAAAGAGCGTCCAATATTCCGTCACAGATATCTCCCGTACTGGGAGGCTTTTAGCAGTTTGTGATTTTTCAGACTAGGGAATTTGGAAGGGGGATAATTTAGGAAGTACAAAAAAACACGCCCGGCAGAACCGGGCGTGGGGGCTTTATTCTACAATCGCAAGGCTCTCAGCGGAGGACTTGCCATTGCGGCCAGGTGTAAGTTCGTAAGAAACTTTCTGTCCGTCTTTGAGTGTGTTGAGGCCCGCGCGTTCAACTGCAGAGATGTGAACAAACGCATCTGCGCCGCCCTCATCTGGTTCAATAAATCCGAAGCCTTTGGTTGCGTTGAACCACTTTACGGTACCTGTAGCCATCAATAATCTCCTTCGATAGCATTGTAGTGCGGATCCCGATGAAAAAAATGTGGGATCCAAGTCTTAAAACGAACACGCTTTCTGGAAGCCCCCTGCCTAATCTAGACGGGTAAGGTATTTCAAATCGAATGTATCGCAGCCAGAGTGTTCGCCCAAAAATTTGATTAGGTCAACCGAATTTATGGGATTTGGGTTATCTAACACAGTCATATGACAGATATTTGATCCATTTATGTCACCCTGCGGAGACTTTCTCCGGTTTTACCATCCATTCTTTCCCTTTCAGCATGGCTTTCCAATAAACAGGGGGAAGAATCTGCTCCTTTAGAAGCCACGCCAGACGAGAGGGGCGTTTGCCATTTAGAATCCAGCTTGGGAAACTGGGCAGAAGTTTGCCGCCATATCCAAACTCAGCGAGGACGATTTTCCCGCGCTCAACGGTCAGCGGGCAAGAGCCATATCCATCATAATGAGCAAAAGCCCCATGGCCCTCTATATCCGCTGCAACGTTCGCGGCTACAACCGGAGCCTGTTTTCGGGCCGCAGCGGCTGTTTTGGCGTTCGGGGCATTCATGACATCCCCAAGGGACCAGATATTGTCATATTCCTTGTGGCGTAGCGTCGATTGGTCCACATCTACCCAACCTGCCTCATCAGCGAGCGGGGAGACCCGAATGAAATCCGGTGACGTTTGAGGAGGACAAACATGCATCATGTCAAATTCCACCTGAACTGTTTCCGGCTCGCTATCGGGTTTGTTCACCTGGAATGTCGCTGTTTTAGAGGTGCCGTCCACAGCGATTAGGTTATGGAAGAAATTAAGGTCGGCATTATATTTGTTCACATATTCCATGAGCGCCGGCACATAGTCGGCAACCCCGAATAAAACACCGCCTGCATTATGAAATTGAACGTCGATATCGTTCAACACACCCGTTTTGAACCAGTGATCAGCAGAGAGGTACATGGCCTTTTGTGGGGCACCGGCACATTTGATTGGCATTGGGGGCTGGGTAAACAGGGCCCGACCTTTGCGGAGGCCCCGAACCAACTCCCACGTATATGGGGCGAGATCGTACCGGTAATTGGAGGTAACGCCATTTTTGCCCAATGTGTCCACGAGGCCCTCAACTTTATGCCAATCCAGTTTAAGGCCGGGACAAACGATCAGGCGTTTATATTTTACCACCCGGCACCCATCCAGAACGACGGCATTATCTTTTGGCTCAAAGGCGGCAACGGCGGCTTTGACCCAATGTACCCCGTGAGGGATCAGGGAGCCCATGGTTTTTGCCGTAGAGGCGGCCTCAAAAATACCGCCGCCAACCATGGTCCATCCCGGCTGATAGTAATGAATATCGGCCGGGTCCAGAATGGCGATTTTAATATCCGGCAAGCGTCCTTGCAGGCTGGAAGCCACAGAAATGCCAGCCGCGCCGCCGCCTACAATCACCACATCATAAGACGCATCAGCCAAATCAGTTGGGGTCTTGCCGCCATTAACGATCCGGCGAACCACACCGGCCATGTCATATCCTGCGGCCTTGGTTTTGGATAAAATATCAGCCAGATCCAATTTTCCTGCCTGGGATAAGGACCAAAGGGTGGCGGACCGGGTTCCGGTGCGGCAATAGGCAAAAATCGGTTTTGGAAGTTCGTCAAACAACGCGCCAAAGCTATCGGCGTTTTCATCGGTTACCTTGCCGGAGGTTACAGGCTGGTAGCGGGTTTCAATTCCGGCGGCTTTGGCTGCAGCCTCAATCTCGTCAAAGGTTGGCTGGTCTGCTCCTTCCCCATCGGGGCGGTTACAGATCAAGCTGCGAAAGCCCATCTCTTTCAGTTTGGGGATATCATCGACCGTAATTTGGGGGCTAACCGTTAAACTGTCCGAGATTTTATGGGCGTCCATTCCGCATTCCTCCAATAGATCGAAAATTGCGTTTATTCTAATATTTGGAGATAGGATAAGTCACGGGAAAGTGAACTGTCGGTGATTTTGTCACATTGGCGGGACACAAAAAAAGCCCCGTTTCCGGGGCTTTTCGGGAAAAACGAGAATTTTCCTTAGGACGCGCTGTTGTGCAGGCGTTCATAAAAGAAAGGGCTGTCTTTCATATGATCCAGCGCTTTTGCACCGGCAAGAACGCCAAGATCGATGAGGGGCTCGAATAG
>JAEPMY010000020.1 GCA_017643685.1 Sneathiella sp.
ATAACACGGCGAACGCGGAGTTTCTCTCCAAGGAAAATTGCGGCACCGATGGTCACAAAAATGGGGGCAACATAGCCAATGGCGGTCACCTCTGCCATTGGGATACGGGCCATGGCGTAAAACCAGAGAATAACGCCGACCCCGTGAAGAAGACCCCGAAGCGCGTAGATTTTGATCTTTATGGGGATGACGGGACCGTGCCAGTGGCGGATCATAGGCGGCAAGATCAGCAGGACACCAAAGAAATAGCGGATAAAAGCTGCTTCCATTGAGGGTAGAGATGAGCCGATATAACGAACGATGCCTGTCATCAGAGCAAACATCAAGGTCGCAGTTGTCATCCAGAGAACGCCCTGAAGAGCGGTGTTGTCACGCAAGCCGTCGAAATTTGGCACTTTTATTCCTTATTTTTTCTTATGATTGACCAAATTCTTTGTTCTGTCCAGCGGGAAGGCACTTTACCACCAGACGGAATATTGACGCTCAGTAAAGCCGGGTAGATTATTAATCTGTAGAATTTTGCCGTTCTGAGCAGATATTTGCCCTTGAAAGCGCCCAAAGGCCTGAGTGAAGTCCACAGGATTAGGGTTATCTGGATGAAACGCTGTATAGGCACCGTCAGGGGTAAACTGCAAATCCGTTTTCCCCTCTTGGTCTTGGATACGCCAAGGTTTGCTTAGATCATCCAGATCGTATTCAAAGAAGACAGACGGCGATGTCGTCATCTTGCCGTTCAGCCAGACAACATTTTCATGGATACCGGTCTCATTAACACCATTTGAGAGGTTGAGGCCGACCATATCCCCAGTTTCTGAGATGCCAGTAATGCAGGCCCAGTTCCAGAATGTTTCCCGCCGGAGGAAGCCAGCAGTAAAATCATAGTGCGCTGTCGCGCCATCTTCCAATAAATCGATTTCGACACCTTGCCAGATAAGCTTCCCGGATGCAGGTGCCCCTGCTATTTTCTGAACGTAGGTCCATCCACTTGGGCCTGTCGGGGTGCAAAGGCGGAGGGTGTTCATCTCACGCTCTTGAATGTAAAGCTCAAGGAGGGGGGAGCCGTCCAATAGGATAAAAAGTTTTCGATACAAATTGTCATTGGATAAATCGAACGAGACTTCCTTGCCTCTGCCACTCAGCCATGATAACCCATCATCTGGGTTCAAGGTGAGCGCGGCATTTCCTTCATCAATGCGGCATCCTTTCTTAAGCACTAGTTCACTCTTTTGGCGATCAAAAAGATAAAAGAAAACAGCGGTCTGAGCCGAGCTTTTGCTTAAAGAGCATCCAGCAATAAAGCGATTTGATGTAAATCCCATAAAGTGAAAGTGGACAAACCGCTCCTCGCGGGCAGAGCTTGGGAGGATACGCCGTGTCGCATCCCGAAGCTGGAAGTCTTGATAGTTAATCAAGCCCATGGGCTGTTTGAAAAAGCCAAACGGAACGTTACCTTTTTCAGTGACAAAATTAATCATGCGATGCCAGCTCCCCTGTTGTTTTTTTATTTCAGTATGAGTGGCAGCAAACAAGTTGTGAAGGGTTTTTGATCGCCATCAAGGTAGGGATCGTGAAATCTGTTAGAATCAGGCTTGCGTGATAAATGAGAGTTTTGGGATGGAGGAATGGATATGCCCGCAGCAAAGAAACCAGAAAAAAAGGCCCCAACGGAGCAAGTAGTCTCTGTCGTTCCTTCGTCTGAAAAATCTATAGAAGAAGAGGCTATAGAAGTAAGCCGATCTTGGTCGCAGGATGAGATCCGCCGGATATTTGAAACCGGTGAGTATCCTTATGAGAAGAAAATCCCTCGTGCAGAATATGAAAAAGACAAAGAGTTGTTGCAGATTGAACTTTTGAAAGTTCAAGAGTGGGTTAAAGAGACAAATGAGAAAATTGTCCTGCTGTTTGAGGGGCGAGATGCGGCTGGTAAAGGGGGCACCATCAAACGATTTACGGAGCATTTGAACCCGCGGGGTGCCCGTGTGATTGCCCTTGATAAGCCGACAGAAAAAGAGAAAACCCAGTGGTTTTTCCAGCGTTATATTCAGCATTTCCCCGCAGGTGGTGAGATGACCTTTTATGATCGGTCTTGGTACAACCGCGCCGGGGTAGAACGGGTCATGGGCTTTTGTACACCGCAGGAATATCTGGAGTTCATGCGCCAAACACCGGATTTAGAACGGATGATGGTCCGAAGTGGAATTCGTTTATACAAATACTGGTTTTCTGTAACGCAGGAAGAACAACATCGCCGTTTCGACGCCCGCGCGGTGGAGCCCCTGAAAAAGTGGAAGCTGTCCCCAATTGACAAGCTGTCTATGGATAAATGGGATGATTACACGGAGGCTAAAGAAGCCATGTTCTTCTACACCGATACAGCCGATGCCCCTTGGACGATCGTTAAATCAAATGACAAGAAGCGGGCACGTCTCGAATGTATGCGTCACTTCCTTAGCACATTACCATATCCGAATAAGGACCCGGAAGTGGTGAAAGGGCCGGACCCTCTCATTGTCGGAAGCGGTCACCATGTTATCGGTGGCAACGAGCATATCTTAGGGCGAAGCTTGCATCCGGACACTCGCCGTAAATAATGAGAGATAAGGGTTATGTTTCGCGAAACATAGCCCCTTTTTGGGCAAGTCGGGCTATCTGAACAGATTTTGCAATGCCCTGAATTTTGCCGATGTCCCGAGCTAGTAGCTTGGTGTGCCGAGGTAAGAGTTCTTCATAATCTGCCATAAGCTTATGAAGGCTTTCAAGGAGATCCGCAGATAAGGTGCGATAGCCTAAATACATATCCCCTAAATTTGCTTCTTGAGTATCGGCGGCCATCGCAAGCTGGTTGGCAAGTGGTTCAAGCCCTTCAATTCGTGCGGCGGCAGCGCCAATATCTGCATTTTTCTCTTCAGGCAAAAGCTTGGCAATTTCGGTGAGCAGCGCCCGTAAACTGCCTTGCATCGCAGCAGCACCAAGGGCGTCTTCAACATGACGGGTGCTGAGGGAGAATTGGCGGTATCCATCTCCCTCTTCGCCGAGAAGAGAGCCTTTTGGAACCTTGACGTCATTCAGAACAATTCCGCCATGAGGGCAGGGATGCAGAAAATCCAGTTTCATTCCGTCAGTTTTTGTCAGGCCATCTGCATTTGCGGGTGTTAGGATCGCGCTATATTGCTTTTGGCCTGCCTTTAGCCCTGTGATGGCGAGGATAAGGTAGTGGGTTGCAATAGGCCCGTTTGTGAGAAACGTTTTTTCTCCGTTTATGACAAATTGGCCGTCAGAGAGCTCCGCACGGGTTTGCAGATGTTTTGGATGAGCGCCAACCCGCGGTTCAGAGATAGCAACCGAGGTTGTAATCTCACCGGTCTGTATGCGGGGAATAAAATCTGTTTTCAATTCCTGAGGCAGGTTCCCTTCTAAGTGTAATTTAGTGAACATCCAATGCGTCATGAAACTCATCGTAAGGCCGGGGACAGCGCCGAACGCGTTGAGTGTATGCGAAATTTTTGCTATTTCGCTGAAAGAGAGGCCAGCGCCCTTCGCAGATTTTGATAGAGATATTCCAAGTAAACCCTGTTGCCCCATTTTTTGCCAAATCTCAGTTGGGTAATTACTCGATGAGATTAAGGCTTCTCGTTGAGGGTAGATTTCGGATTTCGCAAAATCCGTGATCTGTTCAAGGATGTCTTGAAAGTGGCTGGAATTTTGTGTCATGGGCTTCTCCTGGCCGGTTCTTTTTGATCAGTCTATAGACGAGGGGCCTATTTCCAAAGATTGAATTTTGAAGTCATCCATGTTTAATCTGCATCTCAACCGTTTTTAAAAGTCAGGTAAGCAATGATCACAGCCCAAGTAATGGATGTCGCGTTGACGGCCTTTGTCACAATGTTTGTGATTATCGACCCACTTGGATTATTACCAATTTTTATGGGGCTGACGCAGGACGCCCCAGCGGCACATAAACGTAAAATGGCCGTGAAAGGTGTGTTGATTGGCGGCGCGACTCTTCTGTTTTTTGCCTTTCTAGGGGATAAATTCCTTGGTCTATTGGGTGTGAATATCGCTTCCTTCAGAATTGCGGGTGGGGCCATGCTATTTGTCACCGCGCTGGAGATGGTGTTTGAAAAACGAACCCAGCGGCGTGAAAGTGGTGCCACTAAAATGAAGCAGGAGATCGATGCGGACAGCGCCTTCGACGATATCTCTGTGTTCCCGATATCCATCCCATTGATCTCAGGGCCAGGCGCCATTGCTTCCATCATGCTGTTGATGAGTGCAAACCGGGATAATGTGGTGCATATGGCAACTGTGCTGATCGTGTTGGTCTTTGTCCTGCTGATTGTGTTCTGCCTGTTTATGATGGCCCATCGTCTTGAAAAGTTGATGGGGCCAACTTTTACACAAATTGTGTCCCGTGTGCTCGGCGTCATATTGGGGGCGCTTGCGGTGCAATATATTGTAGATGGGCTGCGCGCGACATTTATGACCTGAAAATAGTAAACCGGGTCGGAGAAAAATAATGACTAAATATTCCGTTCTCGACTTATCACCAATCCCCGCCGGCCATACGGCCAAGCAATCCTTTGCAAATTCGGTAAAGGTTGCGCAGGCGGCGGAACGGCTGGGATATACCCGCTATTGGCTGGCTGAACATCACAATATGCCGGGGATTGGCAGCGCTGCGACGTCGGTGCTGCTCTCTCATGTCGGCGCGCATACCAAAACCATTCGAATTGGCTCTGGTGGGGTAATGCTCCCGAACCATGCACCGTTAATCATTGCGGAGCAATTTGGAACCTTGGCTTCTCTATATGGAGATCGAATTGATCTTGGTCTTGGCCGGGCACCGGGAACAGACGGAATTACAGCGCAGGCCCTTCGGCGTAATTTGAATAATCAGGTAGATACGTTTCCCAATGACGTGCTGGAGCTGCAAGCCTATTTCAAAGAAGCCATTCCGGGGCAGCGGGTTCGGGCAGTGCCAGGCGCGGGACTTGATATCCCTTTATGGATTTTGGGGTCCAGCCTTTATGGGGCCCAGCTTGCCGCGCATCTGGGGCTTCCTTACGCTTTTGCCTCTCACTTTGCGCCAGCGGATCTTTTGCCTGCCATTGAGATCTACCGGGAGCGGTTCCAGCCATCGGAACAACTTCAGGAACCCTATGTAATGGCCGCGATGAATTTGATGGCTGCCGATAGCCGCGAAGAGGCTGATTTTATTGCAACTTCGCAAATGCAAGGGGTGCTTGGTCTTGTAAAAGGGGAGCCTGTTCAGTTGCCGCCCCCTGTAAAGGGGTTTGCTGACGGCTTGTCCAGCATGGAACAGGCAGCGATTTCTCGCTTTACCACATGTCTTGCCCAAGGAACCCATGAGGACGTAGCTGAGGCGGTTAAGGTATTTGAAAAGAAAACCGGTGCTGATGAAATTATTTTCACTGCACAGATTTATGACCATGACGCTCGCATCCGGTCATTTGAAATTGCGGCTGAGACACTTGGGATTTTCGAGGTCGTATAGAAAAGAAAAAGCTGCGGGTGACCGCAGCTTTTGTCTGCTAGGCGAGCTTCAAACCGATAATGCCTGCAATGATTAATAGGATAGATACGGCCCGCATCGTGTTCATAAAATCTCCAAAGAAGATTATGCCAACAGTGAAGGTGCCGACCGCTCCAATCCCGGTCCAGATAGCGTAAGCTGTTCCGATAGGAATGGTTTTTTGGGCCATCATCAGCAATGCGCCACTGATCGCCATACAAACCACAGAGAAGACTACCCAAGGAATGCTTATTCCGTCTTGGGTCCAACCATTTTTAAGGCCAACAGGCCATCCGATTTCAAAGACGCCCGCCAAAAGCAGGTAAATCCACGCCAAACCCATTTTCCACTCCATCTACAAGATTGGGTCATATAGGGGCTTCATATGCCCCTGTTATCGGAAATGCAAAGAGTGAAATAGAAACCTGTGACAAAGACACAAAAAAGGCCCCGTTTAAGGGGCCTTTCCCGTCGTGTATAATATTTATTCGGCTGCTTCGAGTTTGTCTTGGGTACGAAGCTCAAAATCACTCGCATCATGCCGTTCATGAAGTTGTTCATTCAGCGGCCCGAAAGCTCGGTTTACAATACGTCCACGTTTGACAGCATCACGCGCAGCGATTTCTTCCGTCCAGCGAACGACATTTTGATAGGTGTGTGTCTGAAGGAATTCAGCGGCCTCATATACCTTGTTTTGGACGAGCGCGCCGTACCAAGGCCAAACGGCCATATCTGCAATAGTGTATTCGTCACCACAGAGATATTGATTGTCCGCAAGGCGGCGATCTAGAACGTCTAATTGACGTTTTACTTCCATTGCAAAACGGTCAATGCAGTATTCAATTTTTACTGGGGCATAAGCGTAAAAATGCCCAAATCCACCACCCAGATATGGGGCGCTGCCCACTTGCCAGAAGAGCCATGAGAGAAGTTCAGCCCTGTCTGCAGGGTTTTCAGGCAGGAACTCTCCGAATTTTTCTGCAAGATACAAAAGGATCGCGCCAGATTCAAAAATACGGGTTGGTTTTTCAGTGCTGTAATCCATCAGCGCTGGAATTTTTGAGTTTGGGTTTACGCCAACAAAGCCGCTTCCGAACTGATTGCCATCGCCGATATTGATCAGCCAAGCATCATACTCAGCCCCCTTATGGCCTTTTGCGAGAAGCTCCTCCAGCAGGATGGTTACTTTCACACCATTTGGTGTGGCCAGAGAATATAGCTGAAGAGGGTGATCCCCTTTCGGCAACTCTTTGTCATGGGTCGCGCCCGCAATAGGACGGTTGATGTTGGCAAATTTACCGCCATTTTCCTGGTCCCACTTCCAGACTTTTGGGGGGGTATAAGTGTTTGCGTCACTCATGTTTGATCTCCGTTGGTGTTGCGCCCTCAGGATTTCTTTGTTTTTGATCAGTTGAGGGTTAGCCCGAGAAAGTTTCTAGCCGGAGTATGCCATCATTTTAGGATCAATTACCAACCTCATTTAGGTGTGTTGCAATTAGATGCAATATTTTTCGATGGTTTCAAGTATCTGAGGTGGATTGAAAGGTTTGGTGATAATATCCTGAATGCCTGTTTCAGTAATGATTTTGTGTTGATCTTCAAAGGCTTCAGCGGTAACAGCGATGATCGGAATTTCTTTTCCTTTTTCTGTTTCACGAATGATCCGTGTCGCCTCCAGGCCGTCCATTTGTGGCATGCGAATATCCATGAGAATGATATCCGCCCAATCTTCAAAAGCTTGATCGACGGCCTCTACCCCGTTTAGAGCGTGTCTGACTTCATGTCCGGCGTCTTCAAGAATGGCGCGGACAATCATGGCGTTGACCATGTTATCTTCTGCGACCAATACATGAGCCTTACGTCCACACGAGGTTACAATTTTCTGATCTTCCGGGACTGTTTCCAGTTCACGTAGCGTTCTTACGGGCAGGACTACCTCGAATACAGACCCACCTTGGTTACTTTGAACTGCAATATCTCCACCAAACAATTGAACCAGTCGGTTCACAATCGTCAGCTCGAGGCCTGAGCCTCCAAATTTGCGAGAGATCGTATTGTCGGCCTGAGTAAAGGCATCGAAAATGCTGTCCAGGCGGTCTTCTGGGATGCCGCAGCCTGTATCTTTTACACGGATAGAAATTTGTGTTTGCTCTTGAATTGCTGGGTTCGGTGTTTGAGTAACCGATATTGTTATTCCGCCCTGTTGAGTGAACTTTACGGCATTGCCAAGTAGGTTCCAGATGATCTGCCGAATTCTGGTGGCGTCACTTTGAACAATCAGTTCTTCATCAAAATCACATTGAATTACAAAATCGAGTTCTTTGCTTTTTGCTTCTTCGACAAAAGGAAGGGTGACATCCTCGATCAGATTTCCAAAGCGGAAACCTTTTGCTTCCAACTCGATGCCGCCGCTGTCAATACGGCTCATATCAAGCACATCGTTGAGGATAGTCATCAAGGATTGGCCAGATGAAATGATCGCATCTACTTTTCGGATTTGGTCTTTGTCCAACCCTGATTTCTGCAAAAGTGCTGCCAGTCCCAATACCCCGTTTAGCGGAGTGCGAATTTCGTGGCTCATGGTTGCCAAGAAGTCCGCTTTTGCTTGCATGGCGACCTCAGCTTTTTCCTTGGCCGCAGCCAATGCAAACTCGGTCTCTTTTTGCTTGTTAATATTCGTGAACCAGAAGATATGGCAGGCTTGTCCTCGGAACTGGAAAGGTTTCCAGCTTAGGGAGACCCATACTGTGTCGCCGTTTTTACACTTGCCGAGAGCTTCTTCTTGGATGATTTCGCCTTGTCTTTCATATTTCTCTTTAAAGACTGCTCGGTCATCAGGATTTGCCCAGAGATTGACAGCCTCATGTCCTGTTATCTCTTCAGGGGTGTAGCCGAACATGGTCGCGTAGGACGTGTTTGCGTACATAATGGTGCCATCGCTCTCACGGGTAATACCGACGGCAATGGGGCTCGCCTCAAAGATTTGTTGAAGCTGGTATTGGCTTTCCGCGAACTTTTGTTCCGCGATTTTATTCTCTGTAATATCTGTCTGCCAGAGAATGCTTGCCTGGCGCCCTTCAAATAGAATGTTCTGAATACTGGTCAGAGACCACCAATGTGATCCATCCGGGCGCAGACGTTCCGCTTCGAGATTAACAACAGATTGTCCTTGACGAACTAGTTCACGTGAATGCGCAAACAGATCCTTATCGACCCAAGTACTTGCTTTTGGAAGTGTCTGGAGTTCTTCAAATGAGTTAATCCGTAAGATCTCTAGAAATTTATCATTAGAGTAGATAATTTCTCTTGTTTCGCGGTCGAGAATAACGATCGCCATCGGGCTAACATCCAGCACTGCCCGGGTGGAGATGTCCACATTTTGAGGAGCTTTTGGCTCTTTTGAGGCCTCTTCCAACGTCATCCGCCAGTATACTCCATCAAATTAATTCACAATACTTTCCGCGATTCGCAGATTGTTACAAAGATTATCCTAATCTTCTAAGAAAATTGTTTATATTTTTTAAATCATGCGCCTTTGGCGAAATGTGCTTGCATCAATTAGCGGTTTTGGATTTTATAAGCGAACCAAATTCGCATATGTGTAACTGCTTGGAGCGCATCTGAGCATCTAGAAAATAATAAAAAAAAGAAAAGGATAAACCATGCGAAACCCAATGAGCCTTGAGGGGCACAACGTCATTGTAACCGGTGCGGCACAAGGGATCGGCGAAGCCGTTTCAAGGCTTATCGTAGATCTTGGCGGTAAAGCCATTATGGTGGATATGCAGGCTGATAAACTGGAAGCTCTTGCTAATGATCTGGGTGCGGATAATGCGGAAGTGCACGTTGGCTCCGTCGCAGATCCGGGATTTGTTCAGCAGATGGTTGATACAAGTGTGGCCAAAAATGGCGAAATCCATGGTCTTGTGAATAATGCTGGCATTGTCCGTGCTGCAATGGCAGTGAAAATGCCGATCCAGACGTGGCAAGATGTGATTGATGTGAATCTATCCGGCGTTTTCTATTGTCTACAAGCCGTTGGTCGTCACATGTGTGAGCGGGCAGAGGCGGGAGATGATGCGCCGGCTTCTATTGTGAATATCTCATCTGACGCTGGTCGCCGTGGCACTATTGGTCAAATCAACTATGGTGCCGCAAAATCAGGTGTTATGGGCCTGACCATGAGTGCAGCGCGTGAGTGGGCGGCGAAGCAGATCCGCGTAAATTCCATCTGTTTTGGTGTGATTGAGACCGAGATGACCGAAACCATTCGGTCGGACAAATTCCGTGACGGCGTGATGGCCCAAATTCCGATGCGCCGCTTCTCTGATCCTGAAGAAGTGTCACAGCCTGTTTGTTTCCTGCTGTCGAAAGCTGCAGGTTACGTGACAGGGCAACATCTGTCTGTAAACGGTGGTTACACAATTGGGGTCTAACCACCGCTTTATTATTTGATTATTGAGGCCAAGTTGTATCCGCATCCAGCGGATAGCTTGGCCTTGGTAGATGTCGAAATGGCCAGCGGGCATGGACCGGGCTGGTCAATCCACCTGTGTCAATTTCATAGACACGATCCGGTGTGAACCAGCTTGCAAATCCCGCGCGGAAATGGCCGCGAGATTTAACAACGACGGTTTTAGCCTTATCAATATCAAGTCCCATCATATGGAAAAAAACCGGATCAGCAGTTTGGGTCCGGTCTGTAATAACGACCACCGTAATCCCACCAATTTGTAGTGCGGCAGACGGCCCAAGAACCATGCGGCGCCCGGCTGTCATTCCTTGCTCGCCAACTACATTTCCATCATGCAGGGCGACAACTTTTGCTTCAGCTTCTAAAGGTAGATCCCACTGGGCCCACGATAGGGATGTGTCTTGGCTTCTATTGAATTTAGCAAGGAAGCTCCCTTCGACACCAACTTGATGTGCTTCAGCTGCCAATTCTGGATCGCACAAGGAGCCAACAAGGCAATCTTCAACTTTCGCTGCGTGTAGTGCCGCCAGCAATTCGGTGGTGCGGCCACTGCCACCTCCGCCCGGGTTGTCGCCTGCGTCAGAGAAAATAATTGGAGCACGCCCCGCGGCGTTTGCAAGTGCAACACCGTCTTCAACTGACGTCAGTGTTCTGACGAAGCGATCCCTCCAGGACCATGCTTGTTCAGCAAGTTCAGTTGCAAGGGCTTTCGCAACTTCCGCCTTTTCGCGCGCGGTAACAAGTATACTGATCCCGTTGTCCGGTGTGTCGGCAAACATGAAGTTGCCAAAAATGGAGACGTTGAGAATTTCGCTGCGATGTTCTGCCTGACGGCGTTGCCCTAAGTCAATCAGGGCGCCATAGGGGCCTTCTGAGGTGAGCAAGGTGACTGATGCCGGGACCAATGGCAGTTTGATATGCTCCATCTTCGGAAGGGTGCCCGCCGCAAGGCAACGGCGAATAGAGAAAGCAGCTTCTTCACCGCGTTCAATCATGTCCACATGAGGGTTGGTTCGATACCCGATGATCAGATCACATGCCTCTGCCATACGCGCAGAAATATTCGCGTGCAGATCAAGAGTGGTAACGATCATAACATCTGGGCCTACAATTTCACGAACACGGGCCATCAACAGCCCATCCGGATCGTGGTCATGTTCAGCTACCATCGCGCCGTGGTTGCAGATATAAACCGCGTCTACCGGCCCTGCTTCTTTCAGCATGTTTTCGGCGGTGGAGATAACCTCTTCAATGACGGCCTCCCGTACAGCTCCTGACGGATGGCATGCAGCTAGGATGCAAGGGACTGGCTCCCAAGGGCCGGTGGCATCCATGGCGCGGACAAAAGCCGCGAATTCTGTTGCCAGTTTTGGCGCTTTTGCACGCGCTTCTTCCATCAACGGGTTGCCCTGTAACCAGGTTAGTGATTGGAAATCTTCTTTTTCTGCGGGTTTGGCAAAACGGTTGGATTCTAGAATTGCGCCAAGCAATGCCACTTTGGGCGTTTTCATCAGGTTACCTTCTCTGCAGTAGATGCGGATTTGATTGTTATTATGAAATTTGACGGCTTTAATTGGTATATTGCAATTAGAGATTTGTCTAGTTGGCTGTCAGCGAATACAAGGGTGCTAACGTGTATAATATTGATTTTTAATAAATATCTTGTTTTCCAAAATGGAAAAATAGATTGCTTTAAAACAGTTTACCCCGTGGTTAACGATTGCTGCGCTTCTTCAAAAAACCAAGTTGATATGGCGTGGATGAGTTTGTCGTCCAAAGCTTTTGTTGGCACGAGCAGATAGTAGCCTTTACCTATTTCTTCTGGCGCGGACCAAATATCTATCAATTTGCCGTTTGTAATATCTCGCTGGATCAGAAGACGCGGGGCAAGGGCAATTCCTTGGCCATTTGCCGCTGCATCCATCGCCAGCGCAGTTTGATTGAAGTTGTAAATGCGACCTGTTGGTGAAATGGATGCTTGTTTCAGAAGCTGTATCCAATGCCCGTGACCATCCTGCAACAGATCGTGTTTTGCCAGGCTGCGTAACGTGTGTGCCTTGCTAGCTGCTGGATGGTCTGGTGCGGCAACAGCGGTCAAACTTAGAGGCGAAATTTGTTGGGCTGTTATGTTTGGAATTTCCGGTTGGTCACCGATCCGAATGGCAAGGCTAATACCATCATTTTCGAAGTTGGCTTTTGTTTCACTCGCGATAGTTTGAATTTCAATATTAGGCAATTGATCGGCAAGGCTCTTAAGCCTCGGGACGAACCATTTCGACGCAAAAGACGGGGGGAGGCTGATTTTAAAAACGTCTTTAGGGGCAGATAGGGCCCGAGTGGCGTCGTCAATTTCCCTTAGAGATTTATGAATTTGCGCAAAATATGTCTCCCCCGCTTCAGTCAAGCTTAAACCGCGAGCGTGGCGGTCAAAGAGAGCTGTGCCAAGATCCATTTCAAGTTGGCGAATGCGCTGCGCCACTGCGCCTTGCGTGACGTTTAGTTCAAGCGAGGCTTTTCGAAAGTTTAGGTGCCGCGCGGCAGCATCAAAGACGCGAAGGCTGTTCAAGTTCAGGAGGTGCATATCAACTCAGTCAATAGATTTTCTACACCCTCTCACCAATAATGATGATTGGTCAAGGGGTTTTGTTGCCCTCATATCTGTGGAAACACATTTTACGGAGGCAGAGCATGTCAGAAAAAGTTGCTGTTATTACAGCAGGTGGAAGCGGAATGGGGGCCGGTGCGGCGCGTCAACTTGCTGAAGCTGGGTTTAAAGTCGCGATCCTTTCCTCATCAGGTAAAGGAGAGGTATTGGCGAAAGAACTGGGTGGTATGGGGTTCACAGGCTCCAATCTTGAAGCAAAAGATCTGGAAGCTTTTGTTGACCAGGTTTTAGCTGAATGGGGACGGATTGATGTTCTCGTAAATTCAGCGGGGCATGGACCCAAGGGGGATATCCTGGATATTAGTGATGAAGATTGGCATTTAGGGATGGACTATTACCTAATGAATGTCATTCGGCCAACTCGTCTTGTGGTTCCGCATATGATTAAAAATGGTGGTGGCGCGATTATTAATATTTCAACGTTCGCTGTGTTTGAGCCGGACCCGCTTTTCCCTACGTCTGGCGTTTTTCGGGCTGGCCTCGCTTCTTTCTCAAAGCTTGTTGCCGATAAATATGCGAAAGACAACATCCGTGTGAACAATGTTCTGCCCGGATTTATTGACAGTCTACCAGAAACAGAAGATCGGCTTGCCCGCATCCCGATGGAGCGTTACGGCAAAACAGAAGAAGTGTCCGCATTGATTAGCTATCTGGCATCTGATGCGGCAGCATATGTTACAGGGCAGAATATTCGGATTGATGGTGGGGTAACTCGCGCCCTTTAACGAAGAATATCTGTTTGAAAATCTGAAGCTTGAGGGTAAGACAGAGGCAGGTTTATAAGGAATATATAGATGTCTCTGTCCCCCCTCTCTCTCATCATCGGTCCCGATCCAATTTTCCGCAAAAAAGCGCAATCGGTTGAAAATGTAGATGAGAATGTGGTGGCCAAGGCCAAAGGACTGAGGGATCTCTTGAAACGGGAGAAAGGTGTTGGGATCGGTGCCAATATGGCGGGTCTGCTGGATCGGATTATTGTGGTTGACCTGCCCGGCAGCGATGTGATGATGCCGCTATACATGATTAACCCCGAAATCACCGAGAAATCTGAAGAAACGCAGTCTTATGAGGAGGCGTCTCTCAGCTTTCCGGGTGTTTCTGCAGAAATTAAGCGGCCGGCAAAAATTACGGTTCACTATCTTGATTTAAATGCCGAGCAACAAAATCTCACAGCTATTGGTTTTCTTGCGACAGTCATTCAACATGAAGTTGATTATCTGGATGGTGTGCTGTTTTTTGATCATTTGTCAAAACTCAAGCGGGATGCTCTGCTTCGTAAATATAAGAAATTGCGGAAGGTTGATGGCTAACTTGCCGATTGTTTGACTGCAAATAAAACCAAAAAGTGTATGTCGTTTAATTGGTTAAAGGGCACAGCCAGTGGATTCTTCAAAATAAATCTTTGCATTTAAGTGAAATTTGTTCTGTTATTACCCGGTAAAGAAGAACAAATCGCCACCCCCAGCATGGGAGGTGGGAAAGGGGTTTTTTGATGAAAGCACTGAAGAAGCTTGTTGCTGGTGCAGCAGTTGCTGCGTCCGTTCTCGGTATTGCAACAGTTGCCTCCGCGCAGGACATTAAATTTTTCACCATCGGTACAGGTGGAACAGCATATACTTACTATCCAGTTGGTGGTGTTATTGCCAACGCAATCTCCAAACCACCAGGGTCACGTGAGTGTGGTAAGGGCGGTAGCTGTGGCGTTGATGGTCTGATCGCTTCAGCCGTGTCTTCCCGTGGTTCCGTGGACAATGTGAACGCGATTATGTCTGGTCTTCGTAACTCTGGCTTCGCGCAGTCCGACGTTGCATATTGGGCATATACCGGTACAGGTACAATGGAAGGCAAAGAGGCTGCAAAAGATCTGCGGACAATCGCTGCCTTGTTTGAAGAGCATATTCACCTGATCGCCCGCGCAGACAGTGGCATCAACTCTGTTGCTGATCTGAAAGGCAAAGTTGTCTCTCTGGATGAGCCAGGCTCCGGTACATATGTGGATGCCAAATTGATCCTTGAAGCAAACGGGATGAGCGTTAAAGACGTTACTGCGGAAGCACTTAAAGGCAATGCAGCTTCTGAAGCTCTGCGTAACGGTAAGATTGATGCTTATTTTGTCGTGGCCGGTTATCCAACAGGTTCTATCGTTGAGCTGGCATCTGCTGAAAAAATCAAGCTGGTTCCTATCGATGGTGCAGCTGCTAAATCTCTGAGCGATAAGTATGGCTTCTTCTCTCAGAGCGCAATTCCAGCAGGAACATATGAAGGCGTTGATGCAACAAACACTGTTGCTGTTGGTGCCCAGTGGTTTACAAGCGCCAAAGAAGACGAAGAGGTGATCTACAACATCACAAAAGCTTTGTGGAACAAAGAGTCCCGGAAGCTTCTGGACGTTGGTCATGCAAAGGGTAAAAGCATCACAATGGAGAGCGCTCTCTCCGGTGTTGGTGTGCCTTTGCACCCAGGTGCTGAGAAATTCTATAAAGAAGCAGGTCTGATTAAGTAATCAGTCTTGATGAATAAGGCCCCGAATGTGCAGAACGTTCGGGGCTTTTTGTATTTGGATTTGTAGGGAAATCACAAATGTCAGCCCAAAAAACAGATGATGGAACTCTCACCCCGGAAGAGTTGATCGAGCTGGAACGCCGGTATGATCCGGAAAGTAACTTTCGCGCGATAGGCCCAAAGATGGCACTGTTTCTATCAGGTATTTTGGTGGCCATGTCGGTTTACCATTTCTATGCCTCAGGCTTTGGATTGATCCGCGAATTGTTGCACAGGGGCATTCATCTGTCTTTCGTGTTGGGACTTGTGTTTTTCCTATACGCCTTGATGAAAGGCGGCGAGCCGGGCAAACCTAAAACCGGATGGTTCCGGTTCGGGGGTGTGGATATACAGGATATTATTCTGGGATGTCTTGCTGTGGCGGCAGCGCTGTATCTGCCTCTCCTGCCGCCTGAACAAGTGGCCGAACGGGTTGGCAATCCCTCCGGCTTTGACGTGGTAATGGGGTCAGCGCTTCTTCTTTTGACTTTGGAAGCAACCCGCAGGTCAGTTGGACCAACGCTTCCTTTGATTGCGTTGATCTTTATCGCATTTGCAATATTTGGGCCGTATGCACCGGGCGCTTTGAAGCATGGCGGGGCCTCCTGGACTGGTCTGATTAATCATATCTATATGACTAATCAGGGCATTTACGGCATCGCAATCGGTGTAATGGCGCAGTATGTATTTCTGTTTATTCTATTTGGAGTGCTTGCGACCAAAATTGGTCTTGGGCAGCTTTTCATTGATTTAGCGATGGTGATTGCGGGGCGTTTTTCTGGTGGCCCTGCAAAGGTGGCGATCTTTGCTTCCGCATTTATGGGCAGTATTTCAGGGTCTTCAATTGCGAACACGGTGACGACCGGGGCGCTGACTATTCCAGCAATGAAGCGAATTGGGTATCCTGCCCGATTTTCAGCCGCGGTAGAGGCGACAGCCTCTACAGGTGGGCAGATTACGCCGCCAATTATGGGTGCTGCAGCGTTTATCATGGTGGAGTATCTTGAAATTCCGCTTCGGGATATTCTTGCCGCCGCCCTATTCCCGGCGCTTCTGCATTACTTTGGTATTTTTATCATGGTCCATCTGGAAGCCAAGAAGCTTGGCCTTCGGGGCTTGTCAGGCGCTGAGTTGCCAAAACTATTTTTGGTTTTGAAAGAGCATTGGCTGGCTCTCGCGCCTTTGATTGTGCTGGTCTACTTTATTCTGGCAGGGCGAACACCGGACTTTGCGGCCGTTTATGGTATTATTGCGTGCGTCGTGGTCGGGTTTCTCAAACCTAAAAATCGCCTGTCCTTGAAAGATTTGTGGGATGGTTTGGGCGCTGGCGCAAGAAGTACGATTGCTGTCGGGGCTGCTGCTGCTTGTGTGGGCATTATCGTTGGGGTTGTCACCTTGACAGGTGTTGGGTTCCGTCTTGGATACGTGGTTGTGCAAACCGCAACGGATATTGGTGCATTTTTCGGGACAACCTGGCCTTTCAGTTTCTTTGAGGTGCCTCAGTGGGCGCTTTTCTTCTCACTTCTTTTAGTGGCGATCGCTTGTATCTTTATGGGCGCAGGTATTCCAACCACGGCAACCTATATCATTCTGGTTGCGGTCGCGGGACCGGCCCTCGCGACCTTGCAAGTGGAGCCGTTGGTTGCCCATTTCTTTGTCTTTTACTACGGGGTTCTTGCGGATATTACACCACCTGTGGCTCTTGCAGCTTATGCGGCGTCGGGCATCGCCGGATCTAATCCATTCCAGACAGGCAATACGGCGTTTCGTCTTGGTATTGCCAAAGCGCTTGTCCCCTTTGTTTTTGTCTATTCACCCGCATTGTTGTTGGTGACAGACGGATTTACCTGGTCTGAATTTTTTGTCACGCTAACGGGCGTCATGGCAGGGATCAGTTTCTTAGGTATCGCGTTTACGGGCTATTTCCTCGCGCCGATGTCGCAGCTAGAGAGATGGTATGTGGGTCTTGCGTCACTTTTATTTGTGACGCCGGGCCTGACAACGATGAGTATCGGTGCCGTTCTGTTAAGCCCGATCTTGATCCGTCAGTATCTACAATCAAGAGCGGCGATATAAAACTGAAAAGGGGCTTCGGCCCCTTTTTTGATGAAAATAAAAATATAATTTAGAAAAATAAAATGAATCATAGCCAATCCCCTTTTAGGCATGTTACCGTTTTTTGACGGCTTTGTGGGGGCAAGCTAGATCCTTATCAGTACATGTTTTCCTACTTGTCCTGTCAGAGTCTTCTGAAAATTGACAGGGGGAAAATATGAGCCAAACGACTTTCATCGTTGGGGTTGACGGATCTCCGGCAGGGGACCGTGCACTGGAGTTTGCGAAGGAAAGAGCCAAACTCCTTGATAACAGTAAACTCATTCTTTGCTACATTATTGAGTGGTCACCTTACAGCTTCCAAACAGCTGAGGAGAATGAGAAACGCCATCAGCGGCGTGAAGAAGAAATTGCAATCGCTAAAGAACGTATTCTGGACCCTGCTGTTACCTCGGTAGCATCTGCTGGTTTTGATGTGGAAGGTGTCGTTCAACATGGTGATGTTGCAGAAATTCTGGACAGAATTGCCCGGAAAAATGAGGGCTCCCAGATCGTTGTGGGGCGTGTCGGTGCAAGGGGCATCAAAGAGAGACTCTTCGGTGGGGTGAGTGCCCGCCTTGTGTCCTCGGCACATGTACCTGTTACGATCATTCCATAAGGGGGCTATCATGAATTTTATCAAACACATATTTGGAATTGTATTCTTTACGCTTATTCCCAGCATCGCTCTTGCTCAGGCTGAGGCAGGAAGCTTTGATCAGAAAGTGAATGAGATTTTCGCGTCCTCCACCGGTTGGTTCGTCAGTTTGATTTTTGCGCCGCTGCCGGGAACTTCCTTCCCTTGGATCGTGATGTGGTTGGTGGTCGCTGCGACAATATTCACTCTTTATTTCGGGTTTATTCAATTCCGTGCCTTTGGGCATGCGATTTCGCTCGTGAAAGGGGATTACTCCGACCCCAATGATGCAGGTGAGGTCAGTCACTTCCAGGCGCTGACAACAGCGCTATCTGGGACTGTTGGTCTTGGAAATATTGCGGGTGTTGCTGTTGCTGTAGGTATTGGCGGACCCGGCGCGACATTCTGGATGATTTTGGCGGGCCTAATGGGAATGGCCTCGAAATTTACAGAATGTACGCTCGGGGTTAAGTACCGAAATGAATATGAAGACGGCAGTGTCTCCGGCGGTCCTATGTACTATATGACCAAGGGCTTCAAAGAACGCGGGATTCCAGGTGGCGCTATTCTAGCTATCATTTTTTCAATCTTTACGATCGGTGGTGCACTTGGTGGCGGTAACATGTTCCAAGCAAATCAGGCGCATGCGCAGCTTGTTGGTATCACTGGCGGCGCCGACAGCTTTCTGAGCGGTAACGGTTGGATTACCGGGCTGATCCTGGCAACAATTGTCTTTTTGGTGATTGTTGGTGGTATTAAGTCCATCGCTAATGTGACTGAAAAAGTCGTACCGTTTATGGGTGTTCTCTATGTCGGTGCAGCTTTGATCATTCTGATTGCGAATTATGATAAAATCGGCTGGGCTTTTGGGCAGATTTTTGAAGGCGCATTTACAGGGCTTGGTGTCGCAGGTGGTCTTGTTGGGGCATTGATCCAAGGATTCAAACGGGCCGCCTTCTCAAACGAAGCAGGTGTCGGATCCGCAGCGATTGCACACTCTGCTGTTCGGACTAAAGAGCCTGTTACAGAGGGCGTTGTCTCTTTGTTGGAGCCTTTTATCGATACTGTTGTGGTTTGTACCATGACCGCTTTGGTGATCACCATTTCCGGTGTCTTGATGACGGACCCAAATACAGGTTTGTTTATTCTGGATGGCTCTTCCATTAAAACAGTTGATGGCAGCTCAGGTGTTCAGCTGACTTCTTCGGCGTTTGGTAGCTCAATCAGCTGGTTCCCGTATGTGCTGGCGATCGCTGTGGTGCTGTTTGCATTCTCCACGATGATCAGTTGGTCCTATTATGGCCTTAAGGCATGGACTTATTTAGTCGGCGAAGGGAAGACCAAAGAAACAGTGTTCAAGGTTATCTTCTGCATCTTTATTGTGATAGGTGCGGCGGCTCAATTGGGTGCAGTTATTGATTTCTCTGACGCTATGATCTTCGCGATGGCCGTTGTGAATATCATCGCGCTATATGTCCTGATGCCGATTGTGAAGCGGGAAATGAATAGCTATTTTGAGCGGCTTCGTTCTAATCAAATAACGCGCTTCAAAGGCGGAGAGGTTGAAGAAAACTGATCCAGCCTATCAGATGAGAAAGCCCGGCATTTTGCCGGGCTTTTTTTTAGGTTCGAATTGGGCTTCGGGGTGGTCTAATTAATGCAAATATGATCTGTATGGTGCCAGCCGTGAGACCCATACCGATCCCAAGCTGTAGCGCAACGTCATAAGAGCCAAATTTATCGAAGAGCCAGCCTCCGCCAAAAGCGCCAAGGAAGCTTCCAAATTGATGGCTGAAAAAGGCAAAGCCTTGCAGCATTGCTTGCCACCGAAGGCCAAACATCTCAATAACCGAACCTGCAACCAGTGGGGAGACACCAAGCCACAGGAAACCCATTAATGCGGCGAAGAGGATGGTGGTCGATGCTGTTGGCGGTAGGATGAAATACCAAGCAAGGACGATAGATCTGCAGCAATAAATAATTCCAAGCAGTGCCTGTTTGTTCCAGCGGCTGCCGGCCCAGCCAAAGAACAGGCTGCCCAGAATGTTAAACCCGCCAATGATCCCGATCGCACTTGCCCCCAGCATGGGATCCATCCCGCAGATCTGCAAATATGAGGGCAGATGCGTGGTTAAGAAAACCAGCTGCATACCGCAGACAAAATAAGCCATAGTCATGACGACAAAAGATGGGTTTTTAAAGGCGCCTTTGATCGCAGCGCCAGCAGGAAGCTTGTCGGAATTGTCGGATGATAGCTCTAGTGGCGCCTCCTTATCCACTCGTCCCGCGATCCATGCCGCGGGTACAATGAAGGCGGAGAGAATGGCAAGGCCGATCAGAGATAATCGCCAGTCTAGAGCACCTTCTAGATATTGTGCATATGGCGCTGTGATCATTGCCCCGATGGAGCCTGCGGCAGACACAATGCCAAGGGCCGTGCTTCGGACCGATACAGGCACAAGGCGAGAGGTGACGGAGAGGGTCATTGCAAAGGACGCGCAGGCCATGCCGACGCCAACGCAGATGCCTGCGCCAAACAAGACCATCAAGACACCGTTTGCAGCTGAAAATGTGATCATGCCGAGAACAAAGCAAAGCGCCCCGAACAGCATGACGGGGCGGAACCCCCATTTATCGGCGGCAATGCCAGCAACAGGCTGGCAAAAGCCCCAAACCAGATTTTGAAGGGCAATAGCGGCGGTAAAGTCTGTAATGGTAACAGCGATATCACTGGTCACCGCGGGCATGTATAACCCCATACTTTGACGAATACCAAAACTGAGCGTGAGCATGAGTGAAGCAGATATCAAAATCGGCATCACAGGTCGAAGCGCCTGAAGCGTGGTCATTCTACTGATCCTATTATTATTGTTGCCAATACATATAGCGGATCAGATTAAAAAGGAAAAGAGCGAGGCTTATGCTCGCTCTTTTAAAGTGTTCAGCTATCTGCTGTGAGGGTTCCCGCCGGATGAGATTGTCCCGTGGGAAGGTCTCCAGACATCACCTGTTTATAGGCGTGCCAGGTGGCATGACCGATGAGAGGTAGGGTGATCATAAGCCCGAGACCTGCCGTCAAAAGGCCAATTCCGGTGAAGATCACTATCATTGCAGCCCACAGGATCATAGCATTTCTGTTGTGAAGGACCGCATAGGCACTGGTGATAATGGACGGAAGAAGGACAGATTTTCGGTCCATCATCATTGGCATTGAAAAGGCGCCGATCAGGAAAATACCTGCTGCGAAGATCGCTCCCACCAAGGCAATACAGATGCCGAAGTAGACACCTTCCATGCTCAAAGATCTGAGAATGATAACTTCCCAATCCGGCATCACGCCTGGGAAATTAAGGGCGAAAAGAGTAAAAGATACACGGATCCAGATCTGAAAGACAAAGGCGAGTGCTACGCCGAGACCAAAGATGCCAAGTTTGTTGTATTTGGCCGTTGTGACAGCTGTCATGAGAGAGGTTTTATCCCCGCCGGCAGAACGGCGGCTGATTTCATAGAAGCCAATTCCAACTGCAGGCCCAACAAGCAAGAAGCCTGTAAGACCAGGTAAGATGAGATAGGGGAGGTCCATAAAATAGAAACCAAATGAGATGACTAGGCCAAGAATAACAAAAAGCCCGGCGTAGCTCATGCTCACCAGCGAATTTGCTTTTAAGTCCTGCCATCCGGCTGCAAGCCATTTCCAGACATCATCTGTTCCAACTTCGGTTACAAGCGCCATCTCTTTAATTAGAAAATTGACGCCTTTTGGACCGTAATGGGGCTGAGGACCTGAAGTGCTATTTGTTTGGATTCCGCTTGGTGTTGCCCCATTTGCCGATGGCGCTTTCCCATTTTGTGTCATGCTTCCCTCCCACAGTACACATGCTCAGGGGAAAATCTTAAATTCATTCGGTGGTTTAGTAAAGACAGGTAATGGATATCGCAACAATGACGTAAAGCTGAAAGCAAGATTTTAGTCGGATTAGGGGTAGTGGTGCCCGGAGGCGGATTCGAACCACCGACACGCGGATTTTCAATCCGCTGCTCTACCAACTGAGCTATCCGGGCATACTGTGTGGGACTGCGCCCCAAAGGAAGCTGGGTTATAGAAGAAAAAAGCCGGGCTGTCTATACCTCAAAATGCAAAAAACGAAAAAAAGTTACAGTCCTTTTTTATATCGCAAATCTGGCGGTAAACTGCCGATATATCTCTAATATTCCATGTCGTCGTCATTAGATGGAATGGTTTCCTCTCCGGGGATGACGTAGCTTTCGTTTAGCCATTTTCCAAGGTCAAGCTGCTGACATCTTTTGGAGCAGAACGGACGGAAGCTTTCTACCACTGGCTTGCCGCATTGCGGGCATTTGCTGGTTGCTATTTTAGGGGTATCGCTCAAGGGAAAGACCTCAGATTTGAAAATTTACTCGCCCAGACTATAAGCATCTGCAGCCAGATTGTCATCGTTGATCAGCGTGATTTCAAGATTATACCGTGCTGACAGATCGTGTTGTTTAGCTGCCAAATGAAGATAGAGACTATTGCCAGCAGTGATCTTGATGCGTCTGGTTGGCTTGTTTTCAACTTCGTGCAGAAGTGCCATTTCGAGTGAAAAGAGTGTTTTGAACGCGATTTTAACGCCTTTTTCTGTATTTATTTCACTCAGAACACTTTTAAGGGGAGGGGATAAGCGTTGCCTTGTCATCTGCATGAGGCCAAGAGCCGAGCTGCCATATATTTCAATTCGGGAAACGTCAATTTTGCTCGCGTTTTTGAGAAGTGCGCTCAGCTCACGGGTTTCTTCTTTGGTTTGTTGCCCTGCAAAATCGATCAGGATCATACCTGATAGATTGCGGAGGCGGAGTTCTTGGGCAATTAATTTCGCCGCTTGTCGGTTCGCTGCATGACGATCCATACCTGCAGCATTGACGTCAATGGAGACGAGCGCCTCGGTTGGTTCAATCGACACATGACCACCACCGGCCAGGGGTAGGCGCGTTTCTAAAAAATCGCTTGTCCAGTTGGGATCAACCACAGAAATTGTTGCTACATTTGCCTGAATACAATCGGCAACTTCAGGCGCTTGATTTTTAACGCTGGCAATCAGGCTCGCAGGCGTGATCGAAATTTCATCCGCTTGATGGCCGTATTGATTTATTATTCGTTCGGTGAAACTTGGGGGCGGCATCAAACAGGTGGGGGCTGTTGTGCTCTTGATCCGTACCTCTAACTTTTCCCACTTCTGGTATAGTTGCCCCGCAATCTGTAGCACGCTTTCTGCGGGAGCTTTTACTGCGTTGGAGCGAAGCAAGAATCCCGCAGGAAATGCAAGTAATTCCCTCTGAAGAATGTCTTTTTTCGTCTCATCCTTAAAGGATTTCGCAAATTGAATATTGCTCGAATACGGGCGAAGATGGAGGAGAGGATGTTCAAGGTTTAAGAAGTTAGTGACCTGAAAGGGTTTGTCTTCTATCGGATCTTTGATGACCCGAACGGGGAGCAGGCTGCCTTCAGTCAGTTGGCTGCTGAAAGGTTTTGACTTATCAAAGGCACCATCCCAATCCTGCGCTTTCAGTAAGGCTGATTTGCCGCCTCCAAGATCAATGAACGCGGCCGAGATATCATTGAGATGAGAGGCGACCCGTCCCATGAATACAGCTTGGACCATGGAGGGAGAGTTGGTGTTTTCCAGAGTGAATTGTTGTGGTTGTTCATCACGAAGCAGAAGGGCACGGTTTACAAAAACCCCTTCATCGATCAGAAGCTGGCGTTTCATGCTGGACCGCCGCCCTCAAGTGCGAGGCGCCAAACGTCAAACCCGTTCCCTGACAAAAGATTAGCCACCTCAAAAAGGGGAAGGCCAACCACATTGCTGTAAGAGCCTTGAAGTTTGCGAACCATTAAGCTGCCAAGCCCCTGAATGGCATAGGCGCCAGCTTTTCCTTGCCACTCTTTTGATGCGAGATACTGAGCAATGTCATAATTATCCAAATGCTTGAACGTTACATCACTGGTCACACGTTTTGTTATTTGCCTGCCATCTGGTGTGATGAGGGAGAAGCCTGTAAAGACTTGGTGTTTTCTGCCTGATAGAAGAGCAAGATAACGCTTTGCTTCTTGCTCATCTTCTGCCTTTCCAAGAATACGGCGTCCGACAGCGACAACGGTGTCCGCCGCTAAAATATAGTCACCGCCATGCCGGGGTTTTACATGCGCAGCTTTTTCTGCAGCAAGACGCATCGCAAAATGATGAGGTCGTTCGTCATCATTTGGAATTTCTGGAATGTCGGCAGGGTCAATCTCGTCGGGGCATATGCCGATCTGAGAAAGTAGCTCTCGCCGTCTTGGGGAAGCCGAAGCCAAGACAAGACGGTGGGCGCGATGAGGATCTGTCATAACCTGTTGTTACCTGCCAAATGGCGGGCCTCCCCCAAGGGAGGTCCGGATCCCCGTTCAACCGTTATTTATAACGGAATGTGATGCGACCTTTGGTTAGGTCGTATGGTGTCATTTCAACGGTCACACGGTCACCAGCCAGGACGCGGATGCGGTGTTTACGCATCTTACCGGCGGTGTGGGCAAGTACTTCGTGGTCATTTTCCAGTTTCACCCGGAACATTGCGTTTGGCAGAAGTTCCGTGACGGTGCCTTCAAACTCCAAAAGTTCTTCTTTAGCCATGTATATCCATATTCAGTAGTTAAAACTCGGGGTGCAAAATGCGTCGCCTCGCCCAAAAATGCAAGTATTTGTTTGCAATCGCGAAGCAGAGATCACCGATGTTTACGCAAAAACGGCGACTTTGGTGCAATTATACCATAAATCAGACCAACGGGGCGGGGGCAGTTGCAAATCGGGTTTTGATTTTTTGGTACAGATCATCTCGGACCTGACGATAGGCGTTGAGCCGCATTTCACGGTTGCCTTCCACCTCAGAGGGGTCAACCGTAATCCAATGTTCTACATCACAGGCCATAGTGCGGGTGATTTCGTCTGCCTTGATTTTTGCCTCTTTTGAAAGACAAATGATTAGATCAAATGAGCCATCTTCGAGTTCATCAAAGTTTTTGGAATAGTGGTCTTCCACATCAAGGCCAATTTCTGACATCACCTCAATGGTGAACCCATCAATTTCGGTTGCCCGAACCCCAGCACTCGCCACATATATCCGGTTTCCATAAAGGCTTCGCATAATCGCTTCAGCCATAGGGGAGCGGACACTGTTGTGAGTGCAGGCAAAAAGAACGCTAGTGGGATCGAGGGCAGACATGCGTTATTCCCTCCGTCCGGTTGGGGCGGCACAGGTCTTAAACTTGACGTTCAACACCTTAGCCCCGAATGTGTAAAACGCAGATCAGCGTAAAGAGGCGACGAGCTGTATCGAAATCTGTGTTGATGCGATCATTCAGTCGTTCCAGAAGTAGCTCTGTCCCCTCGTTGTGCAGCCCACGGCGGCCCATATCAATCGCTTCGATTTTAGACGGGGTTGCCGATTTAATCGCGTCGAAGTAGCTCTCGCAAATCTGGAAATAGTCTTTGATGACCCGGCGAAATGTGATCACCGGAAGCGGGAGCCGCAAAAGCTCTGTAACATCGTCTTCTGCCCGGATATCAAAAATGAGACGGTTGTCTTCGATAGCGAGATGAAGAGAGAAGGGGCCGTCATCCGGGTAATCCTTCAACGAGAAATTATTGGCATCCAAGAGGTCAAAAATTGCGACTTTGCGCTCATGCTCGATGTCAGCGTTCCGCCGCACCACAGATTTCTCATCCAAGGTTATGTTGACGATACGCTGACGTTCTTCGGACATGTTTTGATCCTTTATTATTTCGGCATGTTCAGCCGTATGGCAATGGAAAGGGCATGTGCCCCTAGGCCTTCTGAGTTGGCCAAATCCACCGCCGGTGGGCCGATTTTTTGCAATCCTTCAGCGTCCAGCTTAATCAGAGAGGAGCGTTTCATAAAGTCCAGTGTTGAAAGTCCGGATGAAAAGCGTGCGGTTCTGGCTGTCGGTAACACATGGTTAGGTCCGGCGATATAGTCCCCAATTGCCTCTGGTGTGTAGCGCCCGAGGAAGATCGCACCAGCATGAGAGATTTTCTCTGATAGGAGATCAGGGTCATCGACGCAAAGCTCTAAATGTTCAGGTGCGAGCCTGTCGACAAGGGCTGGAGCCTGATCCATATGATCAACGACAATGATCACACCATAATTCTTCCAACTCTCCCCTGCGATATCTGTGCGCGGGAGCGTAGTGAGGTGATGCTGTACCGCCTTTTCTACTTCTTCAGCATAGGTAGCGTCGTCGGTGATTAAAATGCTCTGCGCAACCGGATCATGCTCTGCTTGAGACAGAAGATCCGCGGCAATCCAGGCAGGATCATTTTTATTGTCCGCGACCACTAGGATTTCGGACGGACCGGCAATCATATCGATGCCAACGGTTCCAAAAACCTGCTTTTTAGCTGTGGCAACAAATGCATTTCCAGGGCCGACGATTTTATCGACTTTGGCAATTGTGTCTGTTCCATACGCAAGGGCAGCAACGGCTTGAGCACCGCCAATACGATACACTTCATCAACACCGCAAAGATCAGCCGCCGCAAGCACGAGAGGGTTAATCGTACCATCTGGTGTCGGAACCACCATCACAAGGCGTGTCGCGCCTGCCACCTTCGCAGGAATAGCGTTCATCAATACAGAGGAAGGATAGGTGGCAAGACCGCCTGGAACATAAAGGCCGACAGCCTCAATCGCAGTCCAGCGATAACCGAGCTCAATCCCGTCTGCATCTGTATAGCGGAGGTTTTCAGGTTTCTGCTTCTCGTGATAGGATTTAATGCGCTCTGCCGCGATGGAGAGCGCAGATAATGTCTTCTCATCACATTTGGCTTTAGCTGCCTTTATCTCTTCGGAAGTGACTTTGAGGTCAGCCCCGGATTTCAGGTCAAGTCGATCAAACTGGTTTGTATATTCAATCACGGCTTCATCGCCGCGATTTTTGACATCCTGCAAAATACGAGCAACCGTGTCATTGACATCGGCATCGGTCTCTCGCTTTTGGCCGAGAACATCCTGAAAACGTTGTTCAAAATCGGCGTCAGAAATGGAAAATCTAGCGCTCATTCACAGCCTCCCGAAATTTCTCAATCCAGCCGTTTAGTTCAACAGAGCGGGTTTTGAGTGCCGCCCGGTTGACGACAAGACGAGAGGTGATATCGAGGATCTTTTCCACTTCTACAAGGCCGTTCGCTTTTAGCGTCGCACCTGATGAAACCAAGTCAACAATACGGCGGCAAAGACCAAGGCCCGGCGCAAGTTCCATAGCACCGGAAAGCTTGATGCACTCAGCCTGAATGCCCTGACTTGCAAAATGTTGGTGTGTGAGATTTGGATATTTAGTTGCGATGCGAACGTGACTCCACCGCTGTGGGTCTTTGTCATCTTCAAGATCTGTTGGCTGAGCCACCGCAAGATAGCAGTGCCCAATATCCAGATCGAGAGGCGCATAAATCTCTGAATAGTTATGCTCAAGCAACACATCATTACCTGCAACACCAAGCTGCGCAGCGCCAAAGGCCACAAATGTTGCCACGTCAAAGGAGCGAACTCGAATGATGGAAATATTTGGATGGTTGGTTTTGAAATGCAGCAGACGGCTGGCCGGGTCATCAAATGCCGACTCTGGTTCAATGCCCACTTTTCGGATCAGGGGCATTACCTCTTTCAAAATACGCCCTTTTGGCAGGGCGATCACCAACTCTTCAGTGGAGGACACTTATTTGCTCCGTATTCAGTAACCTACTGGTTTCTTATATCAGGTTCTGTTGTCAAAAAATAAATGGGAAATTTGGATTAGCTGTTTTCTTTGTCCAATTCATGTGCGGGAATGACATCTGTCTCCCACGCATCGCCCACGTCGGTCAGGGCTATGTCCACGCATTCTACGCTAAGGGCAATGCTAGTGCTGCCCGCAAAATGGAGAGTCAGCTCTGCGGCACCATCCTCACCTGCAGTGGCTTCGAGTGAAAGAAGTTCAAGTGCAGTGTCTGGGTTTTGTGGCAGATTTTGGCGGCGGGCGCTCAATATATCCGTGATTAACAGGCCAGATCGGGTGCGATGACCTGTTTTTGATGCCGAGCGATCAAATTGTTCCCACATAAAGCGAGAGGCAGTCATCGTAAATTGACGGCTTTTAGAGGAATAGCTGAGCTCTCCCGGGCTTGTAATCGCCCCCTCCAACGCAGCGGAGAGGATCTCAACCTCATCTGCACTAATGGCTTTTAGCTTCAATCCGTTCATCTTGACCTGATCCTGCTTGTTCTTTTGCGTCAGTCTCCCTGAGCGCGTGAAATATCCGCACCGCAGGCAGCCAGTTTTTCTTCTAGCCTCTCATATCCGCGGTCCAGATGATATACCCGATTGATAACTGTTTCACCGCTTGCTGCCAAGCCCGCAAGTACCAGTGAGACAGAGGCTCTCAGGTCTGTAGCCATAACAGGAGCGCCAACCAGCTCTTTTGCACCGCGCACCATAGCCGATCGGCCATGAACATTAATGTTCGCGCCAAGGCGTGAAAGCTCCGGTACATGCATGAAGCGGTTTTCGAAAATGGTTTCCGTGATCATCGAGGCCCCGCTTGAAACTGTCATTAGTGCCATAAGTTGCGCTTGCATATCAGTTGGGTAGCCGGGGTAAGGTTGTGTTTGAACGTCAACGCCCAGAATAGGACTATTCGGGTCACGGCTGACGATCATGCCATTTTCCGTCCGTTCAACGGTGATCCCGGCTTCTTCCATCACCTCAATGACCGCTTCGATCAGGTCTGCACGGGTATTGGTAAGCTCAACCTTTCCGCCTGTAATCGCGGCGGCCATGGCATAAGTGCCGGTTTCAATCCGGTCTGGCATAACAGAATATTCTGCGCCGTGTAGTTTTGGCTTGCCTGTGACAACAAGGCGATCGGTTCCGATCCCTTCGATATCAGCGCCCATCGCCTGCAGCAGCAGAACCAAATCAGTAATTTCCGGTTCACGCGCAGCATTTTCAAGCACTGTGACACCATCCGCAAGGCAGGCGGCCATCAGCAAATCTTCGGTCGCGCCAACGGAGACTGTATCAAAACGAATTTCCGCGCCTTTCAAGCCGTTTGGTGCTTCTGCGACCATGTAACCAGCTTCAATGTCGATTTTGGCGCCCATGGCTTCCAACCCATCAACATGAAGGTTCATGGGGCGGGTGCCAATTGCGCAGCCACCTGGAAGAGAGACTTTTGCCTTGCCAACACGTGCGAGAAGGGGGCCCAACACCAGTGCGCCCGCCCGCATTTTTCGGACAATATCGTACGGGGCTTCGGTGTTGGTGATTTCTTCAGCCGTCAGGCATATGGAACGCCCGGCAGAACTGCCACCATCATGCCCGTTCATATGGGCTTTGACACCATGCTGACATAATAGATTAATCAGAGTTGTAATATCAGCCACATGAGGCAAATTACGAAGCGTAACGGTCTCGTCAGTTAAAAGACAGGCAACCATAAGCGGCAATGCGGCATTTTTGGCGCCGCTGATTTCAATTTTACCATATAGAGGCTTGCCGCCCCGGATGCGAATGCTGTCCATATTTTTAAATATTCCTGAATAAGCCGGAAAATAAACCGGTTTTTAAAAGCAAAAGAGGCGCCGTGCAAGTGTGACGCCTCAATTAATTGCCTTTGGATTATGGCAAGGATAGGGCTTAGAGCCTTGGGAGGGTAACGCCCGTCTGTCCGAAATACTTACCTGCGCGATCTTTATAAGATACTTCGCAAGGTTCATTGCCTTTTAGGAACAAGAACTGACAGGCTCCCTCGTTGGCATAAATCTTTGCTGGAAGCGGCGTTGTGTTTGAAAACTCAAGGGTTACATGACCTTCCCACTCCGGCTCGAGCGGGGTGACATTCACGATGATCCCGCAGCGGGCATAAGTGGATTTACCAAGGCAAATCACCAGAACATCACGAGGAATGCGGAAATACTCGACTGTTCGCGCCAGTGCAAATGAGTTTGGCGGAATCACACAGACGTCTGTTTTTCTGTCAACAAAACTGTCATCGGAGAAGTTTTTTGGGTCAACAGTTGCCGAATCCACATTGGTAAAAATTTTAAACTCGTCAGATACCCGTGCGTCATATCCATAAGAGGAAAGGCCGTATGAGATCATATTTTCCCGTTTCTGGCTCTCCACAAACGGTTCGATCATTTTCTGTTCCTGCGCGGCAGTTCTAATCCATTTATCGGACAGGATGGACATGCGTATGGGTCTCCCAAGGTTATAGCGTTTCGGCATCTTATAGATAGTTATGCCGTGGGCCAAGCCTTACCTCAACCGGATTGGTAAGGGATCAATCCGTTAGGCGGTTTTTGTTTTTGATGGCATCTGGTGCAGCTGCACCTCGGCCCCTTTGAAGGGCTTTGCGTTTTCTCAAATTTTCCCGAAGAGCGTCGGAAAGACGATCAGCCTTCTCTTGCCGCTCTTTGTCTCTGTTCTGCTTTTTGTCGTTGTCAGTCATCGTCAATTCTCAATGTTTTTCCTCATTCACCTAATCAGATTCCAAGAATTTGGCAAGAAAGAGTGAACTGGCACCCGATCTGCAACGACATACCCAAGAGCAAGGCAAAGGAGGAAATGTGATGCAAAATGCAACAGTATACCAGAAAGGCCGTACCAATGTGCAAGAAGAGGCAGCAAGAAAACTTATACAAGCTGTGGGGTTGAAAGCTGCAGTTCGCTATTGCCGCTCGCAGCAATTAATTGGTCTGGAAAATTCTATTAAACGGCTTTCAGGCACCGGGTAATTTGGTCTCTAACTATTGCGTTTTTTCTTGAATTTACGTATTTATAGAAACTCTTTGACAAGGGCGCAAAACCTTATATATTCCGCGCTGTTCTAACAGATTTTGCCGCCGTAGCTCAGTGGTAGAGCACTCCCTTGGTAAGGGAGAGGCCGAGAGTTCAATTCTCTCCGGCGGCACCATCCTCACCTCTTGGATTTGAAAGCAGAACTCCCAAAAATATTCGGGATAAATGTATTACTTCGCACATAATAGCGATTTAATACGTGCGCGCGTGCGCTCTTCTTATATAAGTTAACCTTCTGTAATTTAGGCGTTTCAGGGCGTTTTTCATCGCTAGTTGAGGGGGCGTATTGGATATCGGGTTAATTGCGGCGAAGATCTTTGGGATGTCAGATGAAGTCTGGCGGCGGCATGCCAATCCGTGGAGCGGCTGGAGCAGAGTGAGTATTCTACCGCTAATCGCTTTGGCTGCCTGGAGCCGGGTATGGATTGATTACTGGGCGTTTGGTCTTGGAGTGGCAATTGTGATATGGAGTTGGCTAAATCCCCGAATTTTTCCAGAGCCGAAAAGCCTCGATAATTGGATGTCTAAAGGAGTGCTTGGTGAGCAGATTTGGCTGAGAAGGCATGAGATCCCTATACCATTTGAATTTGCAAGAATAACAACGCTTTTGAATATGAGCGCCGGCCTTGGCGCTATTCCGTTTATATACGGAATAATTCAGTTGGATATCATAATCACCATATGTGGGATGGTGATTATGATGCTTTCTAAGTTGTGGTTTATTGACCGGATGGTTTGGCTGTTTGAGCTGACAAATAAGAGAGCCAAGCCATGATTTGAAAGGTCAGCTCAAGTTAGAGATGCTTCCAGATACCAGCCGGTATAATAGCTCTGATAGCTGGTCGAGTTCTTCCTCAGTCCACCGATCTTGGAAGAAGTAACCCGCCCGTTTTTCAAAAGTAGCAAGCGCTTCTTCCAGTTTTGTATCACCAGCATTCGTTAAAGCAACAAATGCAATTCTGGCATCGCGCTCATCTACCTGACGGTTGACCAGTCCGATTTTCTCCATTGGCGCCACCATACGTGTAACGGTAGAGGCGCTGACATGCATTCGTTTAGCTAACTCCGCGCGGGAGAGACGAGTATTTTCTGCTTTTTTAAGGTGCAGTAGCATAAAAAATTCGTTGATAGAGATACCATGCACTGAGGAAAATTCTCCCGCAAGGCGTGCACGAAGTTCGTCTGCGGACTGTAAAAGCCTTACCGCATTGAGGCTCGATAATGTTTTCATGAAAAGTGATATAATGAATAATACTTGCAAATGCAAGTATTATTCATTGCGTATCGAGTGAATGTGGAATTTTCTTGAATGAAGTTATTCAGCCAGTATTTCCTTTAAGGCTGAGAGGCCGAGTTTAATATGCTCCCAGGTGAGGGCGTGGACATCTGTCTCCTGGCCCGCTTTCCAAGTTTTAACCACCAGCAGGTCATCCGATTTATTCTTTAGGCTGAGCAGGGGAGATTTATTAAATAGAGTGAAATCCGCTAACTTACCTTTTTTGATTGAGCCAATTTTCTCTTGCTGGCCGAGCTGCATGGCGCCGCCTATCGTCATGGCGAAAAGCGCTTGTTCAGCTGTTATTGCCTGATCGGCAGCTGTTAGTGTTTTTCCAGACTTTGACAGTCTCTGGGTCGCGGTTTTCATGACTCGGATAGCATTTACAGGGGTAGCTGGGTGATCCCCGTGAAGGCTGACGGCTATATTTTTCTCAAGTGCGGTTTTAACGGGCATATATCGGGCCGTTCGCTCTGGGCCAATGAGATGGGGCAGTGCATCACCGTAGAAATAGACGTGATCGACAAAGAACCCAGTGGACATGTTAAGGGCTTTAGCTCGGTCAAGCTGATCTGCAGTGATAAGGGCATTATGTTCCAAGCGATGACGAAGGCCGGGTGTAGGTGCGGTTTTCTGAACCTCTTCAAAAATAGTGAGTGCTTCTTCAATCGCGCGCTCCCCCTGCACGTGAAGAGCTATTTGGTATCCTTTGGCGTGATAGGATGGAATTATTTTTCTGAGGTCATTTAGAGTGTAATTTAGATCTCCTCTGTGGGTATGAGGGATGCCCAGTCGATGCTTTGTGAGTTCACTATCGTGATATCCATCTTCAAAAGCTGCGCCACCCGTGAAAGGGGAGCCATCTAACCACAGCTTAAGCCCAAGGACCTTGAATCTGTCGTCCCCACCGAGAGGGTGTGCCTCTACCTGATTTGGCAGAAGGTATACAAATGTGCGGAGAGGGCTAATGTCTTCGCGGCTAATTTTTCGAAGGGAGGCGACGGGATCAGTGAGCCGTCCGACAGCCCCTGTAACACCAATTGTCGTATAGCCGGCTTTGGCATATTTCTTATATTGAAGACGGAGCAGTAGCTCGGATGCGTTTTCAGGTGCAGAAGGTGCTGCGCTCACAATTTTGCTAATTGCGGCAACCTCTCTAACCGTTCCGGTGAGTTTCCCTTTCTGGTCACGGATAAAGCCTTCGGTGTGATCCTCTTTATCTATAATTTTAACGCCGGCCGCTTTGAAGGCGGCACTATTTAGATAAGCCTCATGCATCATTTGGGTAAGGATCACAATAGGACGATCGGATGAGAGAGCGTCAAGCTCTTCCAGAGTTGGTGAATCCAGATCATCAATGGCAACTGGATCCCAACCAAAAGAAATGAGCCAAGGTGTAAGTGCGAAACCATTCGCAGCTTCTTTAAGAGTGGTCATTATTTCACTGCGAGAATTATGAGTGAAGGCGCTGACATCAACGGTGGCACCAAGTAATGCCGCTGCTACGGGATGGGTGTGTGGTTCGATAAGGCCGGGAGTTAGAACTTGTTCACCAAGACTGATAATTGGCAAACTCTTTGTTTCCGCAGCAACTATAGCCGGTTGGCCAACGGCTTGAATGACGCCGTTTTTGACCCACACAGCATTTGTTTCTGGCTGATCTGCTTCCATCGTTAAGATGGTTCCCATTAGCACATATTCTTGTTCTTGGCTGGAGGGGGTGAGATAGAGGTAACCAGCCGCTATAACTAGCAAAATAAGCATTAGTAAAGTAATGAAAAACTTAGGCATGAAGATCCCCTCGAGAGTGCCTTTTTCCCGATTTTTGTTGGCACCGATCCAAGGTGCTAGCCCCATGTGCCATTGTCAATTCAGTTAAAATTAATAGGATTTATTCTACGGGTTGCTAGATGCTTCGTGCTGCTCGGTAATCTGCCGATGCCATAAGCTCAGTTTATTTTTGTCATAATAATTTCATTGATCCGTGGTTGATTATACCTAACGGCATATTTTATTCGAATACCTAAGTATGGGGTGCGTTGAGTAAGTTAGGTAATCTAGATATGTTGAATTTTGAAGCTGAGCGAAAGAGCTCGGTCTTTCAGGCGATCCCGAACCCATTTTTGAAATTATTCGGTCGGATTAGTGGCAATATTGGCGTTAAGCTGGGCATTGCATTTCTGTTGGTTCTCTTGCTCAATATATTGAGCACATTTCTGGGAGTCCGGTCCGTAGATGACCTGAGTCAACAAACCAGAAATGTTTCTAATAAAACACTTCCCAGTATGATCAGTGGGATGAATATTAAAGCAAATATGGCTGAGCTGACACAGACTGCCAATTTACTGTTGTCTTCAGAAAATACCACAGACCTCGCAACTCGTTCAGAGCGTTTGTCGGATATACTGGCAGCAGCTGAACTAAATATAAGTCGCCTTCGTCAGGTGACCAGTGAAGAGGATGTGAAAGCGCTTTCCCAATCACTGAGTGAGTTCGTCGCCATAATTGATAGTGAAACGACTACACTCAAAAATTATCTCTCTTTGAAAATACAATATGAAACCTTTGATGCGGAGCTTGCGAAAGCTTACAGTGACCTCTCGTCTTTGGTTTTACCGTTAAATATTAACACACTTTTGGATCTGCAAACCCAGCTTAGAGAGATTGAAAGCGCTGAGAATATTGGGGATTTAGGTCGGCATCTGGCGGATACCAGTGTCAGTGCAATTAATTATGCCGGAAGTATAACTGCGTCAGCAAATCTGGTTATCGCTAATATTAAAGAGCTGTCTGGGCTAAATAGTAAGTCCGATATTGTTAGACTGTATCGCCAAAATGCCAAAGAAGTTGGGCGCTTGCAGTCTGCTTATCGGGGGTTCGTTGGGACGCCTGCTTACGATGATTTGAAGGCTCCAGTTACTAATTTCATCGAGTATTCCAAGCGTAAATCTCCGAAAAATATGTTTGATGTGAAAGTGCAGCTTGCTGAGATGGAAGGGGAGCTGACAACAGCACAAGGGAAGACTATTGCAATCTTGGAGATGATCAATACAGAGATTGATCAGTTAGCATCTCGGTTAGTTGGAGATGCAGAGATTAGCATGCAAATGGCCTCTGAGGCGGGGGCGCTCTCAACTCAGCTTTTGATATATATCCTTGTTGGTATTGTTCTGATCTCTCTTCTTATTTTGTTGCTTGTTGTGCGGCGAAATATCGTCCAGCGATTATCTAAATTGGCTGAATTTATGCAGGAACTTGCTTTAGGTCGCACCGAGTTTGATGTGACGGTGGACGGCGCTGATGAAATTGGGAAAATGGCGTCTCAGGTCGAAATATTTCGAAGAACAGCCGTCGAAAAAGAACGGCTTGCAAATGAAGCATTAGAGAAAGAAAGAGCGTTGCGAGAGGCTGAAGAGGAGAGTGCCCGTAAACAACGCGAGGAAGAGGCACGTCGCCAACAGGAGGCATTGCTTCAGGAGGCACAAGCGACCGAAGAGCGCCGCAGAACTTTAGACAATCTAGCAAACTCCTTCGAGCAAACGGCAAATAAAGTTGTTATTGATGTTGTCGGCCGCGCGCGAGATATGAAGCAGACAGCTGAATTGGTATCTGATGCGTCTGCAACGACGCAGCACAAAAACTTGTCTGTTGCTTCCGCTGCGTCGCAAGGGGCTGCGAATATGCAAAATGTGGCGCAAGCAACAGAAGAGTTGGTAACGTCGCTATCTCAAATTCGAGGGTTTATTCAAAATAGTCATAATGCGTCGTCCCAAGCGTTCAATAATGCTGAAAAATCAACAAGTATTATTCAAAGCTTGGCCGCCGCAGTGGTGACAGTGAATGAAAGTGTGGAGCAAATTCAAGATATCGCCAATCAAACTCACTTGTTAGCCTTGAACGCTGGTATCGAAGCCTCAAGAGCTGGAGATGCCGGCCGTGGATTTGCTGTCGTCGCTGCGGAAGTGAAAAAATTAGCAACTCAAACAGCGGCAGTAACCACCGGTATTACAGATCGGATCAAGAATATTCAGGTGGAAACGAACCAGGCGGAAAGTGCTTCAGAAGAAATCCTTCGAACCGTCGAAGAAATGAAAGAGAACGTGGAGCAAATTTTCAGCGCTATCGAACAGCAAAATGATACGGTTGTTGGCATCTCACGTAATGTAAATGAGGCTGCTACCGAATCCGCCCAGATTGAGCAAGGGGTCGGTGAAGTAAATAGCTATATACAAGATTCTGCACAAAAAATTGAAAAAACTAGAGATGGAGCGGAGGCACTTGCAGAGCAGGCTGCTCATTTGCAGCAGCAACTGGATCGTTTTTTATCTGAAGTACGGTCCGGTTGATTTGAACTACTGCTCTAGGCTTTTGAAATGGAAGGCTGATTTTTCATCAGCTTTTCGTTTTGCCTTCATTTTAGGCAAATGACACATACGCAGTCGTCATTTTACTGTCATTTTTTGATTTTCTTCAAACTACCATCCCTCTATAAGGGGTGACAATTGTCGTGTAATTGCAAGGAATTACTGACCATTTGGTCAAATATCCATGTGAATTATCAGAACCAGACTTGTTTGACTGCGAGTTGGCACGGGTTTTGTAAAACACTATGCAAACATGTCAGAAATCGGTGGTCATGAGAGCCACTGTCACAGCAAGGAGAGCGAAATGGGGATGAAGAAATTCATTTCAGCCATCGTTGTAGGTATCGCCGTTATGGTCGGCGCTACATCAGCTATGGCTGAAAAAATTAAGGTGGCGGGTATTTATACCGTTCCTGTTCAGCAGAAATGGGTTGCCACACTGCACCGGGCGCTGGATGCATCGGAAAAAGCTGGTAACATCGAATATGTGTTTTCCGAAAAGGTTGCGAACACAGACTATGTCCGTGTGATGCGAGAATATGCGGAAAGTGGCGTCAACCTAATCGTTGGTGAAGCTTTTGGTATCAGCCGTGAAGCACGCAAAGTAGCCAAAGATTATCCAAATGTAGCCTTCCTTATGGGCGATCCAGGAAAAGAATCTGGCGAGAATTTCTCTGTGTTTGATAACTACATCCACGAGCCTTGTTACCTGATGGGTGTGATCGCAGGGTCCATGACCAAAACCAACAAAATCGGTATGGTCGGGGGTTACCCAATTGGTGAAGTGAACCGTTTGTTCCACGCCTTCATGGCCGGTGCGAAATCTGTGAACCCAGATGTCGAATTTAAAGTCTCCTTCATTGGCTCTTGGTATGATCCTCCAAAAGCGAAAGAGTTTGCTTTTGCACAGGTTGAAGCTGGCGTAGACGTTCTGTATGCAGAGCGGGCAGGGGTTGTTGATGCGGCGCGCGAAAAAGGCATTATTGCTTTTGGTAACGTGAACGATATGAACAAAGAAGAAAATGGAACAGACGTAGTTGTTGCTTCCGCCCTTTGGCATATGGAAAACGCGATCGATCATGCTGTTGGCCTTGTAAAAGAAGGCAAATTCACTGCTGAAAACTATAAAGAATGGACAATGATGCAAAAAGGTGGCGCATCCCTGTCTCCATTCTACGAGTTTGATGCAAAAATCCCTGCAGAAGCAAAAGCCAAGGTTGAAGAGCTTGCGGCTCAGATCAAAGCGGGTGAATTTGAAGTGGAAATTAACGACGCTGAGCCGAAATCTACTTTCTAATCTAAGTTGATTTACGGGGTGGACGATGCGTCCACCCCATTTTTATGGGGGCAGCCTTGTCAGAACCGGAAACCGTTCTATCCGTTAATGGAATTACCAAGCGATTTGGCTCTTTGGTAGCCAATGACGCCATCAGTTTTTCTCTGAATAAAGGCAAGGTGCTTGCTCTGCTGGGTGAAAATGGGGCCGGTAAGACGACCCTGATGAATATTATTTTCGGCCATTATATGGCCGATGAAGGCAGCATTGAGGTTTTTGGAAAAGCACTACGCGCCAGTAACCCCGCGGAGGCTATTTCGCACGGTGTCGGTATGGTGCATCAGCATTTTACGCTCGCGGATAACCTGACAGTGCTTGAGAATATCACACTTGGCACAGAGCCACTCTGGAGTGTGACGAGGGATATAGCTGCAGCTAAAGCAAAAATCCAAAAGCTTGCCGAAGAATTTGGCCTCAAAGTTGAGCCGGACACACAAATAAAAGATCTCAGTGTCGGGGAAAAACAAAGAGTTGAAATTCTGAAAGCCCTTTACCGAGGTGCTAAAATCTTGATTTTGGATGAGCCGACAGCCGTTCTGACGCCGCAAGAGGCAGATCAACTTTTTGCGACCTTAAAAGACATGTTGGCAAAAGGGTTGTCTGTCATTTTTATCTCTCACAAATTGGGAGAGGTGATGGCCATCGCTGATGATATTGCGGTGTTGCGGCATGGTAAACTGGTTGCCAACTTTCCTGTATCCGAAGCCTCCCGCGAGATCATTGCTGAGAAGATGGTCGGAGAAGCGGTTGAGAAGCCGGAACGGGTCAAGATGACAGCAGGGGAAACTCTCCTTGCAATCGAAGGTGTGACGGCCCAAGAGGGAGGACATGCTCTTCTCAAGAATATTTCTTTGTCACTACATCGTCACCAAATCATTGGAATAGCTGGTGTTTCGGGAAATGGCCAGGGGGCTCTATCTGATTTGCTGGCGGGATTAGTGACGCCGGTAAAAGGGAGTGTTACTTTAAAGGGGGAAGGCCTTACCCGCTTCAATCCATCGGACATGATTGCACATGGGGTTGGCAGGGTGCCGGAAGATCGTCACGTAGAAGGCGCTGTTGGCGAGTTTTCGGTAGAAGAAAACCTGATCCTTGAAGAATATAATGATAGCCGCTTCTCCAAATTTGGCTGGCTCAATATGTCATCTATCACAAAACATGCGAAAGGCTTGATCACGGCATTTGATATCCGCGGTGCCGCCCCTGATACCATGATTAGAAGTTTATCTGGCGGCAATATGCAGAAAGTTATTCTCGCCCGCGCCCTTGAGAATAAGCCAGATGTAATTTTGGCAAACCAGCCAACCCGCGGCCTTGATGTAGGTGCGGCGACATTTGTTCATGAACAGTTGTTCAAGGCTCGGGCGCGAGGCGCAGGAGTTGTTCTCATTTCAGAAGATCTTGAGGAGCTATTGTCTCTCTCCGATAAGGTGGTCGTGATGTATCACGGGATGTGTAGCCAACCCTTAGATGCTGATGACGTCACCCAGCAACAGTTAGGCTTGTTGATGAGCGGTGAAGGGTTTAGTGAGATGGAGGCCTCTCATGCAGCTTGAGCCTCGTCAGCATACCCCGCTTTGGATGACGGTTTCTGCGCCGATCATTGCGGTTACAATTGTACTGATTTTAAGCGGCGGACTAATCATGTGGGCGGGGGCCCCCTTGTTTGAAAGTTATGTGGCGCTTTTTGTCGGTGCTTTTGGATCAAAATTTGCGATAGCGGAAACATTGGTTCGGGCGACGCCTCTAATCCTCACCGGTCTAGCTGCGGCTGTCGCGTTTCGAGCAAAGCTTTGGAACATTGGCGGGGAGGGACAGCTTTACGCTGGTGCACTCGCGGTTACGTATTTTGGAACCGGTCTGATTGAGCTTCCGCCATATTTAATGATCCCTTTCTTATTCATTGTGGGCGCAACAGCTGGTGGATTGCTGCTGCTGTTTCCCGCTCTGCTTAAAACAAGATTGAAAGTGGACGAGGTTGTGACCACTCTTCTTTTAAATTTTGTGATCCTACTATTTGCAAATTATTTGTTGTTTGGTCCTTGGAAAGACCCAATGGCCATGGGATGGCCGCAAGGTGCCCCTGTCTTGGAGGAGGGAATTTTGCCAAATCTTTTGGCAAAAACGCGCCTTCACGCAGGACTTATTATCTCGGTGGTCATGGCTGTTGTCATCTGGCTGGTGATGAGCAAAACCAAATGGGGATTGGAAATTCGGGCTGTTGGACATAATCCTGAGGCAGCTAGATTTGCGGGTATTCCCATCAATAAGACAATAATCCGGACGGCATTGATTTCTGGTGGTCTGGCGGCTTGCGCCGGGGTAACTGAAGTTGCAGGTACCAAGGAATATCTTACTCTCGATATCTCACCGGGGTTTGGATATACAGGTATCGCTGTTGCGATGCTTGCGGGTCTGAACCCACTTGGAGTAATTGTTGCCGCTCTCTTTTTTGCAGGCATTTATAATGGTGCTGACAGTATGAGCCGTGCCATGGATGTTTCTAACTATATCGCAGACGTAATTACCGCAGGATCACTTCTTATGGTGATGCTCGCCGTAATGTTGACCCGTATGCGTATCCGGTTCAGAGCTTAAAGAGGGAGGGACGTTATGGAATTTTTTGAAATGTTCCTCAATATTGGTTTCTGGGCTGCCACCATTCGCATGGCAACGCCGCTGATTTTTGGAACTTTGGGTGAGCTTATTTGTGAACGAGCAGGTGTCTTGAACCTCGGAATTGAAGGTATCATGACCACTGGTGCTATGGTCGCGTGGATGTGGGTTTATCAAGGGGGGGATCTTTGGACCGCCGTTCTGGTTGCTGCTGTATTTGGTATGCTGTTTGGCCTGCTGCATAGTGCATTCTCTGTTTATATGGGGTTGTCGCAACATGTCACTGGTATCGGCATTACGATGCTTGCCACAGCACTTACCTATTATTCTTTTCGTATGATGTTGCCGGGTGTGACAACACCGCCAAAGATTGTTCCGTTCGAAAACTATGCGGTGCCATTTTTGTCTGAAATTCCGGTGTTAGGACAGGCGTTGTTTAATCAATCGCCGCTTACCTATCTTGCTTTTATCCTTGTCGGTGTTGTCGCATACGTTCTCTATCGCACGCCGATGGGGCTTGCCGTTCGGATGGTTGGGGAAAACCCGATGGCGGTCGAAGTTCAGGGAATTGATGTCTATCGGGTGCGTACGGCGGCGGTCATGGTTGGAAGTGGCTTTATGGCAGTCGGTGGTGCTTTTCTGACCATTTCGGTCTTTGATGCATTCTATTTTGATATGATCAACGGGCGTGGCTGGATCTGTATCGCGCTTGTGATTTTTGCATCTTGGCGTCCAGGGAAAGCGCTTTTGGGTGCGATGCTATTTGCCGCATTTGATGCTATTCAGATCCGGGTTCAACAATCCAGTAGTACTTTGATACCATATCAGTTCTATTTGATGATGCCATATGTGTTCAGTATTCTGGCACTAATCGTTATGTCCCGCAAAGCGGCTTATCCAAAGGCTTTGTTGGTGCCTTTCCGACGTGGACAGCGGTAAGGAGATATTCCCATGCTTGATCTTTTGATTAAAAACGCTCGCCTTGCTGGCGGTGATACTCAACTGAACGACATTGCTGTTCAAGGCGGTAAAATAGTTGAAGTCGCCCCCCAAATTGACGGGGAGGCCGGGCGCGTTCTAGATGTGAAAGGATATCTGGTAACGGCTCCATTTGTGGACAGTCATTTTCATATGGATGCAACCCTGACCTATGGGCGGCCACGGGTGAACGAAAGCGGCACTTTGCTTGAGGGTATTGCCCTTTGGAGTGAGGTGAAGCCTATTTTGGATGCGGGTGATATCAAAAGCAGAGCACATGAATTATGTCGTTGGGCCGTTGCTAATGGTAATCTGGCGATCCGCTCTCATGTTGATATTTGTGACCCAAGCCTGTTGGCAGTGGATGCGCTGTTGGAGGTTGTGGATGAGGTGAAACCCTATCTTGATCTGCAACTTGTCGCGTTTCCGCAAGATGGTTTCTATCGCGATCCAGAGGCCGAGGAACTCTTGGTTCGGGCGCTGGACAAGGGGGTGCATGTCGTCGGAGGTATCCCCCATTTTGAGCGCACCATGCAAGACGGGGCCGCTTCAATAACAGCGCTGTGTCAGTTGGCAGCAGATCGAGGCCTCATGGTGGATATGCATTGCGATGAAAGCGATGATCCAATGTCTCGTCATGTTGAGATGCTCGCACGCGAGACAAGCCGGTTCGGTCTGGAAGGCCGGGTTACAGGTTCACACCTGACATCCATGCATTCCATGGATAACTATTATGTTTCCAAGCTGATGGCTTTAATGGCAGAAGCAGAACTTCATGCGGTTGCAAACCCGTTGATTAATATTACCCTTCAGGGGCGCCATGATACGTATCCCAAGCGCCGCGGTATGACACGGGTCAAAGAACTGATGGCAGCCGATATCAACGTCGCCTTTGGTCATGATTGTGTGATGGACCCTTGGTATTCTCTAGGTTCACATGACATGCTTGAGGTGGCGTCCATGGGGCTGCATGTTGGACAAATGACAGGGCAGGCAGAGATGCGGAATATGTTCAAGGCTGTCACATCCAACGGTGCAAAAGCGCTAGGACTTGAAAGCTATGGTCTTGAGGTTGGATGCAATGCTGATTTAGTTGTGTTGCAGGCCCGTGACGAGATCGAAGCTTTACGTCTTCGCCCCGCGCGTTTGCATGTATTCCGCCGCGGGGCTGAGATTGCCTCAACCCCGCCGCAGATTTCAACGGTGCATATGATGGGCGAAGATCATAGTGTCGATTTTTTCCTTTGACGATAATCAGGCAACGTTTGCACGATTGACCATTCCAAACAAATCGCGCGGATCGTCTGGATCAGCCAACATGTCAAGTTTGGTAAATTTATCTGTGCCCTGAAGTAGGTCATGGATGTAACGAAGTGCAGAAAAGTCTTCAGTTGCAAAACCAACGCTATCAAAAAGCGTAATTTGGTTCGCGCTTTTGCGACCTTTATGCTCGCCTGTTACTACCTGCCAAAATTCAGTTACAGGATGATCATCAGTAAGTTGCTGGATTTCACCCTCAATTCTTGTTTGTGGTGGGTATTCAACAAAAATATCTGATCGTAGCAAAATATCTTTATGTAGCTCCGTCTTGCCGGGGCAATCCCCACCAATGGCGTTGATATGGATACCAGAACCAACCATGTTGTCGGTCAGAATGGTCGCATATTGCTTGTCAGCCGTACAGGTCGTGATGATGTCCGCACCAGCTACTGCTTCTTCCGAGCTACTGCAGGAGACGATTTTCAATCCAGTATTTCGAAGGTTTCGGGCCGCTTTTTCTGTTGCTTTTGGATCAATATCAAATAGCCGAACCTCTTCAATGCCACAAATTGCCTTGAAAGCCATTGCTTGAAATTCGCATTGAGCTCCGTTGCCAATCATAGCCATAACGCGGCTGTTTTCTGGTGCAAGGTATTTGCCGATTAAGGCAGACGTTGTAGCTGTTCGAAGGGCAGTAAGTACCGTCATTTCACTGACCAGAACTGGGTAACCATTACTGACATTGGAGAGAACACCAAACGCAGTAACTGTCTGAAAACCTTCTTTGGTATTTTTGGGGTGTCCGTTTACATATTTAAAACC
>JAEPMY010000123.1 GCA_017643685.1 Sneathiella sp.
CTTTTGAAAGCGGCGTCAAAAGCTCGGCAAGTCCCATAGCTTTTTTGCGCTCATTTTCATCTGCGTGGTTGTGGCCTTTATCCAACGCTGCACCGTTCAGATAAACAAGACAGCGCATCGCTTCAATCTGAGAACGCATTGTCATCAGGTTTCGGCGCACATCCGCATGTTTCACGATTGCAGCGCTTTCGCCTTTTGGTGTTCCAACAGCACGGCCTTGTTTCCGGTCCAGCGCGTATTCGACAGACTGCTGGTAAGCACGTTCTGCGATCGCAAGCCCCTGAAGACCAACGTTAAGACGTGCGTTGTTCATCATTGTGAACATACATGCCATCCCGTTATTCTCGCCGCCGATCAAATAACCAACGCACTCGTCGTTATCGCCATATGACATGACGCATGTCGGGCTGGCGTGGATACCAATTTTCTCTTCAACAGAAACGCATTTGAGATCGTTCCGTGCACCAAGACTACCATCGTCATTCACAATATACTTTGGCACGATAAAGAGAGAGATCCCCTTTGTACCGGCTGGAGAGCCAGGTGTGCGAGCCAGAACAAGGTGGATAATGTTGTCAGTCATCTCATGCTCACCATAAGTGATAAAGATTTTCTGACCTTTAATCCGCCAGGAACCGTCGTCTGCTGGATCCGCTTTTGTCCGAAGGGCACCCACGTCAGAGCCTGCATGGCTCTCTGTCAGGTTCATGGTTGCAGTCCACTCACCGGTTACCAGTTTCTGCAGATATTTCTCTTTCTGCTCATCTGTACCGTGGGCAATCAGGCTTTCAATAGCGCCCTGTGTCAGCAACGGACAAAGAGCAAATGCCATATTTGCAGAGTTCCACATTTCAACAGTCGCAAGGGCAACTGCCTGTGGCATGCCGCCGCCATCATAATCCATTGGGCCCGAAACACCGTTCCAGCCGCCTGCTGCAAACTGTGAATAAGCGTCATTCCAACCCTCTGGGGATGTCACAACACCATCTTTCACAGATGTTCCGGCAAGATCACCAGACTTGTTCAAAGGAGAGAGAACATTTGTTGCAAGCTTAGATGCTTCCTCAAGAACAGCATCAACAACATCGCTTTCAGCGTGTTCAAATGCCTCAATACTGCTCAACTCATCAAGACCAATAACGTGATTGAGCACAAAGCGCATATCTTTCAGTGGTGCGTTATATTCGCCCATTGGGATATCCCTTCCAAATTTTTCTTATCCATCTGGCAGCTCTTATGCCATATTGAGCCGCGCAAAAAAATGAAATTTTCTCTACACCAATATCATACGACGGCAATTCCGGTTAGATGTCCATCAACGATAAAATTTTAAAGCCCTCCCCCGATGCCTTGGAAAAGGCCGCGAACAGTATTCGAAGTGGCAAGCTTGTCTCCTTTGCGACAGAAACAGTCTATGGGCTTGGTGCAGACGCCACTAATGGGGAAGCTGTTGCAGGAATTTTCGAAGCCAAGGGGCGACCAAGTTTTAATCCTCTTATTGTCCATGTTCCAGACCTGAATGCCGCCCAAAAGCTCGTCTACTTCTCCCCATTTGCGACAAAACTTGCGGAAAAATTTTGGCCAGGCCCCATTTCATTTGTCCTACCGCGCAAAGATGACTGCCCTGTTTCAGAACTGGCAAGCGCTGGCCTGCCGACCTTGGCAATCCGCGTCCCCTCAAACGAGGCGGCAAGAGCTTTCCTACAGGCAGCAGCTCGTCCTGTCGCTGCGCCGAGTGCCAATCTATCTGGTAAAATCAGCCCCACCACAGCCCAACATGTGGCAGATGGTCTCGGCGATAAAGTCGCCTATATCCTCGATGGGGGGGATTGCGCGGTAGGCCTTGAAAGTACTGTTATTTCTGTTCAGGATGATCGAGTGACCCTCCTCCGTCCCGGCGGTATCTCGAAAGAGGAGCTGGAGGCCGTAGTTGGGACTGTGGAAGTTGCGAAAGCAGACAGCGAGATCTCCAGCCCCGGCATGTTGCTCAGTCATTACGCCCCGGGATGTCCGGTGCGTCTGAACGCAACAGATAAGAAAGAGGGAGAGGCGTTCCTCGCATTTGGAGATGGATTTGATCGCATCTCGGATTTGAACTTGAGCGAAACCGGTGATTTAAAAGAAGCCGCTGCCAAGCTCTTTGCGGCCTTTCATAAACTGGATGCGCAACACTCCTCGCAAATTGCTGTCGCCCCTATACCACAAGAAGGTATTGGTGCCGCAATTAATGACAGGCTAAAAAGGGCCGCTGCGCCTAGAAACTAAACGAGCGAAAAGAAGAAAAAAATGTCCGTCCTTGCCGAAATCGAAACAATTGTTGGCCCTAAAGCGATCCTAACTGATCCTTCGGATATGCAGGGGTATCTTGTGGAATGGCGCGATAAATATATCGGCAAAGCCCGCGCTGTGATCCTCCCAAAATCCACCGAAGAGGTCGCAGAAGTTGTAAAAATATGCGCCCGAACAAACACAAAAATTGTTCCTCAAGGTGGCAATACCAGTCTTGTCGGTGGCAGCGTTCCTTTTGAAGATGGCGAAGAAATCATTATCTCCACCAAGCGGATGAACAAAGTCCGTAGCGTGGATGTTAAGGGCGGCACGCTTGTCGTCGATGCGGGCTGTATCCTTGCGGATTTGCAGACAAAAGCGGATGAGTTTGGGTTTATGTTTCCCCTTCGCATTGGCTCTGAAGGAAGTTGTCAGATCGGCGGCAATATTTCAACTAATGCAGGCGGCGTTCAAGTCCTCCATTACGGCAATACACGGGAGCAAGTTCTGGGACTTGAGGTTGTCCTCCCAGATGGCCAAATCTGGAACGGGCTTACCAATCTTCGTAAAAACAACACAGGTTATGACCTGAAACAGCTTTTTATCGGCGGTGAAGGAACCCTTGGGATCGTCACAGGCGCGGTCGTAAAAATGTATCCGCGCCCTAAATATCAGCAACTTGCCATGATTGCTGTTCCAGACCCAGCCGCAGCAGTGAGCTTACTGGGGCTCGCCCGAAAAATGAGCGGGGATCAAGTTACTGCCATGGAAATCATTCCCCGCATCGCAATTGACCTCGTGGTCAAGCATGTGGAGGGGTACAGCGATCCGATGCCGGCCCGTTATGACTGGCAAGTACTGATCGAGCTTTCCTCCAGCGCCAGCGACAATCTGGCGGATGTGATGCAAAACATTCTTGAAGAAGGTTTCGAAACAGAAATTGTGCTGGATGCAATCGTCCCTGCAAGTGACGCTCAACAACAGAAGCTTTGGGGATTACGCGAGGAAATCTCTGGTGCCCAAAAACCAGAAGGCGGCAGCATCAAGCACGATATATCAGTTCCTGTCGCAGATATTCCAGAATTTATCAAGCGTGCAGACGCCGCTCTTCAATCTATCATTCCAAATTTCCGTCCTGTTACTTTCGGGCATATTGGGGATGGAAACCTACACTACAACCCGCTGCAACCCAAAGACATGGACAAGCAGGAATACTTGGGTAAGTGGGAGGAAGTGAACCGCGTTGTCCACGATATTGTTCATGATATGAATGGCAGCATCAGCGCTGAGCATGGCATCGGCCGTCTCAAGAAAAATGAAATGGCGCTCTATAAATCATCTGTTGAGATCGACATGATGCGGAAAATCAAGCAGGCACTGGATCCCCAAAATATCATGAATCCAGGCAAGCTGCTGCCAGATTTGAAAGACTAATTCAGCCGGTCCATATAATCGGGAACTACTGCTAAGGCCGGAATATTCTCCGGCTTCACAGGCCGGGAGAACACATATCCTTGCGCGTCATGGCAACCGGCTTTTCGCAAGAATTTGACCTGCTCTTCATGTTCCACTCCTTCGGCTAGAACCCGCATACCAAGGTTAAACCCTAAAGAGATAATGGTCGTCGCAATGGTCGCATCATTTTCGCTGGTCAGAACACCATCAATAAAGCTCTTGTCAATTTTTAGAACCGATGCTGGCAAATGACTTAGATAGCTGAGGCTGGAATATCCGGTTCCAAAATCATCGATACAAAGACTGATACCCATTGCGCGCAGTGACTGCATATTCTGTTTCGTGAGGCCACGGTCCTGCATCACGACACTCTCAGTCAGCTCAATATGTAACAACTCTGGCGCCAGACCGGACCGCTCCAGAATGCGGGCAACGGTTGGGACAAATTCTTCGCTTTGAAATTCGTTAAGGGAGATATTCACAGCTACGGGAAACTCTGGAACCCCTGCAGCGGTCCATCGCATACGTTGCTCGCAAGCTTCCTGCAACACCCATTCACTGATTGGCCCCAGCAGGCCGGATGCTTCTGCAATGGGGATAAAGATATCAGCCGGAATATATTTCCCCTCTTCCTTCTCCCATCGGAGGAGCGCCTCCGCACCAATCATCTTACCTGTCCGCAAGCAAATCTGGGGCTGATAATTGAGAGAGAGTTCCCGCTGGTTCATGCCATCGCGAAGCGCTTTATTCAGCGTAACGCGCCCATGAATTTCCAACTCTATCTGGTTGTCGTAAAAACAGAAATTGCTCTGTTCCATGCGCTTGGCGTTCGCAAGGGCGGTGTTTGTATTTTTCCATAACCGGTCGGCATTTCGTCCGTCACTTGGAAAGCAGGTCATCCCAATACGCGGGATCAGATGAGGTAATTGCAACTCATCTGGCAGGACCTTATCAAACAGATCATTAATCTGCTTTGGAATATCCTGAAGATCGTCATCCGCCGCCACCGGAAGACAAAGCGCGAACCCATCCCCGGACGTGCGGGCGATGGAAAGGGCCATCGGAAACATCTGGCGCAGTTTCTGGCCCGCCTGCTTCAGCATTTCATCCCCAGCAGCATAACCAAGGGCGATGTTCAGTTCCGGCAAGCTATCCAGGACGAACTGCACAATTAGGAGCCGGGTTGGTTCATCGTCACGTAAATTCGAAATTTCGCGTGCGACCGTTTTCTTAAAGCTGACACGATTTTCAAGATTGGTAAGTGCATCCAAAAACGCAAGATTTTCCGCTTCCTGCAGCATATGTGTCGATTCAAAACCACGGGCAGCATTAATGGAAAATGTTTCCAACAATGTCCTGTCATTCTGCTTCCAGATCACATTGGCTTGCAGGAAAATAGCCCCAAGCACAACATCATCATGCACAAGCGGTATGGCGGCATCACCCCCATTATACCGCGCAGCGCCACTAGAGAGTGCGTCCCTTAGCAGCGATAATTGGCTTTTCTGGAGCCCCTCCCCCAGACCACCGAGGCGTGCGACGACTTCATATGAAGCGTCGTCGTAAGGCGCTTTCAAGAACGCACAAAATATAATTTCCGGAAAAATGTCATTTAGCTGACGGAGCGTCGTCTCGCAAAATGGTTTGGTCGCACGGCAAGCCTGCATGACCGACAGGGCTTTGAGAAGTTTCTCAGCCGTACCGGCCTGGGTAATCGGATTTGCCCGCTCATGGAGGCTATCTAAAACGGATGCCATTCTTGCCGACCGCTCTTTACTTTCACATATACTTCGGGTGCCCGGTTTTCTAACCGGGCGCATTCCCTCCATATTACTAATTTACAGTATGTTTACAATTTACTTTTGCCCCTAATGGGAAAATTTAAAATTTGTTTCACATTTTCGGCTTATCAGCCTGTGCCATAAGGAATTTTTTGGCCTCATCATCCCATTTCCCTTTTGGCTTTCCAAACTCTCGGCCAACCTCATACCCTTTGCGCAATAAAGGGCGGGTTTTACAAAGGTCATACCAACGCCGAACATTAGGGAAATCGCCCAGATTAATTTCCTGTTTTTTGTAGGTGATAATCCACGGCCAACACGCCATATCGGCAATGCTATAATCGCCGCAAATGTAATCACGTCCCTCTAAACGGCGATCCAAAACTCCAAAAAGCCGAAGCGCTTCATTCCCATAACGCTCCTGCGCATAAGGGATCTGCTCCGGCGCATAAAATTTGAAGTGACCATTCTGACCCAGCATAGGCCCAAGGCCGCCCATCTGCCACATGACCCATTCGGTAACTTCGGTTCTGCCCCGAATATCTGATGGCATAAATTTTCCAGTTTTCTCCGCCAGGTACAGCAGGATTGCGCCTGTTTCAAATACCGAAATCGGCTCTCCGCCGCCAATGGGATCATGATCCACGATGGCGGGCATCCGATTATTAGGACTGATTTTTAAAAATTCATCTTGGAACTGATCTCCTCGCCCGATATTCACTGGAATCACTTTATAGGGAAGTCCCATCTCTTCGAGCGCAATAGAAATCTTCCAACCGTTTGGGGTTGGCCAGTAATATAAATCAATCATGGTCACCCCGCCTACAGCTTTGTTTCCATAAGGGAAATGCGATCATTTCCAAAATAAATATCATCTCCGTTCAGGAACATCGTAGGTGATCCGAACCCGCCCCGCTTGATCAATTCTTCTGTCGTCTCTTTCAGTTTATCCTTGTAAGACTGGTCTGTAATTTTCTGGAAAAAAGCGTCTTTATCCATCCCAACGGAGGAGACGATATCGCCGAGAACTTCATCTTGAGAGATATCTGCCAGATCAGTCCAATAGCGTTTAAAAACCGCCCGTGCATAGTCTTCAAGGCAGCCTTCTTCTATGGCGACAAAGGCGCCCCTCATCGCTTTCACGCTATTTACAGGAAACACAGGCGGAGATCCGATTTTAATACCAACCAAATTTGCCCAGTCTTTCATATCCTTTTTGCCGTAGTTGACTTTGGCTGGAACTGGATTTTCCCGGGTGTTGTACACAGATGGATTGACAGCATTGAAAACCCCGCCAACGAGGATGGGGCGAAATTCAATCTCTACATCAGGGTGGCGACTTTTTAGCTGTAAAATCTGCTCAAACCCAAGATATGTCCAGGGACTGGAACAATCAAAAAAGAACTCGATTTTTGACATAGGGTCTCCTCCTCAGCCTTTGGCTTTATTATTGTTATCCTGCGCCCGTGTCTGAAAACAGGCTAGAAGAAGAGGACCTATGCCGTCAATCTAATCTAGGATGTATATTGAGCGAGCATTTTATCATTTATCTCATGAAAGCGGGTCAGTGCATCCTCGAACTTTCCAAAAAACAGCTTGTCGGACGCTCCTGTCTCCATGCCTTTCTGAATTTGCTCTGCCAGCTCAAAATCTTCGACCAATGTCGCGAGAGTGAAATCAAAATTAGCCTGCCAATGCGCCCGTAACTTGTCCGTATCCGGGGCCTCTTTTGGAATAAAGGTCTGGATCCGAACATGGGTCTTCCCTGCTGAAATTGGCGTATTCGTAATCAGCGCGAAATGATCAGGCTGGACCAAGATGCTATTCATTGGGAAGATGCTATATAAGACATTGGCATATTCCCGAATATCACGCTCATCCTCTGACACATCCATCGCGCCTTTAACGCTTTCTTTCGCCAAGATAGATCTGAAATGAGGCCCAAACTCGTCAAAGACAGAGAGTGCATCCCGGAAAAGCGGCGCAATTGTATCTCGATGGGCAATCTTGAAATGATAACTTTCAATGCCCCCTTCCACGAGGATTTTCCAGTTAGCATCCCAGACTTTTTCCGTCTCGGCAAAAACCACATGATCCTCAGACCCTAACCAGCCGAAATCTGGCAGCAACCCTGCTAAGTAGCTTTCAATATCAAGCGGCGCTTCACCTTCACGTTGCACCCAGATGAAACCACCGACCTCCGCAGACGGCAACTCTTTCAGTTTTACTTCTGATGGATCTAAAGATGGGAAACCGGATTTATGCGGCAGTGTTTTAAGCTGACCTGCGATATCGTAAGTCCAAGCATGGTAAGGACACATCAAGCGACGCTTACAGCCCGATCCATTTTCTTCAAGACGGCTACCGCGATGACGGCAGGCATTGGCGAAAGCATGCACCTCCCCGTCCATATCTCGGGTTAGCAAAAGCGGAAAACCTTCCAACCAATCTTTGGCAATATAGCTACCTTTTTCCGGCAGTTCAGAACTATGTGCCGCCATAACAGGCAGTTTGCGCATATAGGATTGCTCTTTAGCGAACAGCTTCTCATCAGTATATCGGGCTGCTTCACTTTGCCCCTCCCGGGTCATTTCCCGGCCATTATCTTCAGCAAGTTTGGCGCAGCGTTCAATCAAATCCAGCTCAGTTTGACGATCCATTTTCTTGTCCTTTCTTTATGACCGTGAAAGCGCCTCTACAGCGTTCCAAATTTCAGTTTTCAGATGTTGTTGATTGAAGCGACCTCCATCCTGTAACGCGGATAGCACTGCCCAGCGGATACCGCCTAACATTATGGCGCCGAGCAATCTGGCGTCGCGATCCTTTGAAATATCGCCTGCTTGCTGGGCAAATCGGATATTCTCTTCCGCCAAATCAACCTGCCGTTCTGCCCGGCGGCTTTCCACCTCGACCACCTCTGCCTCACTTCCAAGGCGGGTGAAAATCACCGGTGTCAACGGATCCTCGCAGTAGAAATCTACCAGCGCCTCGACACGCTTCTCTTCTCGCTGCTGCCAAGTATCGCCATCGAAACGGATATCAATCACCCGCTCTTCAAATCGGTCATAGAAATCATCCACAACAGCAGCAATAACCCCGGCGCGATTTTTGAAATAATGATATGCCAGCCCCTCGGACAGACCAGCCTTCTTGGCAAGCGTCGCCATTTCAAGCGCACCAGATTCAGCCACCAGCTGTTCGGCTGCTTTTTTCACCACCAGCGCGCGGGTTTCCGCCGCAGATCGTCTTTTTCGTTTCACAACTTGCTCAGCCATATATCCCTCCATTCCTTCAGGATATATCATTTAATTGAGCTCAACTTGACCTCCTCCCCATAAATAGGGCCATTTCTAAAGTTAGGATTTTCTGTAAAAGATGATCAGGAGATCCAATTATGAAGCGCAAAAGATTTTCAGAAGAACAGATTATTACGATCCTGCAGGAGCATGCTGCGGGGA
>JAEPMY010000054.1 GCA_017643685.1 Sneathiella sp.
TACTTTATAGGCCATCCTTTTGGCAAGCATGACATATCCATCCCGTGGCGTAACACCACGTTCCATTGTCTCTTCCCAACGAAGTGCTTCAACCGCAGTGTAAGCCTTCCCAAAGGCTGAGAATATGGTCACCCTGATAGCAGATGACAACAAATCAACACCAAAACCCGGGACAACCTCCACGCCATCAACGACCTTTGAAGATGGGAATGCGTATGCAAGTATCGGCGCAATTAGCAAACTCTGTAGATACCCACCGAAACGCGACCACCCCTGGACTGACTGAGATCGGTGATATTCGTCAAACTCAGCTTTTTCCTCCTCTGTCGGTGGGCCACCCCATTCTTCTGGAATTACCTGTCGGCTGGCTGCCCCGCAACACCGCCAATTTGCAATACCAGTCCAATTCTTAAAACGTTGCCAACGAGAGAGCTGTACTTCTTCGCCAGCGCGTCCATCTGGGTCAATGAAGGAAATTGGATTGCCGTTGGCATATTCATATGGATTTTTGCGGGTTCGCGCTGGATCAGCTGTTAAAAACTGTCCGATTATCGGATCATAATACCGCGCACCCATATAATATAAACCGGTTTCAGGGTCATATTCATGCCCGGCAAAAACCGCCGTTTCAGTCGCGTGTTGCCCCTTATCAGTTAAGGCACCTGAGGTGGAATAAGTGTGACTTTCAACGCTTTCTCCATTCTCATTCGTAACTGCATAAACGCTACCTCTTATATCCGCATGATAAAACCGTGTTTTAGATAAGAAAGTAGCTTCTTGAGCCGTTTCATTCAGAGCAGCTTGCGCCGTTGGGGCAACAGAAAGTGTGATAAATGAAGACAGAATAGCAGCCGTAATTCCTCCCCTAACCCCAGACAGGACAACGGTTTTCAAAAGTAGAAGAAAGGCCAATATTCCAATGACGGACACAGAAATTTTCAAAACATCAGCCGCCGGAATTGAATTCAATAATCCCTTCACTTTTGAAAAGACGGGACCTTCACCGGCATTCTGTAGCGGCAAAGGAATGGCAGCAAGTTCACGGTCTAAAACCTCATTGCTGTAGGATGCGATACGTCTCTCATTATCCCAGACATGTTTGGTTTCCTGCATTCGGCCATCGGCCAAAATCGTGAAGGAATAAAATGGGTTGATATAATATGTGGTGTCGCCGTCAATTGTTTCTTTCTTGATACGGCTCCCCATATGATCATATACATATCGCGTGACGATCTCCCTTTTTTCGCCAACTCGCACCGATTTAGTGAGATTATTTTCAGCGTCGTAGAAATAACTAGATTTATCATTTCCGACAATTTTCTGACGTATATTTCCTGTAACGTCATATTCGGTTTGCACATTGCTGATCTGTGGTGATGAAGACTGATTACCAAGAACCAATCGACCACTGTCGGTGTATGTATATCGACGCAGGTCCTCAACCCGATTTTGATCAATAAGTTGAGAGCGTTTTTCTGCCTCGATCAGGCTTGTGCCTGGGTTAATTTGATAATCCAGTTTTGCGATCGTATTGCGATTTGCGCTCGGACGGTGAAGGGAAATCGCAGATAGCACCCCGTTCGGATCCCACGTAATCTTTTCCGTCAGAAGATTACCCAACCTTTTTTCGCGGACATACCCCCCTTCTGCAGCGAGTTTATGTTCATAGCGGGCAATCAGATTATTTGTAGAATGCGTTGTAACATCGATTTTCTCGCGCCACCTTATTTCCGCCAGAGAACCTTCATCATAGGTATAATTAAGAATACTGCCATCGGGATAGCCGATAGAATTCAACCGCCCATCAGCATATTCAAATGCCGTATCAAATTGATAATGTTTTCCATCTGATAGGGGCAAGAAAACAGATTTCTGGATCTCCCGACCTAATTCATCATACGAATATTCTAACTTTATACCCGAGGGCAGCTTTACTTCCTGGATTTGCTTGGATGTTTCATTTGCATATGAAAATTCATAGATTTGGTCATCCGACAGAGATTTTTTCACCAACCGATTTTGATCGTCATAGGCAAATCTGGTGACATCATGGCCTTGTGTTTGCTGCTCGAGCCTTCCCAAATCATCATATGCGTAGCCTATCGGCTCATAACCTGGTTTTCGCTGTTCAATAAGACGACCAGATCTGTCAAAAATCTGGATATCTGTTCCGGCGGTGGGGTCAAAGGTGGTCTTCGTCCAACCGCTAACGTCATAAGCATAAGTCACTTCTGTATCAGCGGACGTTGCTGACGTTTTTTTCGATGGAATATAGTCAATCAGGATATTCCCGAACGCATCATACACTTTGCGAGCACTGACTGTTTCAGCGTGAGATTTCAACGGCTTAACCATCACTGCGCTCACTTCCTCAACATATCCTGCATCTGTTAGACGCCAATCTGTATTTTCAGTTGTAGCAAAGCTATCTGTGGCATTGTAATTCGACACTATTCTAAGAACGCGCCCAAATGGATCTATTTCAAAATCGGAGGTCACCTCACCTCGTAAATCCTGAGAAAGAACTGCCCCAGTCTTTGGGTCGTGCCGAAAAGAAGCGTGATCTGTATCGTCCCCTTGTTGACGTTTTATGACCTCAGGGAATGTTGCGTAAAGAGGATCAAACCTAAATTCAGTAACTCCTTCGCTGTCAGAAACTTTGATAATATTTCCATAAATATCCAGTTCCTGAACACGAGTACGATCTGAATATGCCTTTCCCTTTTGACGTTCTTGATATTTACTCCAAACAAGAAGCCCCTTGCTAAACTCATACCCCCACTCTTTCACCAACTCCTGATCTTTCTTTGCGTTATAAATCCGCTCTTCAGCCACAAGGTTGTTAAACTCTTCGGGAGCTGTGTTTCCTATGTATTTATAACTAATGGAACCTGCCTCATTCTCACTGATGATCATGCGACCCAAATCATCATGTGACCGGGTTGTCGTGGAGATTGAATAGGCCTCTCCTTGAGTAGTTTCTTCCTCGACTTTAGAAAGTACAAATGAGGGAACGGGACTGCCCACCAGTTTGGTGTAGGTGAATGTTTTTCCGGAAAGGCGTTTCTTAAGTAAGAGTTTTCCAGAATTGGAAATTCCACCAGAATAGAGAGACTGGCTTTTTATTTTATTCTTTAGATCGCCTTTTTCATAAACCGTCTCTTCGACAAAAGAAGTTCCCTCTTCGTGCTTTAAAACGGATTGAAACAGTTCTGACTTATTGTGGTTTTTGAACTGCTTTGAATATGAAAAATGAACTTTCCGGATTACTTTCCCATAGCTTAGATCAGTCTGCGATTTTAATGCTGATTTGCCGTCCTGTACCGCATATGCAAATCTGATCTCACCTCCCGCCCCAAACTTAATTGCTTTTACTTCATCAGCAGTCTGGTCCCATGATAAGGATAATGGTTTGGTGCATACAGGGACATTCAATCCGTTTTTAGTGACCTTGTCATAACCACATTCGGTTACCTCAACTGGATACCCATTTCGATTTCTCTTCAAGAGGTAGGATCGGACCTTTACCTCTCCCACATAACTTGTGATTAATATTTCAGATTTATCAGGGCCTCCATAATAGAAACGAACTGATTTCAAATTTTGCGGCTCTACATCGCGTTTTCCATAATGGAGACTGACAATTTTTCCTGTAATTTTGTCATAATCAAAAGTGATGAAATTTCCGAAAGCGTCTTGGCTGAAAACGACTTTCCAAACTTTAAAATTATTTTTTTCATCTATGATTTTAGAAAAAAATGATCTTTTTCCAGAGGCATCAAGCATTTCCAACCCGTCTTCTGTTTCAAAGACTTGCAGTAGCGGATCATCAATTGGATATAAAATATGCTTATTGTTTGGGCTCAAGCCGCGTTTTAACAGCGTTTCATTAAGACATAATTCGGCTGATACGCATTCGCTGATAATATCTATCCCCTCAACCCATTGGCGTGTTTGATCAATAGTTGTCAGGTTAACCGCAATTTTGGGGGTGAAGCCGTTCGTTCCAGGAGATACGAAAACGGGAATTCGGACGATAGGTTGGCCTTTACTATCGTCAGTCATCACATTGTGGGGGCTATTTTTGAGGATTATTGTTGCCGGGGTTTGTTCAATTGCCTGAATTAGTCGATCCTGCCGCACAGCATTGGGCGTGATAGCCATAGGGGCTTTCGTTGCCGAAGGGGGATATCGCCCATCTTCAAATGCGTCCCATTTTTTTGTATCTATTGTCTCTTTTGCAATTGTGGTGGTGATCGTCACGCTGCAAAGAGTGGTAAGTGTGAATAAGATGCGGGCTGTGTTTTTAAACAACTGGGGTTTCAGAAACATAATTTAACCACTCCGTTTTGATGCCGGTTTCGATCAATAACGGATACCTAGTACACTCTGTGATAAGCAGATTACCTACGTTTTTCCCAGAATTAGACGGCGAGACGTCCTGCTTTTGGAATGAATTTATTTTCCAGGAGCAATTATGTCTTTATTCAAATTCAAAAGAACCCTGCTCGCCTGTACCACTTCTTTAGTTCTCTTGGGCAGTGGTTCCAGTGCGTTCGCAACAGTTACAATCGAACGGGATCAACATGGTGTCCCCCGCATTGAAGCGGATACAAATGGTGCCATGTGGGCCGCTTTTGGCTATGTCCAGGCGCGGGATCGAATTGTCCAAATGGATATCCTTCGTCAGACAGCGCTTGGCATTCTTCCTGACATCGCCGAGGGTGAATTCAATAACAAACCTGACATCGAACAAGCAGCTCGAAAACTACGAAATACCAAAGTGCATCACAAATACAGTAATCTTGCCAAAGCACTTGAAAAAGAGATTTTTTCGGCCAAAGACCCACAAGGCACAATTGCACTTTATTGTTTTGCAAAGGGGATTAGCGCTTTTAGGAAGTCAATTGCATTAAAAGATTCAAATGATGAAAATGAATTTTGTGGGACAAGCTTAAAAGAGCTTCACACAGCAGAACCAGATAAACCTGGGGATAACGAAGTTACAAGGCTTCAAAAATTTAATGATGAACTTAAACTAGGCTTTAGAGGTCCAGACTGGTCCCCAATTGATGTCGCAGCCTTATTTCATTTGCAAGTAATGGACGAGTTTTCAAATCGCAATACCGAGATGAATAACTTGCAAAATCTGATCAAACTGACGGAAGCCCATCAAGATGATAAAAAGGCCACCGAGGTTTTTAATACCATCAAATGGGCCCTAACCTCTGAAGCAGCAACAACGATCCCGTCCAGTCCGCTGTTAAAAGACAAAGCCGCTATCAAAGCTAAAAAATACCACAAAAACTTAATTAACAATGTTAATAGTGCCGAAGGGAAATTTAACGGCTGTAAGGTCTATGATCCTAAGAACTTTAGCACTAAAATCAAAGATCAACTCCAGTATGCGATGCATGAAAAGAGCGAGCAATTTCCGCTTAACGCCAGTAACTGGTGGGTAATCTCTCAAAGTTCAAAAGCAGAACAAGACCCCCAAAACATTGCAACAGGAGTAATGTATAACGGCCCGCAAATCACGGCCTTGGATCCGGCCAAAACCTATCAGGTTTCCTTAAAAAGTAAGGAAGGCTTTCAGGTATCCGGGAATAGTTACCTTGGGACCATTAACTTCTGGCAGGGGTTTAACGGTGATCTCGCATTTGGCCTAACCGCCGGTAATATTGACGTTTCTGATATCTTTTGCGTCCAAACTCGGCAAGATGAAAAAGGCATATATTACACCAACAATTCCGGCGGAAAACGATACCTTCAGCAGACAAACGCGGCACTCAAACTCTATCGCACGGCAGATACCAACTGGCCGGTTGTTGCGACAGATGACAATGGAAAAACCGGTGCTGCATATGAAGGGACAGCCTATATCCAAAGATATAACTGGGAGAACTCCACAGTCTCATCTCTCTTTAATTGGATGAAAGCTGTCAACGCCCCAGACATTCATTCTTGGAACCATTATCTAGATAAAGTGGGCGGTAACTTTAACTTGATTGCATTAGACAAAACTGGTCAAGCCTCCTATCGCTTAACCGGAAGTCTGCCCTTAAAAGCTGGAATGAAGATAGATAGGCGTTTAGATCCAGTCAATTGGAACTATTACCCTTCCTATGATCCTCGACTCCCTGCCCCAATCGCCCCAGAAGATGGCTGGATCAAAACAGGTAAGTATTATCATAAGTTACGCTTTGATATGAGAGATGACATCATTGCAAACTGGAACCAAAAACCATTTGTGAATATGCCTGACGGGGACCTGGATTATGACTCTTATTTCAGGTTTGATCGGGTTAGCTTAATTGTGAACATGCTGAAAGCTCGTAAAAAGAGTAACCCCGAAAAGGCATGGACACTAAAAGACGTTGAAGATCTCAACGGAGAATTGCAACGTTTAGATGTTAACTACAACGCCTTCTGGCCGTTCCTAGAGATATTATCGGGGGACGTTCAAGACAATCAAGGACTGGAGTGGGCGCTCAACTTAATACAACAATGGAGTGGCATCCGCGGGGCATTCAACGAACCTGACGCGGGCGATAAGGGCGCGCATTATGGACATGTATTATTCTATAATTGGATCGAAAACTTAACCGCCCAATATAACATAATCATATCCAACAATAATTCCGAACTTAAAAAGCATTTAAGCGCGACTTTACTCAAAGCAAAGCAACCTTATTTGCCGAACAAAATGATCGACGGTGCACCCAAACAACGTGTGACTTTCATGACAAGTCATGGAATTCAAATGAATAATCGGATCATTTTAAATGATTTACATGCTGTATTTGAGGTGGAGAGTAATAAAATATTCAATGGTACCCCAAGTGTAAAAACTTACCACCATAAATACGATAGCTTCCAATTCGCTCTAACAACCAAAGAAGTCGCAATTAACTTGATGAAAACCGCTTTAATACAGGCAATTGAACAAACAGAGATAGAAATACAAAACTATAAAGGGCGTCAAGCTTCCATAATGTCTGATGATGTGTATTTTCCGACAGGATATATCACATATAACGGCGTCTCTGACCGGATTGGATCCCCAATGGATGTTAGAATTGGTTTCAGAGAGAAACCCGCAGCAATTCCTCATTTTAGAAACCGTGGTGCTTTAAACATCATTGCCGGGTTCATAGATGGCAAAGTGCAGGGCAAAAATGTTAACCAACCGGGGGTTCGGGAATATCGCGGACATGAGCGCGATCAGAAATACACTAACGATCAGGTAGAGCTCTTTAAGAAAAATGAATACCGGAAAATGCACTCATTAGACCCGCATATCTTGAGATCCAAACTGTAACAAAGTAGATAAAAATTGGCCATTCAGTTCCAGCTGGATGGCCTTTTTCTAATGGTTCAGAACAACAGGACGATCCTTAATTGGCATGTTTAATGATCTGGGCCTGCTCCTGTAACCATTTCCAAAAACTTTGAATAACCGGATCAGACGCATTTTCAGGCAGCGTCATTAAATAATAACCGGATTCAAGCTCCATCCGTTCATCCGAAAGCGACACTAACCGCCCATCTTCAAGGTCTCTCTGGACCAGACATTTCTTGGCAAGTGCAATCCCTTCTCCATTAATTGCAGCTTCGATAACCATCCATTGCTGAGAGAATTCACGAAACCTTAAATCATGTGCCCATGTTAGGCCTAGGTGATGGAGGTAATCCTCCCAAGTTGGATAATCACGAATAATTTTCGGATGTTGATCGATTAGAAGTGGAAGTTCATCGAGCTTCGCTAAATTGAGGCTCTGGCCATCCTCAGCCATTAGTTGCGGGGATGCGACAAGGATCAATTCATCCCGAAGGATTTCCTTACTCCACATGCCCGCTTGTTGTGCTATTCCGTAGCGAATTCCCACATCACCGTCATCACTTTGATAAGTGTTTACCAATTCAACAGTCGTGATGGATATATCAACGTCCGGCCAACGTGACCTGAACTCTGTCAAACGAGGCAGAAGAAACTTCATCGCAAATGAAGCCGTGACCGACACAACCAGTCCCTTTCTGATATCCGGTCGCCCTACCCGTTTGGTGGCATTTCTAATATTGGCAAAGGATGCCGAGATCTCTTCATAATATACAAGACCCGGCTCTGTAAAATCCAACCCGCGGTTACTTCTTTTGAAAAGTCGACATCCAATCCATTTTTCCAGCGAATGAACCTGCTGACTGATAGCGCCAGAAGAAACGCCTAACTCTTGCGCAGCACGGGCAATATTTAAATGTCGCCCTGCCATCTCAAAGGCTTTCAACGCATTTAAAGGTGGAAGTTGATCTCTCATCGCGCGTTTAGTTTTTCTAAACCCAATTCCAGTTTAATTAAATTTTCCAAATGTAATTAAAGAAATAATCTACACGACAGTCCCTCAACTGTCGATAGAGCAATATTTGGACAATGGTTTACACAGATACTCGCAAAACATTGGAAATACTGGAAGCTCTGGTTGCTTTTGACACAACCAGCTATCGCTCAAACTTGGATTTGATTGACTATATCTCTGGTTATCTCGCTGAGTTTGGCATTTCCTCGCACCGTATTTTCAATGAGGAAAAATCTAAAGCCAATTTATTGGCAACCATTGGATCAGGTGACCGAGGGGGTATCCTGCTCTCCGGGCACACAGATGTTGTGCCTGTTACTGGTCAGGATTGGGTCACCGATCCATTCAAGCTCTCGATTGCTGAGGGGCGCGCCTACGGCAGAGGCACATGCGATATGAAGGGGTTTATCGCATGTGCCCTTGCTGCGGTTCCGGACATGTGTCGTGCAAATCTTGCCGTACCTATCCATTTTGCTTTCTCATATGACGAAGAAATCGGCTGCGCCGGTGTTGGCTCCATGATCAATTTGATGAAGTCTAACGGGCTGAATATCGAAGCCTGTATCATTGGCGAACCTTCATCTATGAAGCCCGTTACAGCTCACACCGGGAAGTCAGTTTTCAAATGTCAATTCTATGGCACACCCATGCACTCTTCGCTGGCACCGGAAGGTGTTAATGCCATCGCATTTGCTGGTGATGTGATACATCATCTCAATAGTCTAGAGCAGGCCGCCAAAAGTTTTACGATCACTGACGAGCGTTTTAAACATCCACATCCAACTCTCAATATCGGTAAAATTTCCGGCGGCAAAGCTGTTAATATTGTCGCTGAATATTGTGAATTTGACGTTGAATACCGCTATCCACCGGGCAGCGAAGCCGACTATCTACTTAACCAGCTTCCGGAGATAATTCGAACCGCCGCACATGAGCCTATGAACGCAAAGTCACCTTCGGCTTCCGCGTCCTGTCAGCAGACGGTGGCATACCCTGCGTTCAAAAGCGATTTCAATTCCCCTGCGAGCCTTTTTGCGCGGCGCCTAACCGGATCGAATACCGATATCGCGGTGAACTATGGAACTGAGGCAGGCCTATTCCAGCAAAGCGGTTATTCCAGTGTGGTTTGCGGACCGGGCAGCATTGAACAAGCACATCAACCCAACGAGTTTATTGACCTGTCCGAACTAAGCAAATGCGATGCCTTTATGTCCGCCCTTATCGCAGAGCTATCACTTGTTGAGGTTGGCTAGATGGAAGAATTACCGCCATTTCCAAATAGCCTGGATCAGATTGCCAAGTGGATCTCAGGCACAACCGAAATCTCTAATCCTCTTGCTTTACAAAGGGCCAAAGAAGCCTTCATCGACACAATTGCCTGTATCCTTGCGGCCGCAAATGAACCGGTAACCGAACATGTATTCCAGGGCTTTCAAGGATCTAGCGGAGGTGCCTGCTCCGTCGCAGGGCGTATGGATACCTTCTCTGCTGAAAATGCGGCGATGGTCAATGGAACCGCGGCTCACGCCCTTGATTTTGACGACAATTTCATACCTGCTGTTACCCATGCATCCGCGGTAATGGTCCCGGCGCTATTAGCAATCGGAGAGGAAACCGGTGTGACCGGGGATCAATTGCTTGATGCCTATATCGTTGGGTTGGAACTGCAGGCATGGCTTGGTCATCAGATGATCCCGGCGCACTACGAAAATGGATGGCATGCAACCTCCACAATCGGTGCCATAGGCGCGGCGGCAGCTTGCGTTCGGATGATGTCACTGGATGAGTTCACAATCAGTTCTGCCATCAGCTTGGCAACGAGTATGGCCTGTGGCTCAAAAATCCAGTTTGGAAGCATGTCAAAACCGCTGCATGCAGGGTTAGCAGCACGGGCCGGTATTACCGCGGCAAAACTTGCTGTTGCTGGCGTGGAGGCAAACCCAAATCCATTCGAAGGCCCTTGGGGATTTATCTCACTATACAAAGGAGCCAATCAGATCACACCTCGTGTCTCTCAGCTATCTATTCTAGAGCATGGATTGGCCCAAAAAAGATGGCCCTGCTGTGCCAGCGCGCACCGGACATTAGATGCGGTATATGACCTAATAAAATCCCATCAGTTATCGCCAGAAGATATTGAATATATTGAAACAATTATACCTGATTCAAATTTCAAAAATCTAAGGTTTAATAACCCGAAAACCGTCAATGAAAGTCGTTTTTCAATGACTTATACGGTTGCAGCTTTGGTCCACAATCAGACCCTTACTTTAGACGACTTTTCAATTTCTGCGATCGAGAGATCTGACGTTCGCAACTTCATGCCAAAGGTCCGAATGAAGAGCACCGACCATATCACAGATCACCATAACAGCATCTGGGACACACCCGCAGAAACGACAATTACCTGCACTGATGGTCGTGTTTTTCAAAAATCCATTCAGCAACCTGTCGGAACAATCCATGCACCGCTGAATCAGGTGGATTTACATGACAAGTTCCGTGCTTGTGCCAGCAGATTGCTTTCACCAGATCTCATTGCCCAGTTCCTTGGCGTTTTAGAAGATTTCCAAAACCAGAACTCGCGGCAAATCACATCGCTTATGCGCTGTGCAGAGGTAAACCGAAATCGCCCGATCCATCATGCGGTTCCGGAATAACAAGATGGATATCTAACAAAGGAGTTTTCGAAATGACCATGAGGAGAACTGTACTCAAAGCAGTACTTTCAACAGCAACAGCGACCGCCTTGCTTATGTCCGGTAATGCTATTGCCAGTGAACAATATAAAATTGATGTCTCGCTGGAGACCGGCCCCAATCATATCCGGAACATCAGCATCAAACGTTGGGCAGATAGCCTGAATGCTCAAACCGATGGGCGACTGAAAATCAACATTTTTGAAGGAGCTTCAAAATTTAAAGGCTCTGCGGTCCCGACGGCTTTAGCGCAAGGAACGCTCGATATGGGGGTGCCAGGAACATGGCATTTGACCAAATTCATTCCTGATTTCGGCATTGTTTTTCTGCCGATGTTTTTTGGTCATGATCGCCACGTGTCATACAAAGTTATGGATGGTGATATCGGAAAAGAGCTCATCGCCGAGACTGAGAAGAAGTTGAATGTAAAAATTCTAGGGCGTTTTATTGATATTGGCGGTGCCATCACCTTTATGAAAACCGACCCAATCACCGGTCCAGAAGATTATAAAGGCAAGCGAATTCGCATTGCAGGGTCCGCTGCGCACGCCCGCCGTTATGAGGCATTGGGCGCAAACGCTGTTAAGGTCTCCTGGCCTGATGTCCCTCAAGCCCTTCAAACGGGCATGGTAGATGGTGTCATGACAGCTTTTGAAAGTGTCCGAAGCGCGAAGCTTTGGGATTCAGGGCTTAAATATGTGTATGTTGATAACCACGCTTTTCACCAATATGTGCCGATGATCAATAAAGATCTATGGAACTCACTTCCAAATGATTTGCAGGAGTTGATGCAAACCACTTGGGACAGTTCTGTCGATCCTCAACGTGAATTTACCGCGCAACGAGACACTGATGCCAGATTGGAAGCCATTAAAAATGGAATTGTTGTTACAGATGCTACTGCAACCGAACTCGGTAAATTGCGGAAAACACTGATGCCAATTCAACCGGATGTCATCAAAGAGCTTCGAATAGATCCTTCTTTTGCGGATCGTGCACAAGCTGCCATTCAAAAAGCCTCGATGTAAGAGGTTCACTTAGGGGAATGCCAAACCCAGTGGGCATTCCCCTATTTTTTGAAAGGCATAGTGATGCAGAAAATATTACAAATTACATCCTTCATTGAACATGCGCTTATTGCAATATTTGCAGGTATTTCCTTAATCATCGCGGTTGTTGAAATGTTTATGCGATATTACTTCGCAAGTTACCTGCCTGATTGGACATCTGAAGTCGTTATATACTTCATCACCGCGTCCGTAATGCTGTCTGGTGGCAGATTGGTATCTGAAAATAGGCATGTGAATGCTGATTTTTTCTTGAGGATGGTTCCTCCGCAAAATCAAAAATATCTGGAAATCGGCTTTTGCCTAATCGGATTATTTCTTTGCACGATCATGGTTGGCAAAGGGATCGGAATTGTCGAATTCGCATACCTGTTGGACGAACGAAGCGACAGCTCTTTGCAGTTTCCTGTCTTTATTTACTACGCGTTTGTGCCGATCTCATTTGGGATCATGTTTCTTCATTACGCGGCCCAGTTGGTGACATACATCTTTGCCTTCGACGTAGAGACAATGACAACCATCGAAGTTGATCTGGACAATGCTGATTAAGCATCTGTCAGAGAGGGGGTAATATGTTTTTTCCAAGCGTTTTTACCGGATTGTTCGGATTATTAGCAACGGGCATGCCGATTTTTCTTGCTCTAGGCTTTCTGAGCATTCTGCTTTTCTGGCACGAAGGCACCCCGCTGGTGGGATTACCACAGCTTATTGTGGATCACATGAATTCCATTACTTTTCTGGCAATTCCTTTTTTTGTAATGGCTGCCACTTTCATGCAAAAGGGCGGCATCGCAAAAGCCCTCGTTGATTGCTCATACGCATGGGTCGGGCATTTTCGAGGCGGCCTCGCCATCGTGTGTGTCTTGGCAACCGCAATTTTTGCCGCCATTTGCGGCTCTTCGGTTGCGACCGCAATGGCAATGGGAACTATTCTTGTTCCCGCCATGATTGCCAATAATTACGAACGCAAGTTCGCCACAGGCATTGTCGGCTCTTCGGGAACATTAGGGATTTTGATTCCCCCCAGCATGGCTTTTATCGTTTATGCCATCATTGCCGATCAATCTGTACCACGCCTCTTTCTGGCAGGCGTCATCCCGGGGCTGATCCAAGCGGCGCTCTTTATTTGTTGGAGCCTTTATTACACGACAAAGAATAACTATCCGGTTGCCCAAAAGCTGCCACGGAAAGAATTTGTTTCAACAAATCTGCGAGCTCTCCCTGCTCTGTCACTGCCTGTTGTCGTCCTTGGGGGTATTTATGGCGGGCTAGTGACCGTTACGGAAGCGGCGGCGCTTTCGGCTCTGGTGGCTATCCTGATTAGCGTCTTTATCTATAAAGGGTGCGCGATTGATGAGATCATTCCGACAATGGTTGAATCCATAAAACGGGCTGGATCAATCGTGTTCATTATTATGATGGCGCTGGCATTTGGCCACTGGATTACCGGCTCCGGCTTCACCCGATCTTTGACCAATATGGTTATCGAACATGATATTTCTGGATGGCAATTCCTTATTCTTATCAATTTATTGATGATTTTCCTTGGAATGTTTCTTGAGAATTTTGCGGTTCTTCTTGTCGTCGTGCCAATTGTTCTGCCCCTTCTGGAACCGCTTGGTATTGATCCAATTCATTTCGCCGTGGTGGTTACGGTAAATCTTGAATTAGGCCTTTTGACCCCACCGGTGGGTCTAAACCTTTTTGTTTTAACCTCCATTACCAAGGCCTCAATCAAAGAAGTGATACAGGGTACGACACCTTTTATTATCCTGATGTTCATATTTCTGATGATCGTCACTTACATCCCAGAAGTGTCCCTCTGGCTTCCGAACTTAATATACGGCAACTGACAGTTTATAGTCCTCCCTGTTGGCCGTACCTCTTATGAGGTGCGGCTTTTTTTTATGTCTATTTGAAGTTTTGAACACCCTTATATGCAAATTTTTACTGTCCCGCTCAACAAGCCACACAAACCGTCACATAGGAACAATTTCCCGCGTTAGTTGATTTTAGCTTAAGCGGAGATTGATGATGGTAAATAATAACATTCTGGTTATTGGAGGAGGTGTTGGCCCTGAGGCAGGCACTTTATTTCATCAGAAAATTATTAAGATGACAGACAATGGAAATGACGGAGATCAGGGACATGTACATGTACTCCACACCTCATTCTCCCCGTTCATTGCAGACCGAACCAAATTTATCAAATCCGGAAGTGGGGTAAATCCTGGAACGGCTATGGCGATCGGAATTAAACTTGCCACGCAAAATTTTGAGGTATTTGGCGGAAATTTAATTGTTGGTGTTCCTTGCAACACTTTTCATGCTCCGGCCGTATATGGCGCTTTCATCAATCACCTCCCAACCACCGCATATGTTCCAATAAATATGATTGATCTGACTGTCGAATATTTCAAAAGCAAATTAAAGGAAAACGAAACAATAATTCTATTGTCGACCGAAGGTACAAAGAAAAGTGGTGTCTATTCATCCAAATTTCTCGACAACCATATAGAAATAGTTGAGTGCGGTGAGGAGAGCATGGCGCAAGTGATGGCCGGTATATATGACAATCAAAAAGGGATAAAATCTGGTGGTGCTGACTATGATTGGGCCGTTGACCACTTTGAAGCTGCTATTAGCATGACTTGCAATAAGCTTGAACTTGATCCTTTAAGATGTCATGTGATCATGGGATGTACAGAAATACCGCTCGCCTATGAAAAATGCTCACCCGAGAGATCCAATAATCTAATAATCAGCAAAGATAGATACGTTGATCCCATGGATATCTTAGCCGCGAATATGATCGTTGCCGGAGGGTACAACATAACTTCTTCAAATATACATTTGATTAATTTCTCTAATCAATCAAACGCAAAGAAGCGACGCCTAACTTCAAATCTATAATTTAAAATCGTAAATCTAAGTCGAAGCACTCAGAAACTGGGTGCTTCACCACAGAGCAAGTCTGATTAATTTTCCCAATTCCGCTGATCAGCCTTTTTCATTTTCGCGTAATATAATCTCGCTCGGATTGAGGTATTCAGTTTAAATAAGAACCTGAAGATTGGAAAAAATAGCTTTCTGAAACCATTAGTTGTGTTTTCTTTCATAAAGCGACCGTCACCAATTGTGGAATCGATATCCATGTCTGGAACAACAGGGGAAGGTTTTGTAACCAGTACGTTAAGCCCGGTTTCCCAATATCTGCCGTGAACAATATCAATCTGCACCGTACTATGCTGGCTTTTAGCTAACAGCACCTCTGCTGCGTGATGTTTTAACAAATAGGCATATGCCCCACCTGGTACTCCCCGTATGCGAGCGATAGAATATTTATCAGAGAGCTTATGAACGATGCGGTGCGGAGCCTTAAATATTTTTGGACGGTCCAAGAATCGGACCATATCCCAATTATCTTTAGCCTCGATTACTTGTTGTAATACTTCAGGAAAATCTGCGGCAAAATGTGCATCATCTTCTAAGATCAAAGAAATACCAATTTCCTCCTCCATGATCTTTTTATATACTAAGCGATGCGACAACAAACATCCGATTTCACCAGCCGCTAAATCCCTTCCAAAATAAAGCAGACGACGACTCCGATCATATTCAGGTGCTGCAAATGCATCCATACTATAACCGTCAATAGCATCAATATATTCTGGCGTGAGCCCAATTGCATCCAACCGTTGAGCAATAGTTCTCCTACGATCAACATCCTGTTTCCGGTTGATCACGAATATTCTCAAATTTTCAAGTTCGCTGCCCTGCCCCATAACCAACTTATAAGTTGATATTCCAGTACTCACAAACTGATTTTTCTTTTTTTATAGTTAAGGGGTGCTTCTACTAATACCCTCCCGTTAACTACCGAGTTTAACAAAACAATTTAGGCGCTTTTCAGTTTTTCAGTGAACTCCTGAGCAAGGTTGACCAACGTCTCTCTTTGCTTTTGGATCTCGCTAGAGCAGGCATGGACTGTTTGAACGGCCTGTTTGCCTTTTTGGGCATCCTCATCCATGAGGCTGGCGTTATCCGTGACCGATCGGGTGTCGCTATTGACCCGCTGAACATTTGTTGAAATTTCCTGTGTCACGGTCGTTTGCTCCCCGATAGAGCTTGAGATATCCGCGACAATTTCACTGGATTTCTCAATAGAACTGCTAATACGGCCCACCGCTTCTTCCATTTGGGCATTGGCGCCTTTCATATTGATAATCAGCTCCTCAATCTCGCCCGTGGCCTTGGCCGTTTGACTGGCGAGGCTTTTCACCTCGCTTGCGACAACGGCAAAGCCTTTACCCGCTTCACCCGCACGTGCAGCTTCGATTGTAGCATTCAGCGCGAGAAGGTTTGTTTGCTCTGCGATATCGTTAATCATGGTCAACATATCGCTGATCGCACCAGAGGATGAGGATAAAAGCTTCATTGCCTCTTCCGCGCCTGCTGTTTCATCAACTGCGGCTTTTGTGACTGTCCCGCTTTCAGAGACCTGCCGACTGATTTCGCTGATGGAACTAGAAAGCTCCTCAATCGCGGAGGCGACGGACTGCATATTGGCACTTGTGGTGTTCGCAAGATTACGAACAGAGCTCGCCCGCTCGCTGGTCTGATCCGTGACCTGATCAAGGTTACTGCCGGCACTGTCCAAACTGGAAATCGAGTCTGTAAGGCCCTGGACGGAGTTTGCCAAATCAGCCTCAAACTGACCTGCAAGAGCTTGCAACTTCTCAAGGCGAGCGATACGAAGCTGCTCCTCTTCCTCTTTGTGGCGGGCCTCCTGAAGGGCGGCTTCCTTCTTCTGCTCTTCCAGTTTCAAGGCTTCCGCTTGACGGGCGGCCTCTGCCTCTTTCGCGGCTTGCTCCGCTGCTTTCCCATCAATCAGGCTGGCCCGGAATTTCTCGGTGGCGATCGCCATTTTACCAAGTTCATTTGGTAGATCCTGATACGGAATGTCAGCCGCGACATCACCGGAAGAGACGGCTTCCAACGATCTACGGATATCATTAAGCGGCTTACTTAAACTTCTTAATATTAAGAAGACCGCTCCCGTCAGTAAGGCAAGTCCAACAAGGCTGATGACAACACGGGTCCAAAGACTTTGCGTTGCTGACGATAGTTTCTCAGAAATAATGCTTTCAATTTTTTGCTTCTGAAAATCTTCTACTTGCTTGTAAAAATTGATCTTTGTAGTGATTTTGTCGAACCAATAGCCGCCTGTATAGGTGTTTTCCGGAATTGTACCGCGACTTTCAATCACGAAGTTTCGCATGGTCTGAACTTCATCCACATCCGGGCCTTTAATGGTGTTTTCAAGAAACTGAACCGCTTCAGGCTCCGCAGTCGTCCTAAACGAGGAGAGATACACCGTTTGCTTGGTAATCAGAGACATAAAGCGATCAAACAGCGCGGGCGCAAAAACACCACGTGAGAACCCATTGGCCCCCATAGCACGCTCTAGCCCCGCCTGTTCTTTCGCCAATGTAATGGCCAGCATGGCAGACAGCTGTTTAGAGATATAGTCATCGGAACTGTCATGCCGAATAAGATCAACGAATGAAATACCGGCGTTAATTGTTGTGGTGTAATATTTTGCCATCTGCGGGACGGTCAGTTCCAGCCGATCAACCCGATCCCGGTATGCAGATAATTCGGACAACTGGGTTTCTATGTTTTCGCGAATATCTTTGGTGCGGTCCAAAATAAGCGGATCATCCAACCCCTTAATCAAATCGCGATATTCACCGATTTTTTGATCGGTAGATTTGCGCTGATTAGTTAAGGCATCTTTAGGAGCAGACGCCCCTTTCGATCCAATAAACCCGGCACTACGCCCCCTCTCCTTTTGTAATTCATGGATAAGGTCATTTGCTTTCGGCGTGATGCTCAGCAGCTGATTGAGTTGCTGATATTGTTGAACTTTAGAAAATGAAGTCTGGAAATACTCTTCGGCGAAAATCAAACAAAATAGAAGTGGTATCAGTGCGATTGCAATAAGTCGCTGCCCAATACCCAAGCGATTTAAAATTTTCTGCATAGAGGTACCCTGAAGCCTGAGTTTTAAATTATAATACCTCTAATTTAATTATATATTATTAATACTTAATAAACTAACGAGTGCTGCCTACCTGATTAGTCGCGAATAATTCCGATAATCACTATCAAGTCATTGAAATAATTATATTTTACAGATTCCGAGTTATATGCCACTATGATGCTGGAGAATTTATTTAACCGGAGAGTGTTCCATGAAAGGCAACCCAGATGTGATTAAGGCCCTCAATGGCGTCCTTAAAAACGAGCTGACAGCGATCAACCAATATTTCCTGCACTCGCGGATGTTGAAGGATTGGGGTTATAAACTTCTGGCCCACAAAATCTATGAGGAATCCATCGGTGAAATGAAACATGCCGATTGGATTATCGACCGCGTATTGATGCTGGATGGCCTGCCAAATCTTCAGGACCTCGGAAAGCTAAAAATCGGTCAGAATGTTCCAGAAATGTTTGTCGCTGACAAAGCATTGGAAATGACCAACCAAGCAGATTTGAAAGATGCGATTGAGCTGTGCGAAAAAGAACGTGATTACGTCTCTCGCATGATCTTCGAAAAAATCCTCGACGATACAGAAGAGCATATCGACTGGATTGAGACACAGGAAAATCTGATCGAAGGTACAGGTATTCAGAACTACCTGCAGGAACATATGTTCAAAGGCGAAGAGTCTTAAGAAACGCCCCTATCCGGTAAAAGTCGGCGGAATATTTATTCCGCCGCCATTAGGGTGGCACCGGCCAGCCCTTGCTCGTGACTTTCGATCATATCTTCGATCTCGTCACGGCAGCACCCGCATTGCGGCTCTACCCCACACGCTTTATAAACGGAATCGCTACACCGGTTACCCTCGGTGATGGCGTTCTGAATAGACTTGTCGCAAACAGCGTTACAAATACAGATATACATGCTGCTCCATCCGCAAAATTGATGATCCATAATTCTCATACTTAAGAACGATTGTCAACAATAATGCGAATGATTTGCAGAAGCGGTAGCGGTTATCACACTTTATTTTTGCAACCCGTCTTTTTTCATCCGCCAAAGCAGTAGATCCAAACGATCCTGACCAAAGAAGGGCTCGCCTTTATACACCATCAATGGCACACCCCAATGGCCCGCCTCATGCTGCATAGATTGATTTTCTTCGATTTGTTTGGCTATTCCTGCAGGGTCTGCCGCCACATCTGCCCGCAGCTCTTCAAGCGATAACCCGGCCTTTTCTGTTGCCTTGGCCAGATGATCCCCTTCGTTCCAATTGCGGGTCCCGCCGAAAATCAGGTGACTGACCTCATTGAGATATTCCAGCCCCCGGCCCCGCCGTACGGCCGCGATACCTAGATTTGTCAGCTCGAAAATATAGGGCTGCTCTTTGGAAATCTGCCGCGTCTCCTTATCCTGCACAATGGGATCAGGATAAGGCCAAACGAAAGGAATATCCTGCATTTCTGCAATCCGGCGGCAGTCTAACATTAAGTAGGGTATCCACTGCGGATCAATTTTTTCGAAAAAATCTGCTTTGCGGATGGCGATGGGATAAACCGGACGCACATCAATTTCCAGATTATATTCATCTCGCATCGCCATCAGTTTTGGCATCGCAAGATATGAATAAGGAGACCGAAAAGACCAGTAAAGTGAAAATTCCATTGGGATGTTACCTCTGTTTTTCTTTTAACCCTATCAGAGCGAACACAGAAAAAACAGAGATACACCGAAATGTGATTACACGAGGCCCTCTACCGCCCGCGCGATGACGATTTCTTCGTTGGTCGGCAGGACAAAAGTACGCCCTTGGCCGCTGCTTCCGGAAATTTCAAATTCAGCTGATTTGTTTTTAACTGGGTCAACGGAAAGACCTAAAAACCCAAGATTATCGAGAATACGGTCACGGATATAGGGTGAATTCTCGCCAACACCGCCACTGAAAACAATGGCATCAACACCCCCTAAAACCGCTGCCATGGCACCGATTTCCCGCTGCACGCGAAAGACGTAATAATCGATGGCTTCCGTCGCATGTGGATCATCGGACTGCTCTAGGGCACGCATATCGCTGGAAATACCAGAGAGTCCTTTAAGACCGCTTTCCTTATACAAAAGAGTGCTGATCTCGGCGGCGGTCATGGCGTCATGTTCCATCAGATAAAGCAGAACACCCGGATCGATCTGACCGCAACGTGTCCCCATCGGCAAGCCATCCAACGCCGAAAATCCCATAGTGGATCCGATGCTTTGCCCGTCCTTTATGGCACAAAGCGAAGCACCGCTGCCCAAATGCGCAACGATCAACCGCCCTCGGGCCAATTCAGGTACTTTTTCAGTGAAAGCCCGCGTCAGATATTCATAGCTCAGCCCATGAAAACCATAACGGCGGACGCCCGCATCATAAAACCGGCGCGGCAGTGCAAAAGTATCATTCACCCACGGATGCCCGCGGTGAAACGCCGTATCAAAACATCCAATTTGCACCGCATCTGGAAATTCTGAAATGGCGGCCTCTACCGCCGCCAGATTATGTGGCTGATGCAATGGAGCGAGCGGTGACAAGGCGTCCAACGCTTTTAAAACGCTGCCTGACAACACGGTTGGTTTATCAAAACTGACACCCCCGTGAACGATCCGGTGACCAACGGCCTTGATTTCATTTTTGGGAATTGCGCCCGCGATATGATCAAAAATCGCATGTAACGCCTCAGACGAATTCGCTGCCTCTACAGGTAGAACCTTTACCTCATCCCCTTTATGCACCACAAGACGCGGGGTAAGGCCAATGGCCTCAACCTGACCATAAAAGGCGCGGTTATCCAGATTACCGGCTTCGTATAGCGCAAATTTAAGCGAAGACGATCCCGCATTCAGGGTGAGGTAATAGCTCATGTCATCTGCCACGCTGCATAGAGAGAGGCAACCATCGCAGATGCAAGGCGAGATTTTTCATCATCTGCCCGGCTGGTCAGCATCACCGGCACACGTGCGCCGATGACCACACCGGCGGATTCTGCCCCTGCCAGATACATCAGCTGCTTGGCCATCATATTGCCAGCTTCCAAATCTGGGGCCACCAGAATATCTGCATCCCCAGCCACCTCAGACACGATCCCTTTGGCCGCTGCGGCCCGTTTGGAAATCGCATTATCAAAGGCAAGCGGTCCATCCAGAATGCCGCCTTTAATCTGGCCACGATCCGCCATCTTACACAGGGCGGCCGCCTCGATCGTGGAGGGTAATTTTGGATTAACCGTCTCCACCGCGGACAGAATAGCCACCTTTGGCGCCTCGTTCCCCATTGAATGCGACAGGTCGATTGAATTTTGAACGATATCCGCAAGGACCGCTAAATCTGGATCAATATTGATGGCTGCGTCCGTAATCAGCAGCGGTTTCGCATATCGCGGCACATCAAGCACGAACACATGGCTCATTCGCCGTTCGGTTCTAAGGCCATGAGTTTTATCAACGATTGCGGCCATCACCTCATCGGTGTGAAGGGCGCCTTTCATCAACGCGGCAGCCCGCCCTGCGCGGATCAATTCAACCGCTTTTTCGGCGGATGCGTGGCTATGCGGTGTGTCAATAATCTGACAATCTGAAATATCAGCGCCGGTTTCAGACGCGACAGTTCTAATGCGCTCCTCCGGGCCAACCAGGATTGGAGCAATCAAATCTTTATCCCGCGCGAGCAAAGCCCCTTTTAAAGAGGCTTCATCGCAGGGGTGAACCACCGTGGTTGGGGTTGGCGGCAAATCTTTTGTCTGTGCCTCCAACTTCTCAAACACGCGGCCAGCGGCATGATTGTGATTGTCCTGTTCTTCAAACAATATGATGTCCCCCATCAATCAAAACGGTATTGCCACTCACTGACCTTGCCCCATCGGACACCAGAAAAGCAGCATAAGAGCCGACTTCATCAATGGTTGTTAAGCGATGAAGCGGTGCCCTTTTTCTTGCATCATCAATAAGTTCATCGAAATGGTCAATCCCGGATGACGCCCTTGTCTCCAATGGCCCGGGAGAGAGAGCGTTAACCCTTATATTTTGGGGGCCAAGCTCCACAGCCAGATACCGAACCGATGCCTCCAACGCTGCTTTTACGGGGCCCATAATGTTATAATGATCCACAACGCGATCCGCCCCATGATAGCTAACCGTCAAGATGGTCCCGCCGTCACTCATCAGCGGCTCTGCCTGTTTGGCAAGCCGGATCAGGGAATGAACGGATATATCCATGGCTGTGATAAACCCATCGCGGCTGCAATCGGTCACACGCCCATGCAAATCATCCTTTGGGCAAAATGCAATGGAGTGGATCAGGAAATCCAGCTTGCCCCATTTTTCAGCAATGACGCCAAACAGATCACTCATCTGTCCCTCATCCCTAACGTCAAGGGGCATCAGGATCGGCGCCTCAACACGAGCGGCAATTGGGGCCATATAATCCAATGACTTCTCTGACTGATAGGTAACGGCAATTTCGGCGCCGGCCTCATAAAGGGCATGGGCGCAACCTGCCGCGATTGAATGCTCGTTCGCAATTCCAACGATCAGGCCTTTTTTCCCGGCCAACAGGTTTGATTTTTTAAGCATGGTCTATTTCTGAAAAATATAGGTTCCGGGTGCCGGGCATAAGGATTTACCCATTTTAGGTGGATCAATAACATGTGAAGACTGGCTAGACATCCAATCCCGCCACTCCAGCCACCAGCTTCCTTCTTTAGGGGTGGCATCGTCACTCCATTCCATAACGGGGACTGCTGGCTCTTTATCCAGAACGGTCCGCACCTGATAGGATCTGCCGGGGTGTCCGGGCTCTGACACGATACCCGCATTATGTCCCCCTTTGGTGAGGACAAAGGTGACATCCGAATGTGTCAGATGATGGATTTTATAAGCTGACTTCCAAGGGGCTACATGATCTCGCTCAGTCCCGACGGCGAAGATCGGACAACGTATATCCCGAAGGGAAATAGGACGGCCCTGCACCTCATACCGATTGCTTGCCAGATCATTGTGTAAGAAGAGTTTCCGCAAATATTCCGAATGCATTCGAGCGGGCATGCGTGTTTGATCGGCATTCCAGAACATCAGGTCATTTTGCTGGCTATCGCGCCCCATTAAATACCGCTCTCTCAACTGTGACCACACCAGATCTTTTGAGCGGAGCATCTGAAACGCGCCCGACATTTGCTTGCCAGAAAGATATCCATGCTGGTGCATCACATCTTCAAGGAAGGCAAGCTGGCTTTCATTGATAAACAGGTTCAACTCCCCTGCCTCAGTGAAATCGGTCTGTGCCGTAAAAAGACTTAGGGATTTAAGGGGATTTCGCCCCTCCCGCGCCAAATATGCCGCCGCGATAGAGAGCAACGTTCCGCCCAGACAATAACCCGCGGCATGAAGACTTTTGGCCTTCGTTTGCTTCAA
>JAEPMY010000108.1 GCA_017643685.1 Sneathiella sp.
ACGAGGGTCACTGCCATCTTCTTTTTCAGGGAAAATATGAGGGCCGAGGATTTTGTTCAGCTCTTCCAGAACATCTGTTACGCGCAGCTCTGCGGTTCCTTCAACAGAGACTGAGAAGTCGTTCCAGAAATCACGCAATACCTGTTTCCAATCCACTTTCGCATCAGAAATATCATCAAGCCGCTCTTCAAGTTGCGCTGTAAAATCATATTCCACATAACGCGTAAAGAAGGAGGAGAGGAAAGCTGTTACCAACTGACCTTTATCTTCTGGAATGAAGCGTTTCTGATCCAGTTTCACATAATCCCGATCCTGCAGAACGGAGATAATGGAGGCGTAAGTGGAAGGGCGACCAATGCCAAGCTCTTCCAGTTTTTTCACCAAGCTGGCCTCAGAGTAACGCGGCGCCGGTTCTGTGAAATGCTGATCTTCACGCACTTCAAGGGTGTTCATAATCTCACCCTCTTCGACAGCAGGAAGGCGTTTTCCATCCTTCTCGTCCGTGCTGTCATCCAGACCTTCCTCATAGAGTTTCAGGAAGCCTGAGAAGCGCACAACGCTGCCTGTTGCCCGAAGGGTCTGGCCTGCGCCGTCAGCAAATTCGACGGTGGTTCGCTCCAGTTCTGCGCTTGCCATCTGACTGGCGATGGTCCGTTTCCAAATCAGTTCGTAAAGTTTCAAATGCTCTTTATCAAGGAACTTAGCCATCATCGCTGGCGTGCGGGAGAGATCCGTTGGGCGGATCGCTTCGTGCGCTTCCTGTGCATTTTTGGATTTGGTTTTATATTCGCGCGGTGCATCAGGAACGAATTTTTCACCATATTCGTTGGCGATCACATCGCGGGCAGACTGAATTGCTTCGGCGGCCAATGTGACGCCATCTGTCCGCATATAGGTGATCAGACCTGTGGTCTCACCGCCAAGATCAAAACCTTCATACAGCTTTTGCGCAACCATCATTGTCCGTTTGGCACCGAACCCCAGTTTGCGGGATGCTTCCTGCTGCAGGGTGGAGGTTGTAAATGGCGGAGATGGGTTCCGGCGTGTTGGTTTCTTCGTCACGGATGAAACCGAGAAGCTACCCGCACGGATTTTCTCACCTGCTGCTTTTGCCAGATCAGCATTCGGCAGGGAGAATTTATCCAGCTTTTCCCCATTTAGATGGGTCAGGCGACCGGTAATGTTGTCACCGCCAACGGTTTTGAAATCTGTGTCGATTGTCCAGTATTCTTCTGGAACAAAGGCTTCGATCTCGAGTTCTCGTTCACATATGAGGCGAAGAGCAACAGATTGCACGCGGCCAGCGGATTTAGCGCCGGGCAATTTGCGCCACAATACAGGAGAGAGCGTAAAGCCCACCAGATAGTCAAGCGCGCGGCGTGCCTGCTGCGCATTGACGAGGTTCATATCCAGCTCGCGCGGATGGGCGATCCCATCCAGAACTGCTTTTTTCGTAATCTCGTTAAAGACAACCCGGGAAACTTTGGTGTCTTTCAGTTTCTTTTTCTCTTCCATCACCTTCAGGACATGCCAGGCGATCGCTTCTCCTTCACGATCCGGGTCAGTGGCGAGGTAGAGATTTTCAGCCCCCTTCAGGGCGTCGGCAATGGCCTTGATATGCTTGGCAGATTTTGCGTCATTCTGGTAATCCATCGCAAAATCTTCATCCGGCTTTACCGATCCGTCTTTGGACGGCAGGTCACGAATATGGCCGTAGGATGCAAGAACTGTATAGTCCCCTCCAAGGTACTTATTGATAGTTTTTGCTTTCGCTGGTGATTCAACGACCACGACATTCATGAGTGCACCACAGGTTTTGTCTTTGAGTTTCGCCCCCGAAACGCAGGGGCATCTTGCCATATATAATGACGCTAACTTACCAAGGAAACCCTATTCCCAAAGTGGCGTTCTACTCTGCCTGCAAGTTCAAGCTCAAGTAAAATCGTCATTGCTACAGATGGTGCGATGTCTAAAAGGCGAATAATTTCGTCAATTTCGACAGGTGTCGGCGAAAGCAGAGAAAGCAATTTAGGCCTGAATTGATCCAGCTCTGCCTCACAGTGGTCTTCGGTAGGATGCAGATTAAGTTGCTGCTGATCAGGTTCTTTAACAGAAAAGTGATGCTGATTAAGGAGCGTGTCTATGATCTCGGATGGGCTTTCGACAAGCATCGCCCCCTCCCGGATGAGGTTATTTGTCCCCCGTGCCCGTGGATCAAGGGGGGAGCCGGGAATGGCAAATACTTCGCGGCCCTGCTCGGCCGCCATGCGTGCGGTAATGAGGGAGCCAGATTTCGGGGTTGCCTCCATAACCAAAACGCCATGAGAGAGACCAGAAATAATACGATTACGCCTGGGGAAATGGCGGGCCTGCGGCTGCGTTCCAAAAGGTTGCTCCGCAATGATGCAGCCACGCGCAGCGATTTCCCGAAATAATTCAGCGTTTTCTTTTGGATATATAACGTCTATGCCGCCACCAACGACCCCGACTGTTCCACTGTTTAAACTGGCCACATGGGCGGCGGTATCAATGCCGCGGGCAAGGCCTGATACAATTGTAATATCTCGCGCACCTACTTTTTCTGCGAATGAGCGGGTGAGGCGGATCGCGTTGGCAGATGCATTTCGGGAACCGACAACCCCAAGGCAGATCCGATTTAAGAGTTGAGAATGTCCAAGAACGCTAATGACTGGTGGGGGATCGTGGATCTCTCGCAACAAAGCGGGATAATCGGGGTCTGGCATTGCGATAAGGCGCCCTCCAAATTCTTCAAGCTGGGCCAGTTCCGATTTAGCAGCGCTTTGGCTGAAAATGCGGATAGGGCGCTTTGCACCGCCTTTTTTTGCAAGATCAGGGATCTGGAGAAGGGCTTCTTCTGCACTTTTAAAACGGTGCAGGAGCTGAAAGAAGCTAATCGGCCCGACATTTTCAGATCGGATCAATTGTAGCCAGCAAAGCCGCTCTTTCGCGCTGATATTTGATATCCCCCTCATTCGCCAAGTTTGGGGCAGGGGGGATCATCGCGTCAATTGAAAAGAGGTGATTTAATGCTCGGAATAAGTTAATATTACTTTTTGCCGATTCGCGGCTCTTTACCTGTTAGGAGGCGGCGAATATTTTCGTGATGGCGGATATAGATCAGAACAGCCATGAAAATTGCCAGCTCAATCCGCTGCAAATCGCCAAAATAGGTATCCATAAAGGGCGCTTTTGATAAGCCATACAGGTAAACAGGGCCCATAGCCGCAGCGACAAGGGCAGACAGCGATGAAATCCTGAAGATAATGGCAATCAATATCCAGGTTAAGGCCACCAAGATCCCTGCGGGCCAGGAAATGGCGAGCATGACACCAATAAATGTGGCGACACCTTTACCGCCTTTGAATTTCAGCCAAATGGGGAACAGATGTCCAAGGAAGGCTGCCCCACCTGCGAGCACGGCATAATCCTGAGTGAAGAAGATATTGGCGAGGATGACAACAACAGCCCCCTTGCCGCCGTCAAGAAGAAGTGTGGCGAGAGCAAGTTTCTTACTGCCTGTGCGTAATACATTGGTTGTGCCAATGTTACCGGATCCGATGTTACGGATATCCCCAAGGCCAGCAAGGCGAGTGAGGACCAGACCAAAAGGAATGGACCCGATCAGATAACCGATCAGGGCAGCCGCATAAAATGGCCATGTATATGAGAAATCCCCAAGCGGATCCGGCATGTTTCTTCCCTATCTTTTGAACACGGTTTTGCCGTGCACGATTGTTCTGGTGACCCTACCTTGCAGGAGATGGCCATCAAAAGCAGTATTTTTTGATTTTGATTTCAGCTCTGTGCTGACAACTTTCCATGGCTTGCCAAGATCAAACAGGCAAAGGTCAGCATCCGCGCCTTTTTTGATTTCACCAGCTTCGATACCGAGCAGCTTAGCCGGCGCAACGGTCATGGTCCGCAACAGCGAGAGCAGATCCATTTCGCCATTATGGTATAGACGAAGGCTGACAGGCAGCATCGTTTCAAGACCGATAACCCCCGGTTTGGCTTGTGCGAATGGCAAGCGTTTGCTGTCTGCGCTTTGTGGTAGATGTTGAGATGAGATGACATCAATGGTGCCATCTTTAAGAGCCTCAACAACTTCGAGGCGATCCTCTTCTACCCGAAGCGGCGGAGAGACACGGGCGTAAGTCCGGTATTCCCCAACTTCCATGTCATTCAGCGCATGATAGTGGGGAGCTGTTCCCGCGGTGACGTTGATCTGTTGATCTTTTGCACGGCGAATTGTGTTTAGCGCGTCCCCTGTGCTGAGGTGAGCTGCGTGCCAATGGGCGCCGGTCATTTCAGAAAGTCGGATATCTCGCTCAACATGGATGGCTTCCGCGCAGGTCGGGATGTATTTGAGCCCCATAATGGTGGCGATTTTACCCGCTGTCATGACGCCATCACCTGCAATGGTGGGGTCTTCGGCGTGGGTGATAATCGGCCGATCAAACATGGTGGCATAGGCAAGCGCCCGGCGCATCAGATTGGCATCACCGATTGCTTTCTGGCCGTCGCTGAAGGCAACAACACCAGCCTCAGCCAACAAGCCAAGTTCCGCCATCTCCAGACCTTCAAGGCCTTTGGTTAGGGCGCCTGTGACCACAACTTTCACATCGCAGGTTTTTCGCGCGCGGCGCGCCATCAGCTCTACCAATGACGGATCGTCAATAACCGGTTCCGTTTGCGGGAAGGCATTGATGGTTGTGACGCCACCTGCCGCGGCCGCTTCGCCTGCTGTTTTTAGGGTTTCGCGATGTTCCTTGCCGGGCTCGCACACATACGCGTGGGCATCCACAAGGCCTGGCGCAAGGCAGTTCCCTTCAGCATCGATGACTTTCGCACCTTCAGGAAGGTTGCCTTCGGTAATATCTTTGCCCCAATCCAGAATTTTACCATCCTGTATCAGGACGCCGCCATGAGTGTCCGTTTCTGTGGCTGGGTTCAGGATGCGGGCATTAATAATGGCGGTGATTTTGTGTTTGCTCATGCCCGGTCTCCCCGCGTCAGAAGGTCAAGGCAGGCCATTCGAACGGCAACGCCCATTTCCACCTGTTCTGAAATCAGGCTGATGTGAAGGTCATCGGCAAGCTCCGAATCAATCTCAACACCGCGGTTCATTGGACCCGGATGCATGATCAGGGCGTCTTTCTTGGCAACGGACAGCTTTTTCTTATCCAGACCGAAGAAATTGAAATATTCCCGAACGGATGGGACATAGGCACCTTGCATGCGTTCAGTCTGCAGCCGCAGCATCATCACGATATCCACATCTTTCAATCCGTCCTCCATGGAGTGCGAGACCTCAACGCCAAGGGCTTTGGCATTGGATGGGATCAGGGTCGTTGGACCCACAATCCGAACCCGCGCGCCCATAATGTTCAAGAGCGCAATGTTGGAGCGGGCAACGCGGCTATGCAGGATGTCCCCGCAAATCGCGACGGTCAGCCCCTCTAGCCGGCCTTTTCTGTTGCGGATTGTCTGCGCATCAAGAAGTGCCTGTGTCGGGTGCTCGTGGGAGCCGTCACCCGCATTGAGGACAGCACAATCCACTTTCTGGCTCAGCAGATGCGGCGCGCCCGATTCAGAATGCCGGATCACCAGAATATCCGGGTGCATGGCATTGAGCGTCATGGCCGTATCAATAAGGGTTTCCCCTTTTTTGACCGAACTGGTGCTGACAGACATGTTAATCACATCTGCGCCAAGCCGTTTTCCTGCAAGCTCGAACGAGGTGCGGGTCCGGGTTGAATTTTCAAAGAAGAGATTGATTTGGGTCCGACCGCGCAACAGAGAAGTTTTCTTGTCGCCCGCACGGGATTTGTCCACATAGGTGTCCGCCAGATCCAAAATGGTCTTGATATCGCCAGCTTTTAGGCGGGCAATATCCAGCAGATGCCGGTGATCAAATGATGTTTCGAGATGCTGTGTCATTAAAGGGGCATTATATACGAGGAACCATCGATCAGGGCAAACAATCTTTCTACGAAATTTTTGTTATTGCATCGAATCAAGGGCGCCTTGCAAAATGAAGGAGGCGGCCATTTTATCCACGACTTCGGCACGGCGCTTTCGGCTGGCATCCGCTTCCAGCAGGGTGCGGGTAACCGCGGCGGTCGATAGGCGTTCATCCCAAAAGCAGGCAGGCAGGTCGAACTGCTCTTCCAAATTCTTTTGAAACTGGCGGCAGGATTGGGCGCGGGGGCCTTCGGATCCGTCCATATTGATGGGCAGGCCAATCACAAAGCCACCAATGGTATGTTCTTCAATTAATTCCCGAATCCGGGCTGCATCATCCTTGAATTTCTTGCGTTTGATCGTCTCAATCGGGCTTGCGATTTTCAGGCCTTTGTCGGAAATGGCAATGCCAATCGTTTTTGTGCCGGGGTCAAAACCCATGAGACGCTGATCAAGGGCGATAAAATGTTTCAAATGGCTGGGGTTGCCGAGAAGCATGGCTTGCGCTAACTTGCGGCCATTGTCGGTTTGGCCTTCTGTTAAGGGTGACAGGTAATATCCGGGCCGACCATCCAGATAAGCTTCTTAATATAGCAAAGGGTGACAAATGTCGCTTGATAAAGCCACTGTGGCAAAAGTAGCCAATCTGGCGCGCATCCGGGTCGAGGAAGAAGACCTGGAAGGGCTTGCCAGTGAATTGAATTCAATCCTCGACTGGGTAGAGCAACTCGGTGAGGTCGATACCGAAAATACACCGCCGATGACGTCGGTTGCGGATATGCAACTGCGCTGGCGTCAGGATGAGATCACTGATGGTGGGTATCAAGAGGATATCGTGGCCAATGCGCCTTCTCCAGAAGATGGATTCTTTGGTGTGCCGAAGGTGATCGAATAATGAGTGACTTAACCAAATTGACAATCGCCGAGGCCCGTGACGGTCTGAAGGCGAAGAAATTCTCTGCGCGGGAATTGACCGCAGCGCATATCACATCAATGGATGCGGCGCGCGGCCTGAACGCTTACATCACCGAAACACCAGAAGTTGCTGTCGAAATGGCGACCCGCTCGGACGAGAAACTGGCGAACGGTGAAGGTGGCCTGATGGAAGGAATTCCTGTCGCCGTTAAAGACCTGTTCTGTACGAAAGACACACTGACAACAGCGGCGTCTCATATTCTGGACGGGTTCAAGCCAAAATATGAAAGCACCGTGACCACAAATCTGTGGAACGAAGGTGCGGTCATGCTGGGTAAGGTGAACCTTGACGAATTTGCCATGGGCTCCTCTAACGAGACAAGCTACTACGGCAACGTGATCAACCCTTGGCGCCGTTCCGGTGATGATAAGGATCTGGTGCCCGGGGGCTCCTCCGGTGGTTCTGCCGCAGCGGTGGCCGCGCACATGGCGATGGGCGCAACCGGTACGGACACAGGTGGCTCCATCCGTCAGCCAGCGGCCTTTACAGGTACGGTTGGTATTAAGCCAACATATGGTCGTTGTTCCCGTTGGGGTGTGGTGGCCTTTGCGTCCAGCCTTGATCAGGCTGGCCCCATGACCCGTAGCGTTCGTGATGCTTCTATCATGCTTGAGGCGATGGCGGGGTTTGATGCAAAAGACAGCACAAGCGTTGAAATGGATGTTCCTAACTTCGAAGCGGCGCTAACGGGCGATATTCGCGGTCTGAAAATCGGTATTCCAAAAGAATATCGCATTGATGGCATGTCCGATGAGATTGCCAAGCTGTGGGATCAGGGCATTGAGTGGCTGAAAGCTGCTGGCGCCGAAATAGTTGAGATCAGCCTGCCGCATACAAAATATGCGCTTGCGGCTTATTATATTGTCGCACCTGCCGAGGCATCCAGTAACCTCGCGCGTTATGACGGTGTTCGTTATGGCCTTCGGGTTGAAGGTGAAAACCTTGCTGATATGTATTCCCGTACCCGCGGCGAAGGCTTCGGTGCAGAGGTGAAACGCCGTATTCTCGTCGGGACTTATGCCCTGTCTGCGGGTTACTATGATGCTTATTACCTGAAAGCTCAGAAAGTCCGCACCCGTATCGCTGACGATTTTAAAGAGGCGTTTAAATCTGTGGATGCGATCCTGACCCCGACGGCGCCAAGTGCTGCCTTTGCGGCCGGCGAGAAAAATAACGATCCGCTGGAAATGTATCTGAACGATGTGTTCACCGTTCCTGCAAGCCTTGCAGGTCTGCCGGGTATTTCTCTACCTGCCGGTCTCTCTTCAGAAGGTCTGCCGCTTGGTCTGCAGCTTCTGGGACGTCCGTTTGATGAGGAAACCGTGCTGCGCACCGCTGGCGTTCTGGAAGAAGCTGCTGGCTTTGATGCTGAACCTACTGCCTGGTGGAAGGGATAATAAAGATGGGTATGATTATTCAAGGTGCCACAGGTGACTGGGAAGTTGTGATCGGCATGGAAGTCCATGCGCAGGTCATGTCAAAAGCTAAATTGTTCTCCGGCTCTGCAACTGAATACGGTGCTGAGCAGAACTCGCAGGTGTCATTTGTTGACGCGGCGATGCCGGGTATGCTGCCAGTGATCAATGAAATGGCAGTTGAACAGGCTGTTCGCACAGGCCTCGGCTTGAAAGCGCAGATCAACAAATACTCTGTGTTTGATCGTAAGAACTATTTCTACGCTGACTTGCCGCAAGGTTATCAGATCAGTCAGTTCCTGCAGCCAATCGTCGGCGAGGGGAAACTGACCATTGATTTGAAAGATGGTGAGACAAAAGAGATTGGTATTACGCGTCTGCATCTGGAGCAGGATGCGGGTAAGAGTATCCATGATCAGCATCCAACGATGACATTGGTGGATTTGAACCGCTCTGGTGTTGCGCTGATGGAAATTGTGTCAGAGCCTGACATTCGGTCTCCTGAAGAAGCCGCGGCTTACATGAAGAAACTGCGGAGTATTCTGCGGTACCTCGGCACATGTGACGGTAATATGGAAGAAGGTTCCATGCGCGCCGATGTGAACGTATCCGTTCGCCGTCTAGGGGACCCCTTAGGCACCCGTTGCGAGATGAAGAACCTTAACTCTGTCCGCTTTATCCAGCAGGCGATTATCTATGAGGCGAACCGCCAGGTGGATATCCTTGAAGAGGGCGGCGAGATTGATCAGGAAACTCGTCTCTATGACAGTGTGAAGGGTGAAACACGTTCCATGCGGTCCAAGGAAGAAGCGCATGACTATCGCTACTTCCCGGATCCTGATCTGTTGCCGCTGCAGTTTGATGATGCCTTTATTGAAAAGGTTAAGGCTGATTTGCCAGAGCTGCCAGATGAGAAAAAAGCAAGGTTTGTGAGTGAGCTGGGCATCACCCCATATGATGCGGGTGTTCTCGTTGCGGAAAAAGAGGTTGCAGACTATTTCGAGGCTGTCGCCAAAGGTCGTGATGCAAAGTTGAGTGCCAACTGGGTTATCGGGGAGCTGTTTGGCAACCTGAACCGCACCAGCAAGTCTTTGAGCGAAAGCCCCGTGTCTGCAGACGGATTAGGTGAATTGATCGACCTGATCAAGGACGGCACGATTTCTAACCGTATCGCCAAAGAAGTTTTCGAAGAAATGTTTGAAAGCGGCAAGGCAGCGGGTGTCATTGTTGACGAAAAAGGTTTGAAACAGGTTTCAGACACAGGTGCCATTGAGGCGGCCATTGACGAGGTTATGGCAGCAAACATGGACAAAGTTGAGGAATATCGCGGCGGTAAAGATAAGCTCATTGGCTTCTTTATGGGTCAGGTGATGAAAGCAACCGGCGGTAAAGCAAACCCAGGTGTTGTAAACAAGCTTCTGAAACCAAAACTGGACGGTTAATCGCCGTCCAGCGAATTTTGGCTGGATAATAAAAAAGGGCGGGAAAATTCCCGCCCTTTTTTGTGCAATGCGATATGCTCTAAATGAGATTAGAACTGAAAAGAGCCCACGGCCCAAACCAGCATGATCACTGGAAATGAAAAGATAGCTACTGCATCTTTTAGTTTGGAAGCTTTTGATTTTGAAGCTTTATTAGCCATGATAATCACTCTTTCCTAAAATAACCTGCCGCAAGGAATCATCCCGCGTTGAATTTGGGTGTTATTTAAAGAGTGTTCGCAGTTGCAGCATTGATCTGGATCAAATGCGACATTATGTAGCAACTGCAGCATAAATTTGGCCTGAAATTCTTCCAGGCCTTTGATGAAAATTAAAGAATTCTCAATTTCTCTTATTTAAGTTGCCTCAAGTTTAGCTTGGGTACGGTTTTAAGATGAATCAGAGTTTCCATCAGACGGAAGTAGAAGTTGGGAATGATAAGGCTCCGGCATGGCCCGTGATTGTGGTGATGTTGTTTGCTGGATTTGCGCTGTTGGCTGCTTTGTCTTTAAAACCAAGTGATAAAGGGGAGGATGTGGCCGCTATCTTTCCTCCTTCTATGACCTTGGCTGACATTGCGTCAGTATCTTCCGCTTTGCCGTTCCGGCCTGTAAGGGCCGGCTTTATGGATAACATTGTCATTTTTAAGCCGTTATCCGGCGCCGATTTGGAAGATCTGAAAAGAGTGGGAGCTCTGCTGATCGTATCTGCCGTCGTTGATGGTGGGTGCGTTTTTTATAAAAAAGATCGCAAAACAAAGGCCTAGTATCATGAATGCATTGGAAGATTTGAGACAAACAGCAGCCAAGTATCTGAATTATTTGCTGTGGTTGCATGTTCCGCTTCTGGCGATTGCAGGTTATTTTGTTGGTGGTGATTGGGTCTCCGCCACAATTGGAGGGGCTGTGTTTGCTGCCATTCCAACATTATTAAAATTCCAGCAGGGCGTGAATTTCACATATCGATCCTCTGTCGCGATTTCTTTTGTGGTTCAGGTTGGGTTGCTGGTTTACGTCTTTAGCGGTCATCCTTGGCAAATTGACATCCATATGTATTTCTTTGCAGCTTTGGCGATCGTCAGCGCTTTTTGCTGTTGGCGATCTATCCTTGTTGCGACAGTTGCAATCGCGCTGCATCACCTGATTTTAAACTTCGTGCTGCCCGCTGCTGTATTCCCAGAAGGCGCTGATTTCTTCCGGGTGGTCCTGCATGCCGTCATTGTGGTTCTTGAAGCAGCCGTTCTTGTCTTCATGACCGCGAAATTGACAGGTGCGTTTGAGGCGTCGCAGTCTGCGGTGGATATGGCCGAAAAAGCGCATCAGGAAACACTTGCTGAAAAAGCACTGGCAGAACAGGCGACGCAGGACGCTAAAAAAGCAGCAGCAGAAGCCGTGCGCCTGAAGGAAGAAGCCGAAAGGTTGCAGGATGAGAAAACCCGCGCTGACGACGTTCAGCGTCAGGAACGAACTCGTCAGCGGAATGAAATCGCCTCTTCTTTTGAAGAATCTGTTGGTGGTATTCTTCGTAAAGTATCTGACAATAGTAAAAATCTCTCGGGGCTTGCTGATAACTTGCAGCAGATTTCTGTAAATGTTGAAAATCGAATTTCCCACACGACTGATCTTGCGGGGGATATGACGAACAATGTTCAGACAGTGACGGCTGCGACCGAAGAGCTCAGCAAGTCTATTCAGGAGATTTCAAGTCAGGTTAATCAGTCCAATCAGGTTGTGTCTAATGCTGCGGACCGGGCAACTGCCACTGCCTCAACAATGGCGGAGCTTAAAGATGCCGCGCAACAGATCAGCGAGGTTGTCAGTCTGATTAATGACATTGCGGAACAGACTAACCTGTTGGCGCTGAACGCAACTATCGAAGCCGCTCGCGCTGGAGATGCCGGCAAAGGTTTTGCTGTCGTGGCCAGTGAAGTGAAAAACCTCGCCACACAAACTGCTCGTGCGACCGAGGAAATCTCCAGTCAGATTTCCGGTATTCAAAGCGTTAGTGAGCAGGCAGGCAGCGAAATTGAAGCGATCCTCAAAATCATTGAGGATATCAACTCTACGACAGCTTC
>JAEPMY010000036.1 GCA_017643685.1 Sneathiella sp.
ATTAAGCAGGTTGATCTTGGTGGTGGCCTTGGTATTCCATATGACGGCACGATCCCACCGGCCCCATCGTCTTACGGAGAGGTCGCCTTGAATGCGATGGGTAATCTTGGCGTTCAGTTGATCTTTGAGCCAGGTCGCCTAATTGTAGGTAATGCAGGTATTCTTGTGTCTGAGGTGATCTACGTTAAAGAAGGGGCGGAGAGAAAGTTTGTTATCCTCGACGCTGCTATGAATGATTTGATCCGCCCGGCAATGTATGATGGATATCATCATATCGACACAATCAAAGAGCCTAATAAAGCGGATGGTGTTGAGCTTGTAGATGTTGTTGGTCCTGTTTGTGAAACAGGTGATACCTTTGCAAAGGGTCGAGAGATGCCACCTGTAGCCGCTGGCGACCTTGTCGCATTTAGAAGTGCAGGTGCCTACGGTGCCGTTATGGCATCCACATATAATACGCGACCGTTGGTGCCAGAGGTGTTGGTGGACGGTGATAAATTTGCCGTGATCCGAGAGCGTCCAAGCTTGGAAGCGCTGTTGGAACTGGATAAAATACCAGACTGGCTGGAAAGCAAATAGTTTGCCTTTTAGCCCAATAACTTGAGGGCTGATGGAAGAGAAAAAGCAATTGGCAACATGGGGGTTAAAGCTGCGCCTGATCTGGGCGCATCTCATGTTGCTGATTGAAAATGCTTGGACTGCATCAACTTTTCTATTTGTTTCCGTCTCTATATTCGTCGCGCTGTCTTTTGCGGGTGCGTGGGAATATCTTCCTATTTATCTGCATCTCCCGCTGCTGATTGTGGTTTGTGTCGCGGGCATTTTTGGTAGCTATAAAGCCGTACAGAATTTTCACAAACCTAATGCACCTGAGATTTTTCAGGTTGCCGAGAGCCGAAGTGGTGTTATCCACCGCCCTCTTCAGGACATTAACGCCCCTGAGGCCGTTCACTTTGGTGACAATGATCGATCTTCGGCTCTTTGGGCGTTACACGTCGCGCGGCAGCGGGAACGTCTTGCCAATATTCGTTTCATAACCCCGAAGCTGTGGCTGTCTATGGGGGATCCACTGGGCTTGAGGGCGATGTCGTTATTCGCCGTTGTTGTTTCTGTTATATTCGCGGGCGGGCAATATCAATCTCGTATTCTGGCGGCAGTTGACTTCTCCTTCAGCGGTGAGCCGAAAATCGTCACGGTCGATATATGGGCAAGCCCTCCTGAATATACAGGGCAACCTCCGAAATTGTTATACCAGGGCGGACCCATTGCTGCTGAAACCATTCCTGATTATGAGTTGCCGGAGGGTAGCCGTCTTGTTGTGAATGTTTCGGGGCTGACGGCTGAAGATGAGGTCATGTTGAAGAGCGGAACTCGACAAGAGATGCTTAGCTTTGTCGGCGATGGGAATTTTCAAGGAGAGTTTCAAGAAATATCAAAGGGGAATTGGCAACTGGTCGGGGACGGTGATCTGTTGTCGGAATTTAATCTCTTTATCCTGCCAGACCTGCCACCAGTTGCCAGCCTTCTCGCGCTGCCTTTTGCAACCAGTCGATCTGCGTTGCAGGTTTTGGGAAAAGCCGAAGATGACTATGGCGTTAATAAGTTACAGGGCCGCTTCACGCGACATGGCAGTGAGCGAGAAGTTGTTATTTCCCTGCCGTTTCCTGAGGGTGAAAAATCTGCGGAAAGCCAAAGCTATTCCGATTTAACATCAGACCTATGGGCAGGGCTTGCTGTTAAGATGAAGCTTGAAGCTGTAGATGTGAAAGGTCAAGTCGGGCGCTCTCGTGTTGTTGAAATTACGTTGCCCGAAAGGCGTTTTAATCATCCGGTTGCAAGAGTGTTGGTGGAAGAGCGAAAAAAAATCGCAGCAGATCCAAAAAGCCATCGAATACCTGTGATTGCCACGCTTGATGCGATTTCTTCCCTGCCGGAGGCGATGGATAATGATTGGGGTGTCATTTTAAGCATTTCCGTTGCGCGCTCAATTTTGATGAATGACGTGCGGTTTCAACGTATTGAAGAAGCAGCAGATCTTTTATGGCAAGCGGCTTTAAAACTGGAAAACGGCGAGTTGAGTGTTGCGGAGCAGGCACTTCGTGAAGCTGAAAAAGCGTTGATGGAGGCGCTTAATCGGGGAGCGGATGATGCCGAAATTTCTCAGTTGGTAGATGATTTGAAGCTTGCCATGAACCGTTTCCTTCAAGAGCTTGCTGAGAAAGCGATGGAGAGGGAAAATCTGGATCAGCTTCCGGAAATTGGGGCAGGTAATACGCTGGCACAGGAAGATTTGAATAGGCTCCTCAGTCAGGTTGATGATCTGGCTAAATCCGGAGCAAGATCCGCCGCTAGAGACTTGCTTAATGAGCTGCAGAATATTTTGGAGAATTTGCAAGCTGCGGGTCAAATGGGAATGAGCCCGCAAATGCAGTCGGGCCAGAAAATGCTGCAAGGCCTTGATGACTTAATGAACCAGCAGCAGCGCCTTATGGATGACAGCTTTTCCATGTCTGAGAGAGAAGCGCGTGATGCAGCCCGCCAGGCGGCAGATCCAAATGCATTGCCTGACCTTGGAATGTCAGGGGATTACAATAAACTTCGTGAACGGCAGGAGGCTCTCCGTCAACAACTTGGTGAAATGATGGGAGAGCTTGGTCTGAATAGTGACATTCCGGCTCCTTTTGGGCGTGCAGAACGCGCCATGAATGCGGCTAGGGAAGCGCTTTCAAATCGGCAGGCTGGAGAGGCGCAGAGGTGGCAACAACAGGTGCTGGAACAGTTACAGCAAAGTGCCGCGGGGCTTGCGGAGCAAATGATGCAAGGTCAGGGAGCGGGGGCAATGGCAAGTGGCCAGGGAAGCCGTGCCGGTGAAGACCCGCTAGGCCGCGGAGGTATGGGACGCGGGGATCGTTATAGTGAAAGTGAGGGAGAGCGGATCCTAGGCGGAGCGAGTGTGTCTCGGGCGCGGGCAGTCCTCAATGAGCTGAGGCGCCGCCTAAACGATCCATCGCGCAGTCAAATCGAAAAAGAATACCTCCGCCGATTAATGCAACGCTTCAATTGAAGCTGGAAAGCTTATCTTAAGTTCCGTATTTATATGGAAATTCCTCTTTATTCAGGATCATTGAATGTCATCTGATCACCCATTTGCTCAATATGTTCGTGCGCTTGGCAAAGGTCCAAATATGTGGCGTGACCTCTCCTTCGAGGAGGCGAAAGACGCAATGAATATGATTTTGAACGGTGAGGTAAACCCGTTGCAAATCGGCGCATTTTTGATGCTCTTGCGACGAAAAGGGGAGACTGGTGAGGAATTAGCGGGCATGACGGCTGCGGCGCAGGACCTGTTTGAAGTACCTGATAAAAAGCCGCAAATCGATTATGATTGGCCGTCTTATGCGGACCGGCACCGGCAACAGCCTTGGTTTATTCTGGCCGCGATTTTGTTAGCAGATCAGGGCTATAAAATCCTAATGCATGGCATTGAAGGATATGCGGATGGTTTAGCCCCGACCCGTCCGGGGCTTAGCGTTTTTAATGTCCCGCAAGTTACGTCTCTGGCTGAAGCCGCCGAAGGGCTTAAAGCGCAAAATTTGGTTTACGCGGGTCTTGAACATTTTTGTCAGCCCCTTCAGGATTTGTTTGAATTGCGCCCTCTCTTGGGCGTGCGAACAGCGGTGAACACTTTTGGACGTGATTTGAACCCTTTAAATGCCCCGTGTCAGATGCAAGGAGTGTTTCATCCCCCTTACAAGGCGCTACATTTATCGGCTGCCGAGTTTTTAAAGCAACCAAATGCGCTGATTTTTAAAGGCGGCGGCGGAGAGGTGATGCGAAATCCGATGAAAGCCGCGCGAGTTGATGCTTTGATTGATGGGGAGGTGCAAGAAATTGTGTGGCCTGCTCTGACCGGTGAGACAACATATAAATGGCGAGATGAGGATCTATCGCCAGATCAACTGCTGAAGATGTGGCAAGGGGAATTGGATCTACCCGTACCGATACTTGGAATCATTGGAACCTTGTCGGTTGCCCTTAAAATGAAACATCCCTCAAAAAGCCCGGACGAATTAGATCAGATCGCCCGGGATATATGGAATGCAAGGGATAAGGAGCGCTTTAGCTAACGTCCCGATAAAAATGTAGCTCTTTCTCGTTTGAGGCATCTGCCTGATAGTTGTACCCCGCCATGTTAAAGGCTTTCAAATCTGCTGGATCATCAATTTTATTCTCAGAGATATAGCGAGCCATCATGCCACGGGCACGTTTTGCGCTGAAGCCAATTACTTTCGCAACGCCCTGTTTGACCTCTTTGAAAACCGGTGTGATCACTGGATAGTCTAAAGCCTTTGCTTTCACAGCTTTAAAATACTCATTAGAGGCGCAGTTGATGATGACCTGTGATTTATGGGATTTCAGTTCCTCATTTAGGGCTTTTGCCAGTTTGTCACCCCAGAAATCGTAGAGGTTTTCCCCGCGGCTGTTGGCCATCCGGGTACCCATCTCAAGCCTGTAAGGCTGGATCAAATCAAGGGGGCGCGCAATGCCATAAAGGCCAGATAGAATACGAACATGGTCTTGAGCGTAAGCGATGTCATCTTCAGCAAGGCTTGTAATGTCAAGGCCTGTATATGTATCCCCTGCAAAGGCAAAGCCTGCCTGTTTAGCATTCTCTAGCGTGAAAGGGAACTCCATCGCCTGAAATCGTTGATAATTCAGCTCGCTCAAATCGTCACTGATTTTCATGAGACGCTTCAGGTCTGCCGGTTTTTGGGCTCTTGCTGTTTTTAAAAGCTCTTCAGTGTCAGGTTGAAATTGCAGGCTTGAGAAAGTCTCAGGTGCTTTTTCACGATCAAAATCAAGTTTCTTGGCAGGAGATAACAGAACCAGCATAGAATTATTCCAATTATTAATTAGGTCTTTCTTTATGTGGGAATCATCCCCCACTCGTCAAGGCAGCTTATACCAACTATCTGTGGAGAAGCCCTTTAGCGGTAAAAGATCCGGATGAGTAATTCCCTCGCGTTTATAAATCCAAATATCGGTGGTGTGATATAAGGGGATGAAATAGCGCCCGCGGATTAACAGGCGATCAAGGGCACGCACTGCATATTTTAGCTCTTTGGGCGAGGTTGCCTGAATGACCCGGTCAATCATCTCGTCTACGGCTTCTGATTTGATACCCGGATAGTTACGGGTTCCTGGCGTATCAGCAGCTTCACTGCTCCAATAAAAATGCTGTTCATTGCCGGGAGAGAGTGACATAGACCATTCAGCGATCATCATGTCATAGTCATAATCGGTGATGCGAGATTGATATCCGGCGCTATCCATCATTCTTATTTTCGCATTTATGCCAATTTTCGATAGATAATCAATGAAATGTGCAAGAATTCGTTGATATCTGCTGTCATTTAGCAGAATTTCAAATTCTAATATTTCGCCGGATTTGTTTTGCATCGCGCCAGCGGTATTGAGCTCCCAACCTGCTTTTTGAAGTGTTTTTCGGGCTTTGCGAAGGGCCTTGCGCATATCATTTGGCGACTGATAAGTCGGGAATAGGTTCTCATCTTCAAGAATATCACTCGGTAAGGTCTTAAGGTAAGGTTCAAGAAGGCTCATCACTTCATCGCCGGCCGGATGTTGTCCCGAAAGAGATGTGTTTTGGAAAAAGCTGTCACTTCTGCTGTAAAGGCCATGGAGCAGATTTTCATTAACCCATTTGAAATCAAAGAGAGGCGTCAAAGCTTCCCTCACGGCCGGATCGGAGAAGGGCGCGTGGCGCGTATTGAAGACTAATGCGATGATCTCAGGTGGAAGTTTTCGGGTTAATGTCTCCGTGGTGATACCTTTTCTTTGTTGGAAAGAAACCCATTTCGCTGGATCTGTTTCCACATAGAGATCTAAATCGCCGGCTAGCAATGCTTGAAATGCTACATCAGTGTCGCGGAAATATTCAAAGATGATGCGATCAAAATTATGCCGCCCCTTAAAGGCAGGTAGATCTTTCGCCCAGAAATTATTATTTCGCTGATAGACTATTCGGCGACCGGGTTCGATATCACCAATAACATACGGGCCACTACCAATTGGTGGGGTAAGGGTGGTTTGATCAAAGGGTTTACCATCAAAATGAGATTTCGAGAGGATCGACATTAATCCAAAGATGAGTGGCAGTTCGCGTCCCGCGCTTTCTTTGAAATATACCGTAAAATCGCGCTTATCAATGGCATCAATGCGCTCTATTTCTCCGTAATATTGTCGGTGGTTCGGTCGGCCTTTTGTTTGAAGTGTCTCCCAAGAAAAGAGAACATCATCGGTGGTGACGGGGCTACCATCTGAAAATTTGGCGGAAGCGTTTAGGCGAAGCGTCATCTCTCGTCGGTCATGAGTGATATTGAGGATGGAGGCGAGGCCGGGATAAAGAGAGAAGGGTTCATCTCCGCTTCGGGAGAGGAGAGACTGGTGAACTAGTCCCAGTCCTTTTGCAGGATTTCCTCTTACAATGAAGGGATTTAGGCTGTCGAAGCCGCCAAATGCCGCTAGGCGGAGCGTTCCCCCCTTGGGCGCTTCCGGATTTGTATAGTCAAAATTTTCAAATCCGGGCGTGTATTTCGGCGCTCCATGCATGGCAATGCTACCGTCTGCAAGTGCTAGGGAGGGGAGAAAACTGATGGTAAATCCTATAATCAGATACTTGAGGTATTTCATGTCATCTCCCGTGCCGTTTTTATATGTTGCGCCAATCGTTTCACAAGACCGGGCATCTGTTCAACAGGTGTTCCTGCAAACCCGATAATGAGGCCATTTTTAGGATGTTCGCCATGATAGAAAGTCGAAAGCGCCCTTAGAAGAAGCCCATCTTGCCGGCATAGCTGTTCTACTGCCGTATCCTTAAGGTGTGGATCACGTATGAAGCCGACCAAGTGCATTCCGGCTTCTTGCGGCTCTACTTCCAACTCAGTGCCGCAATTATCCTGTAATAATTTCAGAAGAACAGCTTGCCGCTTTTCATACAGAATGCGCATTTTCCGAATGTGGCCGGAGAGATAACCGCCGCTGATAAAGTCTGCGAGAGCGGGTTCTACGGTTACCGGTGAATGTCCGTCCATATCACGCCGCAGGGCTAGGAACATATCCACTAAGTCGGGTGGTACCACCAGATAACCCACACGAAGACCACTGAACATAACCTTGCTCATGGAACCCACATATAAAACCCGCTGGTCTGTATCTAAGCCCTGCAAAGAAGAAAGTGGCCGCCCTGTATAGCGATACTCGCTGTCATAGTCGTCTTCCAAAAGGAAACGGTTTTCCTCTTTCGCCCAGTTTAACAAATCCAATCGCCGAGCAAGTGACATGGTGGGGCCGAGTGGATATTGGTGCGATGGCGCCGTGCAGGCGAGGCGAGCGTTCGTATTCATCGCTTTTGCCGCCTCTAAGGAAAAGCCTTCGTCATCAACAGGGATTGGAACAGGTGTTGCCCCGGCCCCGATAATTGTATTGCGAATTCCAGGGTAGCCGGGATCTTCCATCAGGATTGGGTCTCCAGGATTTGCGAAAGCCTTAACCACCAAATGAAGGGCTTGCTGAGATCCTGAAAGGATCAGAATTTGCTCTGGGTCAGATTTTACAGCGCGTGTTTGGGCCAGATAGGTGGATAGTGCTTTTCGAAGCTCTAGTGATCCGCCGACAGGATTTCCCGTCAGATACTCTCGTTTGGGGCGTCGCCAATGACGCGCGAGCAGCCGAGCCCAATCACCGAAGGGAAATTGTTCCAATTCTGGAAGCCCCGGCGAGAAAGGGCCATTGTGATACGGTTTGCTGTCACTGGATTTTTTTAAATCCTCCGCCTGATGAGAAAGCGGAAAATCTCTTTCTAGCGGGGAGGTGCTAGACCCTGTTCCCTCTTTTGAGAGCAGCTCATCCGGGATTTGGTCTGATATGAAAGTACCTGACCCTGCGCGGCTACTTAGATATCCCTCTGCCATTAATTGATCGAAGGCGTTGAGGACTGTATTGCGAGATACATTCAGATCTTTGGCCATCAAGCGGGTGGATGGTAAGCGTGTTCCAGCAGGCAGGACCCCTCGCAGAATGGCATTCCTTAGCTGGAGAAATAGCTGACGGTGCAACGGGTCCTGCCCTTTTGCATCTAACGAGATTGTTGAGAGGAGTATCTGTTTCATAATCTCATAATTGGTCCTAAATTGATTTCATATTCTAGATAACTTTTAAGACCAATTACAATAAAGTTATCATCGCCCTATTGTTTTTAAATATCACCAAACTTAATAGTGAAGGGTGGGGAGTTTTATCGTGATGAAAGGGATGAGTTATGGCTAATGGTTCAGGCGTTGCCTTTTTTGGTGCTGGATGTTTTTGGGGCGTGGAGGCGGCCTTTCGAAAGGTTGAAGGGGTCACGGCGACCACGGTTGGCTACCAAGGTGGCCATAAAATCAATCCAAGTTATCAAGACGTTTGTACAGGCACCACAGATCACGCCGAAGTGGTCGCGGTCAATTTCGATCCGGCGCGTGTTACATATGAAGAATTACTGAGTGTTTTTTGGCAGTGTCACAACCCGACGACATTGAACCGTCAGGGACCAGATGTTGGGACCCAATATCGATCTGTTATTTATTATGCTGATAACGCCCAAAAAGAAGCTGCGGAGAGATCCAAGCAAGCCCTCACAGATGCAAAGGCATTTCGCGATCCGATCGTAACAGCAATTGAACCCGCAGCAGATTTTTATCCTGCAGAAGATTACCATCAGCAATATCTGGAAAAGCGTGGTCTGGCGACGTGTCACATCTGAAAATGGATTAAGTCCATTTTTCCTCGAAAGAGAGCGTGACGCAGATCTAAGCGATACGCTCTCTAAATCCTTGTAATCCAAGAACAGTAGCTGTCAGTGCCCGCGTATCCTGATACGCTTGAGAGGCTTCTTGATGCTCTCTATGGGCGCTTGATTGGAAGATCGTTGCCTCATTCAAGTCAGGCAATTGTCCTTGAGCTACCTGCTGCGCCAGAAATGGCGTTGAGGGGTGGCCAATTTCATGAGTTTCGAGATTAAATCGCTCCTCACCATGCACGCGCGGTAATGTCGGTGTGTACCGATCCCTAAGTGCAGTTGTCTTTTGCTCAGGGTCAGGGAGGATATGTCTTAGCTGTCTGCGATTGTTGATGGCAGATTGATCCGTGGCGTCAACCTGACGCTGGATATGCTCTGCTCTATCGAGGGCTTTCTGTTCTGCATAGGCGAGCAGCTCGGCTTGGCGAAGGGCCAGTGCCTGTTGCTGTGCTATCGAATATATGCCGGACCGCGTTGGCTCCATCAGATGCTCTTTACCATCTAAATAAAAGCTTCAAATGACTAAGGAGTTTAGATGCGGCTAATCGTAAACCTGAACTCCAGTTTTACTGGAGGCTAGACATTCAGTTGCTTATTTTGTGACTAAAATCGTTAACAAAATATTACTTAAGCATGCTCGAATATTATTCTTACATTAACCATATATGCTAACTAGCGGAGGAATTGCAAGTCCCCCGCTCCTTATTAGTCATCACTTTTTCTTGTTATCCATTTCATCAATTCTGGACTGCATCTGGCTAAGCTGCTCTTGAAGCTGCTTCATCATCTGTGTTGTATCATCGGCAGGTGCTGGCGCTGGGGCTGGTTTGACTTCCTCAGGCTGGGCCTCGGTTTCGGTGCCATTGCCAAACCCTTGCGGCGAGAACATCTTCATGGCCTGATTGAACATCGCCATGTTTTGTCGTCCCATTTCTTCGAATTGACGATAAAGCGGATTTTCACGCAGATTGTTGGGAAGTGCTTCCCGCATTTTTTCCTGATTGCTGGTGAAAGAGCGCATGGACATGTCCAGATAATCCGGAACCACAGATTGCAGGCTATCACCATAATAACGGATGAGTTGGCGCAGGAAGTTAATCGGCAGCAGATTCTGGCCTTTGGCTTCTTCCTCAAAGATAATTTGTGTCAGCACGGAGCGCGTGATGTCTTCGTTACTTTTCGCATCATAAACGACGAAATCAATACCTTCTTTAACCATGGTACTCAAGTGGTCCAAAGTGACATAAGAAGACGTCGCCGTGTTATACAGGCGCCGGTTCGCGTATTTTTTGATAACGATTGCTTCTGCTTCTTTTTGTGTATTGTCAGACAAAGCCTACTCACCCCCCTCAGAAAAAGAATGCTGCGTTGCAGTCGGTTATTGTGCAATGCCGTTATTGTTTTGGCAATTGATTTTGTTATATGTGCGCTGACGCTGGCTTGTTCAATAACGCAGCGTTATATTGACGTTATGAAAGTTTCAACAAATGCAGAAGAGGCCGCCGTCGCATTTCTTGATCTCTGGCAACGGCAAATCCTGCTCTCTTCCCAAAAACCGGATGAGAGCGCGAAAGCTATGGCGAGCCGAATGGAAATGATGGCAAAAGGGCTTCAGCAGCACTTAAATTCGAACGAATCGTCTGATGATTGATGACGGCGGCCAAAATAGCCGAATGGGTCCGCGTCCATTGGGGCTGCATCTTGGCCTTGCCAGTATGACCGTCGGGTCAGCCGCCGCAGCCCTGCCGCTTGCGATGTCTGGAACGCTTCCGTGGCTACCAGAATTAGAGGAAGAGGGCGCGGCTCTCCAGCAGAAACTATCTGTCATTAACCCAGCTGAATTGATGCTTGCAACAGGTCAGCAGGGGCAACGACGTTTGCAGCAGATGATGTCCGGTATCCAGAAATATCAGGCGCATTCATACAAACGAAGTGTGCCAAAGCGGCAAGAGATCTGGGGCTGCAATGGCGCAGTGCTATTGGAGATGCTTGGGTCGGTGCTATCGGAAGAGGCTCCGATAATGTTCATGGTGCCGTCTTTGGTGAACCGATCTTATATTCTGGACTTGAAATCGGATCGTAGTTTTTTTGAGGCACTGCATCAAAATGGAATTCGCCCGATCTTATTAGATTGGGGCGAGCCTAAAGGGCCGATTGCAGACTTCACTCTTGATCAATATCTTTTAGAGATTCTCTATCCTGCATTTGAATACCTAACCGAGAAGTATCCAACAGCTAAAATACATATTCTTGGATATTGCATGGGAGGCACTATCTCTGTGCCCTTGGTTGAAGCTTACCAAAAACGGATTGCTTCGTTTGTCACCGTCGCGGCACCCTGGGATTTTCATGCGGATTTGGGGGCGGTGGCCAAGATGTTTTTCTCGGCTACGGGGCACTGGCGCAATGTCTGCCAGACTTTTGGCAACTTACCTGTTGACATGCTGCAAACCTTATTTACGGCGTTGGATCCAAATCTTTGTATGCGGAAATTTGCGATGTTTGACACCTTGTCAGAGGATAGCGCGGCCGCAGAAGACTTCGTTGCGCTTGAGGACTGGCTTAACGATGGTGTTCCGCTCAGCACTGAGGTCGCATTGCAATGTTTGGGGGAATGGTATGGCCTTAACGCACCGATGCGGGGAGAGTGGTCTGTTGAAGGGCAGAAGGTGTGTCCTCAAAATATCACAATTCCCTCAATGATTGCTGTGCCGAAATCGGATAAGATCGTTCCACCATCATCAGCCCTTGCGCTTGCAGATGTGATACCAAATGCAGCGGTTGTGACACCGCCGTCGGGGCATGTGGGGATGATGGCTGGTGCGCGTGCACCCAGTGGATTGTGGCAGGAAGTCATCAACTGGGTGGAAAAAGTCTAAGCTTTTTGCCGCAGATGCGATAAAATATGTTGCATCTGCGAAAATATAAGGTTATTGCGTACTAATAAGTTAATTGTGCTGAAAATTACGTAGTGACCGAAAAAATTGAACTTTAATTAGTTTGTAAGAAGAAAGGTCAAGATAATGGAAGTTGTAATTACAGGGGCGGCGCGCACTCCGGTGGGATCCTTTAACGGGGCTCTCTCAAGTTTGCCTGCCCATAAGCTTGGCGAAGCGGCAATTCGTGAAGCGCTGAAGCGCTCCGCTGTCGCCGGCGCTGATGTCTCTGAAGTGATTATGGGGCAGATTCTCTCCGCCGGTGAAGGGCAGAATCCAGCTCGTCAGGCCTCCATGGCTGCAGAACTTCCTGTTGAGGTTCCTGCATGGGGCGTAAACCAGCTTTGCGGTTCTGGACTTCGTGCGGTTGCACTCGGTTATCAGGCCGTCCTGAATGGCGACAGTACAGTTGTGGTTGCTGGTGGTCAGGAGAGTATGAGCCAGGCACCTCATTGTGCGAACCTGCGCAATGGTCAAAAAATGGGTGACCTGAAATTCGTTGATACAATGATCAATGACGGTCTGATGGATGCTTTCTACGGGTACCACATGGGTAACACTGCCGAAAATGTTGCCGCCAAGTGGCAGATCACACGTGAGCAGCAGGATGAATTTGCGGCGGCGTCACAGGCCAAGGCTGCGGCAGCTCAGGCAGCGGGTAAATTCAAAGACGAAATTGTTCCTATCACCATCAAAACTCGCAAAGGCGAAGTTGTGGTGTCAGAAGATGAATATATCCGCGGCGAGACAACAGCTGAAAAATTGGCTGGTCTTCGGGCTGCTTTCCAAAAAGAAAACGGTACGGTTACGGCCGGTAATGCATCCGGTATTAACGACGGTGCTGCTGCGGTTGTCATGATGTCCCGTGAAGAAGCCGACAAGCGCGGTGTAAAGCCACTGGCGAAAATCGTCTCTTGGGCGCAGGTTGGTGTCGATCCATCCATCATGGGCTCTGGCCCAATTCCAGCGAGCCGTAAGGCTTTGGAAAAAGCAGGCTGGTCTGTGGATGATGTTGATCTGGTTGAGGCTAACGAAGCCTTTGCAGCGCAGGCTTGCGCGGTGAATAAAGATCTCGGCTGGGATACGGATAAAGTGAATGTCAATGGCGGTGCCATTGCAATCGGTCACCCAATTGGGGCCTCTGGTGCACGTGTTTTGGTAACGTTGCTTCATGAAATGGAGAAGCGGGATGCGAAAAAAGGTCTGGCGACCTTGTGTATTGGTGGCGGCATGGGGATCGCAATGTGTGTAGAGCGTGAATGATCAAATAATATAAAACAGGGAAATTAGAGACATGAGCAGAGTAGCAATCGTCACGGGCGGGACGCGCGGGATTGGCGAAGCCATTTCCGTAATGCTGAAAGAAAAAGGCTATAAAGTTGCCGCCAACTATGGTGGAAATGATGAAAAAGCCCGGGAATTTACCGATAGAACCGGTATTCCTGCCTATAAATGGGATGTCTCTGATTTCGACGCTTGTCAGGCGGGTGTGGCCCAGGTTGAAAAGGATCTGGGTCCAGTTGATATCGTTGTTAATAATGCTGGTATCACCCGCGATGGAACCTTGCATCGTATGGATCATGAAAAATGGCAGGCTGTTATTGATACAAATCTTGGCTCCTGCTTCAATATGTGCCGTGCCACAATTGATGGCATGCGGGAACGTGAATTTGGCCGCATTGTGAATATCGGGTCTATTAACGGGCAGGCAGGTCAGTATGGTCAGGTGAACTATGCGGCTGCAAAATCCGGCATCCATGGTTTCACGAAAGCAATGGCACAGGAAGGTGCTGCTAAGGGGATCACGGTTAACGCCATCGCGCCGGGCTATATTGATACGGATATGGTAGCCGCGGTACCAGAGCCGGTCCTTGAAAAGATTGTTGCTAAAATTCCTGTTGGGCGTCTGGGTAAAGCCAGTGAAATTGCCCGCGGTGTCTACTTCCTCGTTGATGATGAAGCGGGCTTCGTGACAGGTTCCACCATGTCTATCAATGGTGGTCAGCATATGTATTAAGTCGGCTCCCTGTCAAACCGACTTAGAAAGGGCGTGTGTTTCCTCCCTTGGACGCATGCCCTTTCGCATATCTAAGGCTATTCCCTCTACCTTCAAACTTTGCTAGGAATTCATTTCAACAAAGTGGGAGGTGGCTTTGCCGCACGCGTCGCGCCAAATGGCGACTTTACTTGGATTAATCGCAATTCTTCTTTGGGCGTTATTGGCGCTCTTTACCGTATATACTGGTGACATCCCCCCGTTTCAGCTGACCGCGATGAGCTTCACCGTCGCTTTTTCAACAGCGCTCGTTAAATGGATATTTGCCCGTCAAAACCCACTACAATTTATAAAATTACCGCCAACCCTTTGGCTTTTGGGTGTCGGCGGTTTGTTTGGATATCATTTCTTTTATTTTCTCGCTTTGAAATCCGCTCCCCCTGCTGAAGCTGGGTTGATTGCATATTTATGGCCGTTACTCATTGTACTTTTCTCAGCGCTTCTTCCGGGAGAGCGGCTTTACTGGTTCCACATCGCTGGTGCTGTGATCAGTTTGTGTGGCGCGGGCCTGTTGATCACAAAAGGTGAAAGTCTTGCCTTGGATCCTGTTTATACAAATGGGTATATTGCGGCGCTTTTATGCGCTTTTATATGGTCTAGCTATTCAGTGCTGAGCCGCAAATTTTCAAATGTTTCAACTGATGTGATCGGGACTTTCTGCGGCGTCACTGCAATTCTCTCTTTTGTTTGTCATTTTATTTTGGAAGAGACTGTAATTCCAGAGGATCTGATCACTTGGCTTGCCGTATTAGGGCTTGGGCTTGGGCCTGTTGGGGCAGCGTTTTTCTTGTGGGACTTCGGGGTGAAGCACGGCGATATTCAGGGGCTGGGGGTGTTATCTTACCTTTCGCCGCTGCTGTCGACCTTAATCCTGATTGCACTGACACCCACAGAAATGGCCCTGTCACTTGTTGCCGGTTGTTTGTTGATCACCTTGGGCGCTGCAATCGGATCGCTGAATATCTTTAAAGAAATGCTGGGTGGGCGACCAAAGCCGCCCACCACCGAGTAATTACCACTGGCCAGTATTTTCCATGCTGGCCCAGGGCTCTTGCTTTGGAAGGGCTTCGCCTTTCTGAAGCAGCTCAATAGAGATGTTGTCTGGGGATCGCACAAACGCCATGCGTCCGTCCCGAGGGGGGCGATTAATGGTAACACCGTTATCCTGCAGGTGTTGACAGAGGGCGTAGATGTCATCGACCTCATAAGCTAGGTGACCAAAGTTGCGGCCCCCATCATATTCTTCTGGATCCCAGTTATATGTCAGCTCAACCTGTGCATCTTCTTGACCTTCTGGTGCGAGGAAAACCAGTGTGAAGCGGCCTGCTTCTACTTCTTTACGGTTTACCTCTTTAAGGCCGAGCTTGTTGCAATAAAAATCAAGGCTGGCATCCAGGTCGGCAACCCGGACCATGGTGTGTAGATATTTCATTATCTGTCCTATTATTTGTCAGTTAAAAACTGTCTTTGCGCGCCCGAATTTCGGCAAAGACTTCAACCACATCGGCCCCCGGCATGCCCAAGGTCTGTTTGATGTGGTCACTGTCTGGCCGAAGAAAAGGATTAGTTGCTTTTTCTTCCCCAAGTAGGGAGGGAACCGTTGGCTTCCCTTGAGAGCGAAGTTCCTGGATAAGATCAAAACGCTCTCTCAGATCGTGATTTTGAGGCTCGATTGTCATCGCAAAGTGAGCATTGCTCTCTGTATATTCATGGGCACAGAAAACGCGCGTTTCATCTGGTAGATCCAGAAACTTCCGAAGGCTATTCCACATCTGCATTGGTGTGCCTTCAAACAATCGGCCGCAGCCAAGAGCAAAGAGAGTGTCGCCGCAAAACAGAGCGTCAGACTGTTCAAACCAATACGCAATGTGGCCTGTTGTGTGGCCGGGAACTTCAAAAATTTTGGCTTGTTGTGTGCCAAAGTCAAACATTTCTCCATCCGCAAGGCGCAGATCGATGCCGGGAATACGTTCCGCATCGTTACCAGCACCAACAACCATGCAGCCTGTTTTTTCTTTCAGCTCAAGATTGGCGCCAGTGTGGTCCATGTGATGATGTGTGTTTAGAATATGGGTGAGGGTCCAGCCCAGTTCTTCCAGTTTTTCAACAACGGGCTCGGCAACCGCGGGGTCAACAATGCCGACGGCATCGCTATCGGGGTCTTTAATCAGATAGAGATAATTATCATTTAAGACAGGTATCTGATGAATTTCCAGTTTGCTCATGACCTTTAGGTTTCTCATTTCTCATTATCGTTAAGTTGGCATAGTATAACACCATGATGCGTCCTGATGTTATTGAATTACGAAATTTCTACCATACCAGATTAGGGGTGACGGTAAGAAAGGCGCTGGTGCGGAAGATTCGCCGCATGTGGCCGGATATTTCTAATTTCCGTCTTTTGGGACTTGGATATGCCACCCCATATCTTTTCCCCTTTCGATCAGAGACAGAAAGAACCATTGCCTTGATGCCAGCGCAACAAGGTGTGATCCATTGGCCGCATGAAGGGCCGGGACTTGTTGGGCTTTCAGAAGAAGAGTTATTACCGCTGCCTGATGCCTCCATTGACCGGATTATTCTGGTCCACGGCCTTGAAAATACCCGCGAGGTGGACGCAATGCTGCAAGAGATATGGCGGGTGCTGACCAACAGTGGGAAGCTTCTGGTGGTGGTGCCCGGCCGCCGCGGAATGTGGTCGCGAATGGAGAAAACACCTTTTGGGCACGGATATCCGTATTCTGACCGTCAGCTTCGCAGAATTCTTCGCGATAACATGTTCAATTTTTCAGATGTACAAGGGGCTCTTTATTTTCCGCCAAGCTCAATGCGCCTTAATTTAAAGCTCGCGAATTTCTTTGAGCGGCTGGGGGAGAAGTGGTGGCCGAAATTTAGTGGCGTTAGGTTGATTGAAGCTGAAAAGCAGATTTTCGCAATCCCTGAGGAGCCTGTGCAAAAGAAAAAACGCCGCCCGGTTATTGCCCCGGCGGCGCGTCCGATTAGTGCGGCTCATCATTCCGTCAAGATAGACGCTGATGCTAAGTGATTAGTCGCGCGAGAGCAGAAATACACCCTGCGCTGCGAACAGATTTGCCCGCATGCTATTCACTTCATAGTTCAAAATCTGACCTTTGCCGCCTACCAAAACACACTCGTCAATGGAGATGTTTAGTTCCTGACACAAAACGGTGAAATCCCTGAGTGTGCAGAAGTGGATATTGGGCGTTTCGTACCAGGCGTAATCCAGATCACTGGTCATGGGCATACGCCCTTTAACTGCCAAATACGCGCGGCATTGCCAATAAGCGAAGTTCGGGAAAGAGACGACGGCTTTCTTCCCGACACGAAGCAGTTGGTCAATGACATCTTTTGGACGATGTGTTGCCTGCAACGTTTGGCTGAGAAGCGCATAATCAAATGCATGATCTGGATAATCGACAAGATCTTTATCTGCATCGCCCTGAACAACGGACAGGCCTTTGGCTACGCAGGTATTTACACCTTCTTGGCTCAGTTCTATGCCGCGGCCGTCCACATTCTTTGTGGCGACCAGATAATCCAGCAATGTTCCTTCGGCGCATCCCACATCAAGGACGCGACTTCCAGATTCAACCATTTCGGCAACTAATTGCAGATCAACCCGGATATCTTGAGGGCGAGTGAGCTTGTTTGCATCAATCATCAGGCAATCCCCCGGCTGCGTGCGGTTGATTCCATAAAGCCGCCAATGGTTTGAAGCATTTCAGGCACATCCAGCAGGAAGGCGTCATGCCCCTTATCCGTTTCAATTTCCACAAAGCTGACATTAGCGCCTGCTGCGTTCAACGCTTTCACTACTTCTTTGCTTTCTGATGTAGGGAACAGCCAATCGCTTGAGAACGAGACAACACAAAACCGTGTCTCGGTTCCTTTAAAGGCGTTAGCCAGGGTGCCATGATCGCGTGCCAGATCAAAATAATCCATGGCCCGCGTGATATAAAGGTATGAGTTGGCATCGAAACGATCGACGAAATTCATTCCTTGATATCGCAGGTAGCTTTCGACCTGAAAATCGGCGTCAAATCCGTAAGTCAGACTCTCACGGTCCTGTAGATTGCGGCCAAATTTACGGTGCAGAGCAGATTCAGAAAGATAGGTCACATGAGCGGCCATTCGGGCAACGGCAAGGCCTGCTCTTGGCACTTTATCCTCTTCCAGATATTTGCCGCTGCACCAGTTTGGATCAGCCATAACCGCTTGGCGCCCCACTTCATGAAAGGCGATGTTTTGGGCTGAATGTTTGGCGGCAGTTGCCAGCGGAATCGCACTGAAGCAGCGCTCTGGATAGGCCGCGGCCCATTGCAGGACCTGCATTCCTCCCATTGATCCGCCAACGACGGAAAACCACGTTGGAATTTCCAGATAATCCTGAAGAAGAGCTTGCAACCGAACCATGTCACCGATGGTGATGATCGGAAAGTTCAGGCCATATGGTTTGCCTGTTTCCGTATCAATCTCTTTTGGGCCCGTCGTTCCCATACAGCCGCCGAGAACATTGGAGCAAACGATGAAATATTTGTCGGTATCCAATATGCGGCCTGGGCCAATCAGAATGTTCCACCAACCGTCTTTGTTAGTCACGGGCTGACGGCTCGCGGCAAACTGATCACCTGTGAGCGCATGGCAGATCAGGATAGCATTGCTCTTGTCTTCATTCAGCGTCCCGTATGTGTTGTAGGCCACCGTGATATCGGACATCATCGCGCCGCAATCCAATGGCATCGGGGTGTCTTTCCCCAGGATCACTGTATGATGGTTCGACGTGGGAGGAATAATAGTCACGGTTTCGCTTCTTTTGTTTCGAGACGTACAGAAAAATCTTTGTATTAACTGTCTTTGCTGATAGCTAGGTCGGAGGCATAATATCTGTCAACGATTTCTTTTCTTTTAAAGGGCTCTAGAACCCCTTAAAAGGAATTTTTCGTATTTTGCACCCTATTTCAGGATAGAGCCGTGAGCACAAACAATAAAAAACTGGAAGAATTGCGCGCAGAGGTCGATCGTTTGGATGACGAGCTTCTGAAGGTTCTTGAAAGACGGATTGCTATCGTAAATGACATTGCAGCTGCCAAAAAGGATGATGGTTCCGCGTTGGCGTTTCGCCCGGGCCGTGAAGCCAATGTCATTCGGAGCCGTCTTGAAAAGCATAGCAGTCACTTGGCTGATGCTGTTGTTGCCCGTATTTGGCGGGAGATTATCTCTGCTGTCTGCCGGATGCAGAAACCCATGTCTGTTTCTGTGACCGCCCCTGAAAAATCAGTGGGTTACTGGGATTTGGCGCGTAACCATTTTGGCTCAGCCACGCCTATGACCATTCATAAATCACCAACAGTCGTTTTGCGTGAAGTGTCGTCTGACCCTTCAATTCTTGGAGTGATGCCCTGGCGAAACGTAGAGCAAGACACTTGGTGGGAGCATTTGGCACAGGGCGGTGAAAGCGTCCCGAAGATTTTGGCAGCGCTGCCTTTTACGCAAAATGGTACTGGTAAGTTTGAAGATCTGAACGCTTTGGTAATCGGTCAGACAATGCCAGAGCCGTCCGGCGATGACGTGAGCTTAGTTGTCATCGTTGCAAAAGAAGAATTAAGCCGGGCTCGGCTTAATGAAACACTGGAGAAATCGGGCCTGCCGGGACATTGTCTTGATTCTCGCTCTCCAGCGGTAGAAGAAGGGGACTGGCTGCATTTGTTTGAAGTTCCTGATTTCCTGACCGAAGATGACAGCCGTCTTCTGTCCTTCGTCGAGACCCTCGGCGATAATGTGATTAAAACGGTTATTCTAGGCGCATACGCCGTGGCTGTTGATAATTAAACTTCCCTGTTAAAAGAGCATATTTCCATGTCTGTTCAAACTCCGACACCAAAATCCGGTATTCTGGATATTACGCCATACGTTGGCGGTAAGTCTAAAGGAGAGGGCAATCAGAAGGTTGCCAAACTGTCATCTAACGAGACACCACTGGGCGCGAGCCCAAAAGCACGCGATGCCATGCGGGAACTTGGGGATCATCTGCATCTTTATCCAGACGGTGGTTTTGCAGGCCTTGCAGAGGCGATTGCGGATGTACACGGCCTTCCGGCCAAGAATATCATGTGCGGAAATGGCTCTGATGAGATTTTATCTCTGATCGCCAATGCTTACGTTGGGCCGGGTGATGAGGTTTTGTTCTCTCAACACGGTTTTCTTGTGTACGAGTTGGCGGCGATGGCTAACGGGGCAACCCCGGTAAAGGCGCCTGAGACTGATTTGACGACAGATGTGGACGCGCTTCTTGCAGCCGTTACTGAAAACACCAAGGTTCTGTTTTTGGCCAATCCAAACAACCCTACTGGTACTTATATTTCGACTGACGAAGTAAAGCGCTTGCACGCTGGTTTGCCTTCTCATGTTCTTCTGGTTCTGGATGCTGCCTACGCGGAATATGTGGAGCGTGGCGATTACGAGGCCGGAGCGGAGCTGGTTCGCGAGAATGAAAATGTGATCATGACGCGGACATTTTCCAAAATTTACGGACTGGCAGCGTTGCGTGTTGGTTGGGCCTATGGTCCAGATGCCGTTATTGACGTTTTGCACCGTATTCGCGGACCATTTAACGTGAACGCGGCTGCGCAGGCGGCGGGCATCGCGGCTGTTCGTGATCAGGATTTTGTGGCTGCTGCCAAGGCGCATAATGATAAATGGATGCCTATTCTGCTGCAGAGTTTCCGCGGAATGGGTCTTAAAGTTCCGGAGAGCGTTGGCAATTTCCTTCTGATGGATTTTGCGGAAACAGGCAAGGACGCTTCAGAAGCTGAGAAATTTCTGGCGAAACGTGGTTTGATCCTACGAAATGTTGCGTCTTACGGGTTGCCGACTTGCCTTCGCATGTCGATCGGCACAGATGAAGATAACCGCAATGTTATTGATGCCTTGCGTGAGTTTCTGGAGGCTTAAAGATGTCTGAAAGCCCTAATTTTGACCGTGTGGCCCTGATCGGGATCGGTTTGATTGGATCGTCCATTGCCCGCGGCGTGCGTAAAATGGGACTAGCAAAAGAAATCGTTTGCTCTGCCCGGACGGCGGATACACGCCGTGTTGCGCTGGAGCTTGGTGTTGTTGATAAAGCGTTTGAACATTCAGAAGATGCCGTCAAAGATGCTGATTTGGTGATTTTCTGTACGCCGGTTGGCACTTACGTCAAAATCGCCGAAGAAATTGCCCCTCATCTGATGAAGGGCGCGATTGTTTCCGATGTTGGGTCTGTAAAGCAGACAGCGATCGACCAGATTGAGCCTTTTATGCCAGAGGGCGTGAGTTTTGTTGCAGCCCACCCTGTTGCCGGTACGGAAAAATCGGGTCCGGCAGCTGGTTTTGCTGAACTATTTTATAAGCGTTGGTGCATCATCACACCGTCCAAAACATCAAGTGAGGCCGCTACGGCGCGTTTGTCCGCTTTTTGGACTGCACTTGGCAGTGATGTTGAGGTTATGGAAGCGCGTCACCATGATTTGGTGCTTGCGATCACGTCTCATGTCCCGCATTTGATTGCCTATAATATTGTGGGAACCGCTGATGATCTGGAAGAGGTCACACAGTCAGAGGTAATTAAATTCTCTGCTGGTGGTTTTCGCGACTTTACCCGTATTGCAGCCTCTGATCCGACAATGTGGCGGGATATTTTCCTGACCAATAAGGATGCGGTGCTGGAAATGTTAGGACGGTTCACAGAGGATTTGGCTGCTTTGCAGCGAGCAATCCGATGGGATGACGGGGACGCGTTGTTTCAGATGTTCTCTCGTACCCGTGCGATCCGCCGTCAGATTATTGATGCCGGTCAGGAGACGGGCGAGCCAGATTTTGGTCGCGCCGTCAAACCGGGCAGCGATACTTAATCGTCAAACAGTGGCTCCAGCGGGGCGACACGTTCGCCTCCGATGCTGAGCCACCCGTCCTGAAATGTGAAGGCGCCGGAGAGGAAAACCTCTCCCGCCTCATCTTTTGCTGGCGGCATGATCATCGCAAGTGATGTGAACATCATTGGGTTTAGTTTATCAACGCCCCATGCTTTTAGCGAGGCTGCCCCCAGCAGGCGATATTCCTGATCCAACGTGAAGGTGCCATCCCCTTCTATTCTACCATCCGTCCAATCAATCAGCAGCGATTTGATTTCAAGGGCGTTGCCACTCTGAGCCCATTCCTTGACCTTCTTAGGATCATAGATAACGTCGGCAGGGCCACTCCAAGACATTAGGATGGCGGCTTTGGGAACGTTTATTTCCTTCATCGCAGCGTTGTCGGATTGAATAAGCGTATCATCCATGCGTAAAGAGACTTCGGTGCCGGGGACGAATGAGGTTTTTTCTTCGGTATCTTGATGCGCTGGCTCTGTTTCTGTCTCAACAGTTGGTCGCATATGCATCTGAATGCGTTTTGTCTTGAGCGATCCACCTCCGCCAAAAGAAATATTGGTGGTATTTTGCTTTAAATCCATTGCGAAGCGTTCAAATTGGCCGGTTTCAGTCAAGGTAGCACTGCCAATGAACTCTTCAGATAAGAATTCAGTGACCAGTGTTTTTTCACCATTTCGTTCGTCAAAAAGGGCTTCTCGATAAGTTCCTTCAGTCCCAAAAATAACTTTTGAAGGGCGCCACGGCTCAGCCACGATCCAAACAAGCGGGGCTGAAAACTCGCCCCATTGGTCCAAGTCTTCGTATTTGCGCCGAACCTTCAATTCGGGAACATTGAGGCGCAGGCGATAGGGAAATCCTTCTACCGTGAGCTCGCCATGCGTCACTTCATAGCCATCAGACACCAAATCCTGTTTTTGGAGTTCCGCCATTTCAAGGAAGGTATCGGCTGCTTTATTCCAAAAAAATATATATCCGCCGATAATCAGTGCGAGGGCGATAAGGGCGCTCCACAAAATGCGCATGGTCTCTCCGGGTCTATCTCTTGAGGTTTTTTCAGGCACTCTATATGGTTGCAGCTATTCCTGTCACCGCCTAATTACAAGGGCTAATCATAAGATGACAACTGAGACGCGTGGCGCCGGCCAGGATTTATTTATTAAATCCATGCCCTTTATATTTGTATTTCTATGGAGTACTGGATTTATTGGGGCGAAGCTTGGCTTGCCTTATGTGGAGCCGATGACATTCTTGGCTATTCGTTTCGTTGCTTGTGCGTTCTTGATGATCCCGGTTGTTCTTTTTACCAGAACGCGGTGGCCTAACAATTTTGCGGATTGGGCGCATATTGCGGTAGCAGGCCTTCTGATGCATGGCGGTTATCTAGGGTTTGTTTTCTGGTCAATCGCGGAAGGGGTTCCGGCTGGAACATCCGCTGTTATTGCAGGTGTGCAACCGCTTATTGTTGCGGCCCTTGCGGGGTTGTTCCTAAGTGAAAAGGTAACATTGCGGCAGTGGGTAGGTCTTTTGCTGGGGCTGGCAGGGGTTTTTCTGGTGGTTCTGGATAAGCTGGATTTGGGCGAGGGGACCATTTTCGGGATGTCCTTGAGCTTTATTGCGCTGCTTAGCATCGCATTTGGGACACTTTATCAGAAACGATTCTGTTCTAGCATGGATCTGAAAAGCGGTAATTTTATCCAATATTCGGTGGCGGCCCTTTATTTTGTGGTTGTCGCCTATATGTTTGAGACGCGCGAGATCATATGGTGCATGGATTTGATCATCGCGCTAACATGGTTGATTGTGGTGCTTTCCCTCGGGGCGGTGACACTTTTATATATACTGCTTCGAAAAGGGGCAGCAGCATCTGTCTCCAGCCTGTTTTTCCTGGTGCCACCTTCAACTGCAATCGTGGCCTATTTCCTCTTTGATGAGGTGCTTGGGGTAACGTCCCTTGTGGGAATGGGTGTCACCATTTTGGGCGTCGCCCTTGTGAACTTGAACTTTGCGAAATCAAAGCATGCGTAAATACGATCTTGTACTTGAACCTGATTTGCCGCCGGTGGATCACCCGCTTCCTCATCTGCCGGAGGGGGAAGATTTATGGATTTTTGGCTACGGCTCTTTGATGTGGCGACCAGGGTTTGATCATACTGGTGTCACTGATGCTCGTCTTTATGGGTACCATCGGGCATTTTGTGTTTCATCTGTTGTGCATCGGGGAACGCCAGAGAATCCAGGGCTTGTGCTCGGATTGGATCGGGGCGGTTCTGTTCGCGGAAAGGCCATTCGGTGCCCGTCAGATATTCGGGAGCCGGTTGTAGATTATCTCTATCGCCGCGAGATGGTAACGCGTGTTTATGCGCCGAAGATGGTGAAGTTGAAACTGCTCGAAGAAGGGGACTGGGTAGATGCACTTACATTCGTCGCTGATCCGAGCCATGAACAGTATTGCGGCCGCCCTTCCGAAGAAGAGGCGGCCCGCATAATTGCTCGCGCATCAGGGCGCGGCGGTCCCAATCGGGACTATCTGGCAAGCACTGTCGAGCATTTGGACCAATTCGGCATTAATGATGGACCGTTGCATGCCATCCTGAAACGCGTTGATGCGCTTCAGTCTTAAACCGATTAGCTGACGCGACGAGAAACGCCGTAGATGTCACCGCGGCTGATACCGATATCGGCAAGTTCACGATCGCTCAGCGCGTAGAGAGCAGCACGTGTTTGACGGGCGCGGTAGCTTTTTACAAAACCAGCAAAAACTTTGCTGACGGAATATAGAATGCCAGCGAAAATTGAAGTGCCAGCGGATTTAGAAGCGACTGATGCCATAACATCCTCCATACATTAGATGCCGGGGATATAGTTCTGTTTCACTTTTATGACACGCGGAATTCTTCGATTTCAGTCATGCGTTTTCTGCATAGCTTGATTAGGGAGCTGTTAATATTTGTCCTTTGGAAGGCCTAAGCGGGGTTTTTGTGGTCTTCAGTGACGCATAGGCTGTGGTCACTTAATGTTTCTAAAACAAGACAATCGGATGCCTTGCCCCCGTGGCAGTGATCCAGCATGCGGCTTAGTTCTTTTTCCAAGGCTTGCAGACGCTGGATGCGGGCTCTGACATCTTTCAATTGTGTTTCTGCAATCTCATCGGCTGCCTCGCAGGCATGGTCAGGGCTGTCAGATATGCTGATCAGGTCGCGAACCGCTTGCAAGGGGAAGCCCAGATCACGGGCGTGGCGAATGAAAGACAGGCGGTGAACGTCTCGATTACTATACAGGCGCTGGTTCCCTTCCGATCGAATAGGGTTTGGAAGCAGACCGATTTGCTCGTAATAGCGGATCGTTTGCACCTTACAGCCCGCCGATTTGGCCACTTGCCCGATGGTATACTCATATTTCATTATTTTTCCCCTTGAACCTACAGCTACTGTAGATACTACATATGATGCCGAACACGATAATAAAGTGAGCTGGAGTAGAAATATGTCAGGCGGTTGCTGTCACAATGATCATAAGTTTGATGGAACAACACCAGAGTTTCGGCGTGCCCTTTGGGCTGTAATTGCGATCAATGGGTTTATGTTTGCTCTAGAAATGGCCGCAGGCGCCCTCGCTGGATCACAAGCGTTGCAGGCAGATGCCCTTGATTTTCTGGGGGACACTCTAACCTATGGGATCAGCCTTGCGGTCCTTGGAATGTCGGTGAAGGTTCGCTCAACCGCCGCCTTGTTTAAGGGGGGCAGCCTCGCTCTTATGGGGCTTTGGGTTTTTGGCTCAACAGCCTATCAAGTGTTGGTTCTCGGTGTTCCAAATGCACCGATAATGGGCGGTATCGGCTTGATGGCTTTGGCCGCAAATATGCTCAGTGTTCTGATTCTGATGCGGTATAAAGATGGCGACGCTAATGTGCGCTCTGTTTGGCTTTGCAGTCGGAATGACGCTATTGGAAATGTCGCGGTGATGCTTGCAGCCGGCGGCGTGTATATCACCGGCACCGCTTGGCCGGACCTTATCGTCGCGGGCATTATGGCAGGTCTCTTCCTGTGGTCCGCCATCCAAATCTTATCCCAAGCCCTTCACGAATACCGTGGGATGGAGGCCTAAGGCCTCTATCCACACTTTGAAAAACCGCATGAGGTGCAGGTATCGCAGCCTTCACTGCGGAGGAGGGAGGCTTCGCCGCATTCCGGGCATTGGCGTTGCAGGGCGGTTTGGGGTGTTTTGTCATCATACAACGGCATGGCCTGAACCGCCGCCTCTGATTTATTCCCCTCCGCCGATTTACTGGGAAGAAACCCAATTTGGATCAGGTGTGTTTCAATGACATCCCCAATCGCGGCGAGCAGAGATGGTACGTATTTGCCTTGGACCCATGCACCGCCGCGCGGATCAAAAACGGCTTTGAGTTCTTCCACCACAAAGCTGACATCACCGCCTCTGCGGAAGACAGCAGAAATCATGCGGGTTAAGGCCACCGTCCAGGCGAAATGTTCCACATTTTTGGAGTTGATGAAAATTTCGAAGGGGCGTCGGCGACCGTCCTGAACAATGTCGTTCAGGGTGATATACATGGCGTGGTTACTTTCCGGCCATTTCAGTTTGTAGGTTTGGCCTGGAATTGTACCCGGCCGGTCCAATGGTTTGGTCATATAAACGACCCCGCCCGCTTCAAAACTGTCGCGAGGGCGTGGGGTTGGCTCCTCCAGCGGCAGGCTTTCCTGTTGATGGGGTTCGCTTGATTCTGAGCGCGTCTCCAAAACGGCGCCTGTAACGTCATTGGGACGGTAAGTTGTGCAGCCTTTGCAGCCTGTGTCATAGGCCTGCATGTAGATATCCTTAAATTGCTCAAAACTGATGTCTTCCGGGCAATTAATGGTTTTAGAAATGGAGCTATCAATATAATCCTGCACAACCGCCTGCATTTTTACATGATCAGCTGGTGTCAATATCTGTGCGTCGACAAAATAGTCGGGCAAGGGTGTATTTTCACCTTTGAGCCGTTTAAACAGGCGATAGGCGTAGTCGCTGACCTCTTCGGATTTTCGGCTGCCATCCGGCATTAATACATTTCGGGTGTAGGAAAAGCTGAAAACAGGTTCCAGACCGCTTGAAATGTTATCTGCGAGTAGTGAAATCGTCCCAGTTGGTGCAACCGATGTTACGAGCGCATTTCGAATACCGTTTTTCTGGATTGCCTCCTGAATTTCGGGTTCAAGGGCGGTTATGGTTTCGCCCGCAAGGTAGGCGGCGGCCTCATATAGAGGGAAGGGCCCTTTTTCTGCTGCAAGCTCGGTCGAGGCAAGGTAAGCAGCCCGGCGAAGGGCCGATAACCATTGACGAGTAAGGGAAATCGCCTGATCCGATCCATACCGAACTCCGCACATGATAAGGGCATCTGCAAGGCCTGTGATACCAAGGCCAATACGTCGTTTAGCTTCCGCTTCATGTTGCTGTTCTGGCAGTGGAAAACCCGAAACATCCACAACGTTATCCATCATCCGAACGGCCGTGGTTACAGTTTTTGCCAGTTCTTTCAGATTGAGGGCGGCATTATCTTCGAACGGGTTTTCAATAAACCGGGTCAGGTTTATCGACCCTAGAAGGCAGGCCCCATAAGCTGGTAACGGCTGTTCGCCGCATGGGTTTGTCGCGGTAATTTCTTCGCAGTAATAAAGATTATTCCGCTTGTTGATACGATCAATAAAGATGACCCCAGGCTCCGCATACGCGTAGGTAGAGCGCATAATTTCATCCCAGAGATCTCTTGCTTTCAAGGTTTTATAAAGCGTGCCGTCAAACACCAAATCCCATGATTCGTCGGCTTTTACAGCCTCCATGAAGACGTCAGTGACCAGCACTGATAGATTGAACATTCTCAGGCGGCCGGGATCCTGTTTTGCACGAATGAAGTCAAGGATATCGGGGTGATCGCAACGTAATGTCGCCATCATGGCGCCGCGCCGTGACCCCGCGCTCATGATCGTGCGGCACATACTGTCCCATACATCCATAAAGCTAAGGGGGCCAGATGCGTCCGATCCCATGCTTTTGACGGGGGCGCCTTTGGGACGAATGGTGGAGAAGTTATATCCGATGCCACCGCCTTGTTGCATGGTGACGGCGGCTTCTTTCAAATTGTCGAAAATACCGCTCATGTCATCAGGGATATTTCCCATCACAAAGCAGTTGAACAGAGTTACCCGCCTTTTTGTGCCTGCTCCCGCAACGATACGGCCCGCGGGCAGGAATTTGTAACCCTCAAGCGCGCGGAAAAATTCTTCTTCCCAATGTGCAGGGTCTTTTTCAGGTTCTGCAAGTGCACGCGCAATGCGGCGCCAGGTGTCTTCAATGCTCCGTTCCATATCGCTGCCATCGGGCGCACGAAAACGATATTTCATGTCCCAGATCTGCTGTGAAATCGGTGCAATGGATGCCATAGGCGACCTGCTTTCCTACGTTAGATGGTATATCAGAAATATATACCAGATAAAGGGAATGCACAAATAATGCCCGGCTATATATAGGGTGCTACCTTAGGAGTTAAAGTCCCGTGCTTTGCCCTCTGCCACCAATCGGTCGGTGTTTTTATCGATGGTTGTCTGTAGTTGCGTCATGAAGTCCCTGCGTTTTAATCCCGCTTCAATCGGGGGCAGGATTTCAATCACTAATGTGCCGGGGCGACAGATGAATTTCTTGCGAGGCCAATAAAGGCCTGTATTGAGGGCAATCGGCGTTACCGGGTTATCCAGTTTTCCATAAAGAGCGGCGATACCGGGCTGAAACGGAGGGTTGTCGCCGACAGCACTTCTGGTGCCTTCCGGAAAAATCACGACTTGGCGCTCATCTTTTAGCGCAGCTTGTGCTTGCTCAATCATGGAGCGCAGGGCCGCCGCATGACCTTTCCGGTCCACGGCAATCATTTTGGTTTTCTGGCAATACCAGCCATATACTGGAATATAGAGGAGCTCTTTTTTGAGGATCATTGCGGGGTCTTTAACCAGCCAGTGAAAGACCATTGTCTCAAACGCTGATTGGTGTTTGGAGGCGATCACCGCTTTTCCTGC
>JAEPMY010000050.1 GCA_017643685.1 Sneathiella sp.
CCTCCTGTTTTTCAGGTTTTACCTGCGGCGGTCTGTCAGCCTGCCGAGGCGTTGGCACAGTTGTGCTGACTTTTGAGATGCTGTCATCATCTTCGATATCACTTGTCAGTTCAGCCGCAGAGAGAGGCGCCGCAAATAATGCAGCGAAACTGACCGCAGCCAGCAGGGATCTGACATTTCCAAAGGACGCAGATACTCTCATTCTCTCTCCAGCATTTTGTCGGAATATTAGTTCCAACTCTTCAGTAGTTAGTTTGACAGACTTTTATTTACCATCTCGTAAACATCATTCGACAGTCCATCACTTTCAAGGATGCGCTGCAACTCCGCTTTCATAAGATCACGTCTCGTCTCGTTATAACGTCGCCATTGACCAAGCGGTGAAACCAACCTTGCCGCGATCTGCGGATTGGTTTTGTTAAGTTCCAAAATGCGATCTGCGAGGAAACGATACCCTTGGCCGTTTTCGTTATGGAAATGCACTGGGTTACCGCCAGCAAATGCCGCGATCAGGGATCGTACCCGGTTCGGGTTCAGCATTGTAAAGTCTGGATGTTGCAATAATGCGTTGACGTCGTCCATTGCTTGCGGGCGAGATGAGGTCGCCTGAAGGGTGAACCATTTATCCAGCACAAGCTGATCATTTTTCCACGCTTCATAAAAATCTTTAAGCGCCTCTTCGCGTGCAGGAGAGGACGTTTGAACGAGCCGCGCAAGAGAAGAGACACGGTCTGTCATATTCTCAGAGGCAAAATACTGGCTCTCAGCAAGGCTTAGGAAATTCTCTTCATCGGCGGCAATCAAGTAGGCAAGTGCCAAATTCTTGAGTGCTCTGGCGCCCATACTGTTATGTGATTTCAGATTTTCGTAAAGCTCCTTGAAAGCCTCTTTGTTGGCGGTGCCAATTGCTTTTTGGGCAGCTTTACGAATGTTGTGAATGCTATCGATTTCAACGATCGCCATTTGCTGGCCAATATAGGACTCGCTTGGCAATGCCAGCGCTTCTGCTTTAAAAGCGTTGTCAATCGTGTCATCGAGCAGAACATCACGAAATGCGGCCAGATAGGTGTCGGGCATTCCTTTTGGGGTGTCGCCTTTTATGACACGATGAATGTCGGCGAGTAGTCCCTGAAGAGCGAGACGTTGTCCGGCTTCCCAGCGGTTAAATGGATCGCTGTCTTTGCGGAAGAGAAGAGGCAAACTTTGGTCCGCAGGGTTCTTTGTGACTTTCACAGGTGCGGAGAAGCCCCGGAATAGGGACGGGGCCGGTTTCTCGTTGATGTTATCAAATTCAAAGGTCTGTACCTTTTGGGTCAGGCTAAGAAGTACGGAACCATCACCTGTATCATCAACCAGATCATTACCCTCTTTGTCCAAAAGGCCAAGCTTCACGGGAATATGAAGCGGGGCAGAACCGGCCCCTGCCTTAGGGTTGTTTTGAGTGAAGGTTAGGCGATACGTGTTTAAAATGGGATCAAACTGTTCCTCCACCGTGATTTCAGGTGTGCCCGGTTGAGTGTACCAGTTTCGAAATTGCTTCAGATCTATGTCCGCGCCATCTTCAATGGCTGACACAAATTCTTCTGTTGTGACAGCTTGCCCGTCATACCTGTCAAAATAGAGGTCCATTCCTTTTCTGAAACCCGCTTCGCCCGCAAGGGTGTGCTGCATGCGGATAACTTCTGCACCTTTTTCATAAACCGTAGCGGTATAGAAGTTATTTATCTCCACATAGCTTTGCGGCTGAATTGGGTGGGCGAGGGGGCCCGCATCTTCAGGATACTGGGCGGCTCGAAGGCGCTGGACATCATCGATGCGTTTCACTGCGGCTGAATTCATATCCGCAGAGAATTGTTGATCGCGGAAAACGGTGAGCCCTTCTTTCAAGGTTAGCTGAAACCAGTCACGGCAGGTAATGCGATTGCCCGTCCAGTTATGGAAATATTCATGGGCGATAACGCTTTCGATCCCATCGAAATCAGTGTCTGTCGCGGTTTGAGGGGATGCCAGCACATATTTGGAGTTAAAGACATTAAGCCCTTTATTTTCCATGGCGCCCATATTGAAATCACTAACGGCAACGATCATGAAAATATCCAGATCATATTCACGGCCGTATTTTTCCTCATCCCACTTCATCGACTTCTTTAGGGAGGTCATGGCATGATCGCATTTATCTTCGTTACCATGTTCAATAAAGATTTGCAGATCTACTTTTCGGCCGCTTGCGGTGACAAATTCATCTGTCACACATGCCAGATCTCCGGCCACCAACGCGAATAGGTAAGCAGGTTTTGGATGAGGATCGTCCCATTTGCACAATTTGCGACCATCTTCGAGCGTCTTTTCCAGAGCCTTATTGCCATTGGACAGCATCATCGGGTATTTACTGCCATCCCCAATGATCGTTGTCGTGAAGCGGGCCATAACGTCCGGACGATCCAGATAATAAGTGATTTTCCGAAATCCTTCGGCCTCACATTGTGTGCAGAAATTTCCACTGGATTTATAAAGGCCTTCTAAGGCCGTATTTTCCTGCGGTTTAATCTCTGTCACGATAGTTGCGGTAAAGTTATCTTCGGGCGCAGTAAAGGTCAGGTTTTTATCTGTGAGGTCATAATCTCCCTCACTAAGGCTTTTACCATCAACAACGATGGATTTCAGAACAAGCGATTCCCCGTGCAAGGTTACCTTATCGGTGGATAAGGCCTGCCTTTTAAATGAGAGCTCGGACGTCACAATCGTGACCTCTTCCCCCAGTTCGAACGTCAGGTTGACGTCAGTGATCGTAAAGGCGGGCGGTGTGTAATCTTCGAGATAGATTGTTGCTGGCTTGTTCACTTTTTATCCTTAAGCGTTGTGGAGCTTTAAAGATAGCCTCTGATAAAAAGGGATCAAGTGATTACATATTGAAAGGCCAGAACCCACTTACTGCTTGCATTGCGGCCTTTTCTAAATATAACTCGTTCTTTCGATGGCGCTCAAACAAACCAATGCGCATCGAATTAAATTATCTCACTTTTGTTTATCTTGAGGAAACTGTCATGTTTAGAGGATCTATCACTGCACTTGTCACACCATTTACAGGTGAGAGTGTGGATGAAAAGAAATTCCAATCCTTTGTAGACTGGCAGATAAAATCCGGAACAAAGGGTCTGGTACCTGTTGGTACCACTGGCGAGTCGCCAACTTTGAGCCACCCTGAACATGACCGCGTTGTCGAGCTTTGCATCGAAGCAGCGGAAGGGCGTGTTCCTGTAATGGCGGGTGCCGGTTCCAACAACACTGATGAAGCTATTCGTCTGAGCCAGCACGCGCAGAAAGCAGGTGCGGATGCGGTTCTGATTGCCATGCCTTACTACAACAAACCAAGTCAGGAAGGCATGTTCGCGCATTTTGAGAAGTTGAACAATTCGGTTGATATACCGATTTACATTTACAATATCCCGGGGCGTTCCATCGTTGATATGTCTCCAGAAACCATGGGACGTTTGGCGAAACTGAAAAATATCGTCGGTGTGAAAGACGCAACTGGTGATGTGGGGCGTGTGTCATTGCAGCGCCTTCATTGCGGCGCAGATTTCATTCAGCTATCTGGTGAAGATGCGACAGCTATTGGCTTTAATGCTCATGGTGGGCATGGCTGTATTTCTGTTGTTTCAAACGTGGCGCCAGCTTTGGCTTCTGAAATGCAGGAAGCAAGCCTTGCAGGTGACCGGGATAAAGCAATCGAAGTGCAGGATAAGTTGATGCCGTTGCACCGGGCTATGTTCCTTTATCCAAGCCCAGCGCCAGTTAAATACGCGCTGTCACTTTTGGATAAGTGCGAGCCAACAGTGCGTTTGCCTTTGGTGGAATGTCCAGACGATATCAAACGCGAAGTTGAAGCAGCACTCCGTCATGCTGAGCTGATCGACTAATCGCAGATTGGTGATTTGATTAATGTCTTCAAAGACAATTGCTGAAAATAGAAAAGCCCGCTTCAACTACTTCATTGATGAAGACTTTGAGGCGGGCATTATGCTTGTCGGGACTGAGGTGAAAAGCCTTCGACAGGGCGGGGCCAATATTCAAGAGTCTTATGCGTCTTTTGAAGATGATGGCCTGTTCCTGATCAACGCCCATATCGCAGAATATGATTTTGGCAATCGTTTTAACCACGAACCAAGCCGTCCGCGGAAGCTCTTGATGCATAAGAAGGAGTTGGCGCGCCTGCATGCCCAGTTGCAGCGGGCAGGCAAAACACTTGTTCCATTATCGCTTTACTTCAACGATCGGGGTAAGGTGAAAGTTAAGTTGGGTCTTGCTTCTGGTAAGAAGAAGCATGATAAGCGCGAGACGCAAAAAGACCGCGATTGGAACCGCGAAAAACAACGGCTTCTTAAAAATAATCAGTGAATGGTCCTGCTTGAAACGGGGGCCTTTTCCCCAAACGCCAAGTCTTCGTCAAATGATACCCCGACAGCGTTATCCCGCGTCCAGACAATTTCGCCTTGAACGTCCCGCCTATCCAAGGCTGAGGAGCGGAGTGTTACTGCCGTTCCAACGGGTGCATCCAGTTGCAGCCAAAGTCGTGCTCCGCCTTCACTAACATCCAGAATGTTACCGTTATACCGTCGCTGTCCCAAAACCAGGGAGGCAGGGGAATTGATTGGCAGGCGGTAGTGACGCCTCTCCAGATATTCTTTTAATCCTTCATCATAAGCGAAAGACAGACTGTTTTCCGGCAAGGAAGCTAAGGCATGAGCTTTGTAATCTTCATCGTGAGAGAGTTTTTCCTTCACGGTGTAATGGATGCGCTCCGTTCCCGGCATTTGTTTACGGGCAAAGTGAGTTTCGGCAATGCCGGGCTGACGGGCATACTTTTCGCCGCGTTTAAGCCGTTGCTCGAGGAAGCCATCTGCAACGGTGCCCATCGGATCAGGAGAGGAAAGTTCTTTCACCCTTACTGGATCAAAAGCTAATCCATGCTTGTCAGCTTTACTGATCATCCAACGAAATGGAATGTCAGAGAGGCGGCAGTCCCGCCGACCACCAGTTACATTCTGATGACGTCCTGCGAACCACACTTGTTCAATGAGGGCATAATCGCGGTTGCTTGTGCCCGTCCAAATATGGGGGCATAGAGATGTGTCATGTTCATCAAGTGCCAAAGCCTGATACGTGCTTAAGATATTTTCGGGCAGAACCGGGCGAAGGTTATCAGTCCAGAGTTTGGTTAGGGTCTTTAGCCCTAGGGTTGGAACACCCTCGTTGCCAACCCCATCCCAAACACCAAGGAACGTAATCAGGACTTCGCGAGAATTGAAATTTGCGCGGAGGGATTGCCCTGAAGGACCCTTGCGAGCCTCATCCGCAAGCTGCGCATACAAATAGGCTTTTGAGATTTGATCTAATGAACCTGAGGTGAGGAGGCCAGAGATGCTCACCATCTCGGCAAGGCGTTGCATCATGTATCCGCCGCGACCAGCACCAAGCAGGTAAATCTCATCTCCGGGCAAGTAGTTCTGCGCCAGGAATTTATAAGCGTTGAAGATGTCCCTACGAATGCCTGTTCCAAAGAGCCGGTTGATCCGCCGAGAGACCATGGATCTGTCTTGATCCGTTTGAACAAGGGCAATCTGCCGGGTGCCATCCAATGTTTCCGGCAACAGGCAATCAGCCGCAAGGAGAGCGTTGCCAGGCACACTGCGTTGCCGGCTGCGCTTTTCCGGGGTTCTCCAACTGGTGTCGTTAAAAACAACAAGTTTCCTGCTCAAGCGAAATCTCCAAAGGTTTGTTTCGCCGCCCCATTTTTTCTAGACTTAGTGCCTGATATCAATGGAACATTTAGAATATTAACAAAACCTAAAAATAATACTAATTTTATCTAAATATGTATGGATTTTGTTAACAAACAGGTAACTTTGAGAAGCTTTTTCGCGTGAGAAGTTATTTTAGTCGAAGTTCAGGAATCAGGCGCGTTCACGAACAGGATCAGCCAGATCAACTTCTTCGTCCTCATCATCGGGGCGTCCAACCACATTTTCGAGGTTTTGAAGCTCCATGAAATAGTCGGCCTGACGGCGAAGCTCGTCGGCAATCATGGGAGGAGAAGTTTTGACGGTGCTAACCACCGTAACCCGCACGCCTTTGCGCTGAACGGCTTCAACAAGGCGCCTGAAATCACCATCGCCTGAGAAAAGCACTGCATGGTCGATATGTTCGCTAAGCTCCATCATGTCGATGGCAAGCTCAATATCCATATTGCCTTTGATTTTGCGGCGGCCTGTTGGGTCGGTAAATTCCTTGATCGGTTTGGTGACCATGGTGAAACCGTTATAGTCGAGCCAGTCAACAAGAGGGCGGATCGGGGAGTATTCTTGATCCTCAAGCAGTGCAGTATAATAAAACGCACGAACCAAACGGCCCTGTGAGGTGAATTCTTCAAGTAATTTCTTGTAATCGATATCTACACCAAGAGAACGGGCAGAAGCATACAAGTTAGAGCCGTCAATAAAGAGGGCTATTCTCTCTTCTGAATAAAAAGTCATAATCTACCAATATTTAAGCATATTCTTATTGTTATTAGGGGCTTACTGTACATTGTTGTAGCAGAAGTTCAGTTGGGAAACCAGAGTTGAAATCGCGGGGTGCTTTTTCAAATATTGCATCTGGTCATCAGGACTTATAAGTTGCCACATTTTTCGGAGCAGCGACATGATTTTTATCGGTTTGGGCGCAAATTTAATGCACCCAACATATGGAGAGCCGATTAACACAGTAAAAGCTGCTGTGGAGGCGTTGAGCGCAAGCGGTTTGCGTGTCGCGCGCCAATCGACGTGGTATAAAAGTGCGCCAGTTCCGATTTCTGATCAGCCGTGGTTTGTGAACGGTGTTGTTCAAGTGGAAACCGAGAAATCGCCAGAAGAAGTCCTGACGGTATTACACGACATTGAACGAGAGTTTGGCCGTATTCGTGAGATCAAGTGGGAAGCCAGAGTTCTGGATCTGGATCTGATCGATTATGAGGGGCAGTCATCTACTAATAAAACACAAACAAAAGGCGGTGTTTTTCCGCACCCCCATATGCATGAACGAGCCTTTGTGTTGCTGCCTCTCGCGGAGTTGGAGCCAAATTGGCATCACCCGATTCTGAAAACCTCTATATCTGAGCTTCTGGCGCCAATAGATACTCAGCAATTGCAGCCGATTTTGGAATAATCTGCTTATAAATGCTGTTTTAAGGTCACATCTTTGAAAAACAGGATTCTAAGATGGGTTTTTCTTGATTCTTAAAAGTGATCAGAATAAGTAATGGGGCTGATCCCAAATTAACCGGAGTATATTTATGGCTCGCGTCACCGTTGAAGATTGCGTCGATAAAGTTCCAAATCGTTTTGAGCTTGTTTTGCTGGCTGCCCGTCGTGCACGTGGCATCGCGGCTGGTTCAATGCTGACTGTCGATCGTGATAACGACAAGAACCCAGTTGTTGCTCTTCGCGAAATTGCTGACGAAACCGTCGAGGTTGGTGAACTCAAAAACAACTTGATTGGTACTCTGCAGCGTCGCGTTGAAGTTGATGAGCCGGAAGAAGACAATATGGCTGCTCTGATGAGCTCCAGCTCTGAGTGGGCTGGTGTTGTTCAGGAAGATGCGCCTGATGAAACATTCTCCGCCTCCGAAGTTGGGGCAACCGACGGTAGCCCTTCCGCTGAGGAAAAGAAAGACGATCCATTCGCTTAATCCCGAATGTCGATCTAGAAATAAGGGCTGCTGGTCGTTAAATACGCGCCAGTAGCCCTTTTTTGTGTATAATTCCCCTTGTAAACCCCATGTGCTCCTTCCAGGTCAGTGAATGTTACGACAAGTCGAACTTGTAGAACGCGTCCTTAGTTATGATCCTCACGCCGATGAGGATCTTCTTAACCGTGCATATGTTTTTACCGTTAAGGCGCATGGTAGCCAGAAGCGGGCCTCTGGTGACCCTTACTTCTCGCACCCTGTTGAGGTGGCGGGTATCCTGACCGAGCTAAAGCTGGATATGCAGACCATCATTACAGGGCTTCTGCACGATACGGTGGAAGACACTGTTGCGACGGTTGAAGAGGTGGAAGAGGTTTTCGGACCAGAGATTGCTGTTCTGGTCGATGGTGTGACCAAACTTTCCCAACTTGAATTGCAGTCGGATCGGACGAAGCAAGCAGAGAATTTCTCTAAATTGCTGTTGGCGATGTCCAATGACATTCGCGTTCTATTGGTGAAGTTGGCGGACCGTCTCCATAATATGCGGACCTTGCATTTCATCAGTAAGGAAGAAAAACGCAAGCGCATTGCTACGGAAACTATGGAAATATACGCTCCCTTGGCGGAGCGGATCGGTATCCAGCATTTCCGGGATGAACTTGAAGATCTCGCCTTTGTCGAGCTGAATGATGAAGCGCGTCGATCTATCCTACGTCGTTTGGAATATCTGCGCGAAGAAGGCGAAGATCTTGTCGCTAATATTGTTGCCGATCTGAAGAGTGACCTGAAGGACGCGGGTATCAATGCTAATATTTCGGGGCGGGAGAAGCGCCCTTATTCCATCTGGCGAAAGATGGAGCAGAAAAATGTCACATTTGAGCAGCTGTCCGACATCATCGCGTTCCGCATCATCGTTGAGAATGTGGAAGAATGTTATCACGCGCTTGGCGTGATGCATGCGAAATATTCCATGGTGCCGGGCCGGTTTAAAGATTACATCTCGACCCCGAAGCGGAATAACTATCAGTCTATTCACACCACAATTTTTGGCCCTGAACGCCAACGCATTGAAGTGCAAATCCGTACCCGCGAGATGCATGAAACCAATGAATACGGTGTGGCAGCCCATTGGCAGTATAAGCAGCAGATCGGGGCACCCGTTCAGGAAGGACAGCAATATCGCTGGCTTCGCGAGCTTCTGGAGATTCTGGAAGAGGCATCTGATCCGGATGAATTTCTGGAACATACCAAGCTCAATATGTATCAGGATCAGGTCTTCTGTTTCACGCCCAAGGGCGATCTGATCTCATTGCCCGCAGGTAGTAGTCCCGTTGATTTTGCTTACGGCGTGCATACTCGCGTCGGGGATACATGTGTTGGGGCCAAGGTTAATGGCCGCTTGACGCCGTTGAGGTCTATTCTGAAAAACGGTGATCAGGTCGAGATTTTAAGATCTAAAAATCAGACGCCGTCTCCTACGTGGGAAAGTTTTGTTGTCTCTGGTAAAGCCAGATCCGCTATTCGCCGCTTTATCCGTCAGCAGCAGCGGGATCAGTATGTTGAGCTTGGACGCTCCATCGCGGAGAAGGCTTTCCGGAACGACAATAAACCGTTCACTGAAAAGGCGTTGACCCCTGCGACCAAGTTCTGGGATTTGGATACCCTAGATGATCTATATTGTTCGCTTGGTGATGGAACCCACACCAGCAAGCAATTGCTGGAGATTATTTTTCCAGGCGAGAAGGAAAGTCGGGATAACGAGAATATTGTCCCGATCACGCGGAACAGGTCTGAGAAAAAATCGGGTAAGCAAGCTGCGGTTCCAATACGTGGTCTTATTCCGGGAATGGCCATGCATTTCGCCGGTTGTTGCCATCCGCTGCCAGGGGATCGCATCGTTGGGATTGTCACCACAGGTAAGGGTGTCACCATTCATACAATTGATTGCGACACACTTGAGCAGTTTGCAGAGGTGCCGGAACGTTGGCTGGATGTCTCTTGGGATCAAGAGAATGACGGCGCGCAAATGCAGGTTGGACGGATCACTATTGTGATGGCGAACGAGTCCGGTGCGCTCTCCAGTGTGACATCTTCCATTGCGGCCAATAAGGGCAATATCACCAATTTAGTGATTTCCAATCGCACTCCAGAGTTTTTTGAGATGCGTGTGGACATTGAAGTAAGAGATGTGAAACATCTTACCAATATAATCGCAGCGCTAAGGGCTGATCCTGTGATCAGCTCGGTTGAGCGTAAAGGCGGCTGACGAAGAGACTGATAAACGATGACACCAGAAGAAGTATTATCCCATTTTCGGGAGTCCGGGGCCCTGCTTGAAGGTCATTTCCTGTTAAGCTCTGGCTTGCATTCCGATCGCTATTTGCAATGTGCAAGGGTTTTGATGCACCCAAAACGGGCCGAAATCCTGTGTGCGGCACTGGCCCAGAAAGTGAAAGAAACGCTTGGGGAGGATGCTGTTGATTATGTTGTGGCACCCGCAATGGGCGGTGTGGTCGTTGGATATGAAATGGCTCGCCAGCTTGGCGTTCCGGGAATGTTTACCGAACGGGTAGATGGCGTATTTACATTCCGCCGCGGTTTTGAATTGCCAGCCGGCTCCCGTGTGGTCATGTCAGAAGACATCGTCACAACGGGTAAATCCAGCAAGGAGTGCATTGCTGTGATTGAGCAGTCTGGCGGTAAGGTCGTTGGCGCAACCTGTTTAATCGACCGCTCTAACGGGACGGCGGATGTCGGTGTTCCGCTCTTCTCTTTGATGGGTATGGATGTCAAAACCTATGACCCAAACGACTTGCCGCCGCACCTTGCTGGTACGGAAGCAATTAAACCAGGAAGCCGTAATTTGAAATAATAGGGCGGTTTGTCCATGTTCCAGCGTCGAGAGAAGCCGTCAATTGTGAGGCGGGTCAGAGATTTCTTCTGGCCCTCTATTGGTTTTAAGCGGTCAACTAAATATGTAGGCTATCGGCTTCTTCGGTTGCCGGGCACCCCATATTCTCTTGCGGCTGGTTTCGCATGCGGGGCTGCGGTTTCTTTCACGCCATTTGTCGGACTCCATTTTATTATTGCGGCCCTCATTGCTTGGTTGATCCGCGCAAATCTTGTGGCGTCTGCTATCGGGACGGTCGTTGGTAACCCTTGGACATTTCCGTTTATCTGGGCAGCCACATTCCATGTTGGTGAGTGGATGCTCGGCCGTAGTAGTGAGCAGGACGACATTACAGGCGAGGCGCTAGGGGCGTTTTTCCATAATTTCTACCATGATGGCTGGGCTAGTGTGGAGCAAGTCTTTGTGGATCTTATTTTTCCCATGTTAGTGGGGTGTATTCCATTCTTTGTTGTTGTATGGTTCCTCTTCTTTTATCCGCTTAGAAGCGTTGTTCACAATTTCCATCTGACAAGGGCTGAGGCTCGCATGTCTGGAAATGGTAGTAGAACGGTCGATGACGGAGCAGATACCGACAACAGAGTCTCAGGGGACTGAAATGCAGCATTTGCGTTTGGGCGTAAATATTGATCATGTGGCAACAATCCGTAACGCACGGGGTGGCATCCATCCAGATCCACTGCGCGCCGCTCAGATAGCGGAAGCGGCAGGTGCTGATGGGATCACAGCTCATCTGCGCGAGGATCGTCGTCATATCGCGGATCATGACATTAAACTGTTGGCAGAAAATCTGTCTATTCCGCTCAATTTTGAAATGGCGGCAACAGATGAAATGTTGCAAATCGCCTTAGATCATAAGCCTCACGCGGCATGTCTGGTGCCTGAAAAACGCGAAGAGCGGACAACCGAAGGCGGCCTTGATGTTGCGGGCGGCCATAATTACCTGAGCCGTTTTGTAAATGAAATTCGCGGCGCTGGCATTCGAGTTTCTCTGTTTGTTGAGCCAAGTGTTGAGCAGTTGGAAGCTTCTAGCCATATTGGCGCGGATATTGTGGAACTGCATGTTGGCCCTTATTGCGATGCCGACACCGAGGAAAAACGGGCTGCGGAATTTGAGAAAATCCTCAAAGCTGCGAAAGCTGCGGAAGAACTTGGCCTTGAATGTCATGCTGGACATGGTCTTACCTACGACACGGTTGAACCTGTTGCGGCTATTCCCAATATCGTAGAGCTGAATATAGGGCACTTCCTGATCGGAGAGGCGATTTTTGTTGGTCTGGACGCGTCCATTCGGGAAATGCGCCGACGGATGGATATTGGCCGTGCCCAGGTAAAGGGATAAGGTTCGTGATCATCGGTTTTGGAAATGACATTATCGATATTCGCCGGATTGAGAGAACACTCGATCGGTTTGGAGATCGATTTATCAACCGTATTTATACCGACCTTGAGGTTGCGAAGGCAGAGCGCCGCCGCAATCGGGTAGAGACATATGCAAAACGATATGCCGCAAAAGAGGCATGTTCAAAGGCGCTGGGTACGGGCTTTCGAAAAGGGGTATTCTGGAAGGATATGGGAGTTGTGAACCTCCCCACCGGACAACCAACGTTGAAGCTGACGGGGGGCGCTCTTTTACGTCTTCAGGAAATTACGCCTGTGGGTATGGAGGCCGTTATTCACCTGACCATCACTGATGAGCCGCCGCAAGCGCAGGCCGTTGTGTTGATCGAGGCTCAGCCCCTAGGTTAAGTGCAGAATTTATTTGAATATTAAAGACATAACAACAGGCGATAGTTAGGCGACCGAGTATGACAGACGATCAGGATCAGAAGAGAAAATCAGATAAAGAAGAAGGCTTTTTTAGTGAAACGCTAAAAACAGTTGTCTTTGCCGTCCTGATTGCATTGGTTATTCGAACCTTCTTCTTCGAGCCATTCCGTATTCCTTCAGAGTCAATGCTCTCCACACTGAAAATTGGGGACTATCTTTTTGTTTCCAAATATTCGTATGGATATAGCAAGCATTCATTCCCTTTCAGCGCAGTCCCAATCGATGGCCGCGTTATGGATGCGATGCCAGAGCGCGGTGATATCGCAGTTTTCAAAAAACCAATTGGTGAGCCCGTCGACTATATCAAACGGATCATCGGCCTGCCGGGTGATACTATTCAGGTGAAAGATGGCGTTCTTTTCCTGAATGGCGAAGCTGTGAAGCGGGAGCGAGTTGACGATTACGTAGATCGGGATCTTCGCGGTAACGTGCGCCGCATCCCGCAATATCGTGAAACACTGCCAAGTGGTAAATCCTATCTCGTGCTGGATATGACTTCTAACGGTTCAGGCGATAACACGGGGGTTTATACCGTGCCTGAGGGGCATATCTTTGGTATGGGCGATAACCGTGATAATTCCACGGATAGTCGCTTCCTGACGCAAGTGGGCTATATTCCAGTTGAAAACCTGGTGGGCCGTGCGGAATTCCTGTTCTTCTCCCTGGAGGGCGATACAGCCGTTTGGGAAGTTTGGAAGCTGCCATTTGCAACCCGTTGGGAACGTCTGTTCAATTCGTTGAGATAACATGAGCGAAAATACAGATTTAAACCCTTTAATGATATCACTGGGGCACCAGTTTAAGGATATCTCATTGCTGGAGGTGGCGCTCACCCATACGTCGCTGACGAAGGGGCGACGCAGGAAACTGGCCAAAGAGGACTACGAACGCCTTGAGTTTTTAGGAGATCGTGTCCTTGGGATTATTATCGCCGATGAGCTCTATAAACGGTATCAGGATGCAGAGGCGGGGCAATTGTCCCGCCGCTTCAATTCTCAGGTACGTAAAGAAACGCTGGCTGAAATTGGACGGGATATAAATCTGCCCCAATATGTTAGACTGGCCCCTGAACTGAGAAGTGCAGGCGGTGCAGACAATCCTTCGCTTTTGGAAGATTGCGTGGAAGCCGTCATTGCAGCGCTCTATCTAGATGGAGGGATGCCTGCTGCCAAGCGGTTCATAAAAGGTCACTGGTGGCGGCGCTTCGAAAAAGAGGGAGCGGCCAAAAAAGATCCGAAATCCGCACTTCAGGAATGGAGTGCAAAGCGGGGCAGGGGAACACCTGATTATGTCCTGCTGAGCGAGGAAGGTCCAGATCATGACCGGGTGTTTACAATTGAGGTGAGGGTCGATGGATGCGCCCCCGCTCAAGCCCGTGCAAAGTCAAAACGTCAGGCCGAGAAAAAAGCTGCGGCCGTTATGTTGAAAGAACATATAAATGAGTGAAGAAGTTATGGAAGAGGGTGTGACCCGTTGTGGTTATGTCACGTTGATTGGGGCTCCTAATGCCGGGAAGTCAACATTGCTCAACCAATTGGTCGGCGCGAAAATCGCGATTGTCTCTCCAAAGGTGCAGACAACACGCGCGCGTGTGACAGCGATTGCCATCGAAGATGAAACACAGATTATTTTCGTGGACACTCCGGGTATTTTTGCGCCATCCCGCCGTCTTGAAAAAGCGATGGTAAATGCCGCTTGGGAAGGGGTGCAGGACACTGACACGCTTGCGTTGATCGTGGATGCAAACCGTGGTGTCTCAAAGGATGTCGAGCGGATCATTCAAAGTCTGGAAGAGGCTGGTACAAAGGCGCATTTGATCCTCAACAAAATCGATATGATTAAACGAGAGAAGTTGCTTGGCCTTGTGCAGGAGCTGACAGATCGGGGTATTTTCAACGATGTGTTTATGATTTCTGCCTTGAACGGTGACGGGGTTGACCATTTGCGCGCGACACTTGCTAAAGAACTTCCTGTCGGTCCGTGGCTATATCCAGAAGATCAGTTGGCAACCGCTCCGATGCGGAGCCTTGCCGCTGAGGTAACCCGGGAGAAGCTTTTCCTGCGCTTGAACCAGGAGCTGCCCTATTCCCTAACCGTTGAGACGGAGAAGTGGGAAGAGCGTAAAGACGGATCAGTAAAAATTGATCAGGTTATTTTTGTATCCCGTGCAAATCACAAGCCGATCGTTCTGGGTAAGGGGGGCAACACCATTCGCCAAATCGGAGCCATGGCTCGTGAGGAACTGGAAGCCATGATGGGATGCCGTGTGCATTTGTTCCTATTTGTGAAGGTGCGTGAGAAATGGCTCGATGATCCGGAACGTTATACCGAGATGGGGCTTGAGTTCCCTAAAGGGTAAATACCATTTTCAAAGTTGGGCGCGACTAGGAAGGAGTGAGTATGATCGATCTGTATTACTGGCCGACGCCCAATGGGTGGAAAGTGAGCATCCTGCTGGAAGAGCTGGGGCTGCCCTACACCGTACATCCGGTTAATATCGGCAAAGGGGATCAGTTTGATCCTGAGTTTCTAAAAATTGCACCAAATAACCGGATGCCAGCCATTGTTGATCATGCTCCCGAAGATGGTGGAGACCCGATCTCCATTTTTGAATCCGCCGCAATAATGACGTATCTGGCGGATAAGGCAGGGCAATTGATGCCCACAGATACGCGTGGTCGGACCGACGTTAATCAGTGGCTTTATTGGCAGATGGGCGGCCTTGGACCAATGGCTGGCCAGTTGCATCACTTTCGACTCTATGCGCAGGAGAAAATCCCCTACGCCATTGAACGCTACAGCAATGAAGTTGCTCGCCTTTATGGGGTTATGGAAAAGCGTCTGGTGGGCCGTGACTATCTTACAGGAGATTATACGATCGCGGATATTGCCTGCTTTCCGTGGATCGCGCGTCATGAACGCCAAAAAATGGATCTGAATGATTATCCGAATCTGAAAAAATGGTTCGATAGAATTGGGGCGCGGGATGCTGTTAAAACAGGATTAGCTCTTGGAGAGGATTTCCAGTCTCAATCCAGCATGACCTCAGACGCAGGGCGAAAAATTCTTTTCGGTCAAAGCCCTAAAAACTAAATCCCTATTCGGTGTATAGAAGGCTCGCTTTGCTGCTTGGCCTTCTTTGCATATCCGTGTCTGCAATTCTTATATCAGAAACTTATTATTAACTTTTACTCATACATCATGTAACGGCGTCATCTGATTTTGATGACAGTTAGATTTTTATCTGTTCGCTGTAACATGGAGGATGGGAAGATGGCAGAACTGGATAAAGAGTATCTGAGTAAATTAGTAAACCGGGCAGAAAGAGGTTCTGCTGAAGATCAATATCGGACTGGTCTTGCCTATGCTTTGGGTGAGGGGGTGCCGGTAGATTTGGTAACAGCTCATAAATGGCTGAACCTGGCGGCGATGAACGGTATGGATGAGGCACGTGAAAGTCGCTCTGAGATTTCACATGATATGAGCCCACAGGAAATCGCGGCTGCTCAGAAACTGGCGCGTGAGTGGTATTTAACCCACTGAGGCGATATTTTCTTCCATAAGGATCGTGCGCTCTTTGGGAAAGTGCACGGTGAATGTTGTGCCTTTATTTGGCTCACTTTGAACGGTTAGGCGGGCACCATGGGCGTCCGCAAAACGCTTTACCAATGTGAGCCCAAGGCCGGTTCCTTCGCATTGCATATCCTGTGCAATACGGCTCCGCTGAAATGGAGTGTAAAGGTGAGGGATAAACTCTTTTTCCATCCCGACGCCTTTATCTTTGACGGTGAGAATGCTTTGTCCGTTCTCAATAGACCATCCCAGATAAACGTTGCTTCCAGGCTCTGAGAATTTTACGGCATTACTCAACAGATTAACGATGATCTGCTTCACGCGGATATGATCGCCCATCAGGATCGCGCCTTGCGGAGGTAAATCTGTCTGGATACTGACTTTCCGGTCGTTAGCGCGTGTGCCAACTAGCGCTTTGCAGGATTGAAGGAGCGGCCAGATATCAATTTTCTGTTCATCTAGAACGATATCTCCGGTCTCGATTTTCGCCAGATCAAGAACTTCGTTAATCAGGGTCAGAAGATGTTCTCCCGCCTGCCGAATGTCATCTGCATATTCGCCATAGCGTGGGTCAGTATGGGCCCCATAAACCTCAGAAGTGAGGAGGGAGGAAAAGCCGATAATTGCGTTTAGGGGAGTTCTAAGCTCATGGCTCATATTTGCCATGAATTCTGACTTAGCCCGGTTTGCAAATTCTGCATTCTCCTTGGCTTCCATCAGTTGGCGTTCATTGTTTTTGATGTCGGTGATGTCACTTTGAATGGATACAAAGCCACCGTTGGAAAGGGCGCGGTCAGTTGTCTTGATCCAGCGGCCATCTTGTAGGTGAACAATAAATGAGCCTTCTAAAGTCTCTCTATATATACGCTTGCGTTCCAGATACTCATCACCGGACCCATATTCATCGCCAACAACCACATTGCCTTGGCGAACGTCAATCTCGCCCAATTCACGGAAATGAATACCGGGGTGGGCGTCTTCTTCAGTGTAGCCGTATAGTTCTAGGAATTTCTGATTGCAGGTGACGAGGTAACCGTCTTTGTCATAAATGACAAATGCCTCGGAGATGTTGTCGATAGCATCCAGCAGCAATTCATCCATGTTTCCTGAATTGTGCATGAAGCTGCGTCCCCCCTTGGCGCCAGACTAACATTTATATAAGAATATTTGCGTATATATCATACTTATCACAATAAAATTAGCGAAAAAGTCTTAATGATCGGTTAATTCAATAATAGTGGAGGTTGCTAATGTAAGATGCTGAAGACCGCAGAAAGCGAGAGACTTGGGGATAACTGATGAAAAAAGATAATGCTTTATTAGGTTTAAATATATCCACAGATTGTGGATAACTTTTTCGAAGGATTTTCAAAGAAAATCTTTGACTTGAATTCAAATTCTGCGCATATTGCGCGCCGACGGTGAAGTGGCCGAGTGGCTGAAGGCGCTCCCCTGCTAAGGGAGTATGGGGTCAAAAGCTCCATCGTGGGTTCGAATCCCACCTTCACCGCCATTAATAACAGTTCTCTGTAAGGCGTTGAAAAATAAACAAAAATCAAAACGTCAATTTTCCAAATTTTCCCAAAACCGTACAAAAAACCGTACAAAATACAGTACAGAAAATTTGAGCATCTGTCTCGTCTATATTGACCAAGCTTCTAACAGATAGATGAAGTTTTACTTTTCGTAAGTTATTTCTCCCTAAATTATCTCTAAGATAGAAAATGTTGTAGATAATTCTCTTAAAGGGGCGATTGTGGCATTTAAAGAGATTTTGAAGAAGGCACAAGATGGGCGGCAACTTGTTTCATTGTTTTTTGATCCAGAGAACTGGGATAGTTTTGCGCTCGGTTATGTCGATAAATTGGATGAGACACATATAAGGTTACATTCACTTGACCGTTACGGTCGATTTTCTGGTTATGAAGTCAGAGAGTTGGGAGATATCATCAAATTGGAGATGGGAGGGCATTATGAAAATAAGGTTGCAAGATTTCATTCTGCTAAATCCAGTGAATTGTTTAAAGAGGTAATTGTTTGACGTCAGCGCCTATGGAACAAAATAGCGGGATTGCATAAGAGAGTGTTTCTGGTTCATCGTAATGACCGTAAGGGAATGAAGATGAAACAGAAATCGCAGACAAGACAGACAGGTGCCGCCAAGGCGATCAAAGACATCCGCCGGGCAACACGCAAGCAGTATTCAGCGGAAGAAAAGATACGCATCGTGCTAGATGGATTGCGTGGTGAAGAAACCATCGCCGAACTCTGCCGCCGGGAAGGCATTGCCCAGAGTATCTATTACAAATGGTCAAAGGAGTTTATGGAAGCTGGCAAGCGCCGACTTGCCGGTGATACGGCTCGGGCGGCTTCCACAGACGAAGTTAAAGACCTGCGCCGCGAGACACGTGAGCTGAAAGAAGTCGTTGCCGAGCAGACATTGGAGCTCAGGCTTCTCAAAAAAAGCATGATTGCGGATGGGGGAGACGACGAATGAGATACCCCGCATCTGAGAAACTTGAGATCATTCGCCTTGTTGAGCAATCTCACCTTTCAATCAAGCAAGCGCTGGATAAGCTAGGCATCCCCCGCACCACGTTTTATCGCTGGTATGACCGCTATCAGCTTGGTGGCCCGGATGCTTTGCAGGATCAATCACCCAGACCATCCCGGGTCTGGAACCGCATTCCTGACAACATTCGTCAGCAAATTGTTGATCTGGCACTGGATGTGCCAGAACTGTCACCTCGAGAACTGGCAGTCCGCTTCACCGACACGGAAAAATACTTTGTCTCAGAGGCTTCTGTCTATCGGTTGCTCAAATCCCACGATCTGATTACCAGCCCGGCATTTATCGTCATCAAGGCCACCGATGAGTTCAGAGACAAGACAACAGCCATCAATCAACTGTGGCAGACCGATTTTACGTATCTCAAGGTTATTGGCTGGGGCTGGATGTATCTGTCGACGATCCTCGATGATTACTCGCGCTATATTATCGCCTGGAAACTGTGCACGACCATGAAGGCCAGTGATGTAACCGACACACTGGACCTCGCTTTGCAGGCATCGGGTTGCGATCAGGCACATGTTGCACACAAGCCGAGGCTGTTATCAGACAACGGGGCCAGCTACGTCTCTGGCGAACTGGCAGAATGGTTGGACAATAAGAAAATAGGACATGTCAGGGGCGCACCATATCATCCGCAAACCCAGGGTAAGATCGAGCGGTGGCATCAAACCCTGAAGAACCGTATCTTGCTGGAGAACTATTACTTTCCGTCAGATCTGGAAGCACAGATCGAGGCATTCGTCGATCATTACAATCACTACAGATACCACGAGAGTATCAATAATCTCACGCCCGCAGACGTCTACTATGGACGCGGGCAGGCAATTTTAAAACAAAGAGAAAGGACTAAAAGAAAAACAATGGAAACCCGGCGCTTGCAATATCGCAAACACGCCGCTTAATATATTAAACCAGATGAGCCGGATCCTCCTTTAGATCAGGCCGCGACTTGTTCCATTTTATTTGATGACGGACAGTTCTTAACTAGTGGCAATAACCTTGAAGAACTCGAAGATCACATTGAAAAATGCATTGAGTATTGCAGATCTAAAGAAGAAATGGATGGTTTGTTTGTTGATGAGGTTGAGACTTCTCTCTTAGAGACGATTACAGAACTTGAAAAAGTAGCGACGTCTTTGAATATGGAAAATCTGGGTGCAGATGAATTCAACAGAATTGTGAATGAAGTTGAAGTTAAGTCCAAAGAATATCTTGATGTAAGCACCAAATTAAATCAGTTCTACATCGTATGCCCGGAATTGAAAGACACCAGTTTTGAAATTCTTCGGAAGATAAATTCAATTATTGATAACACTGGGAAAGATTTGTTTTCGCTACGCTGTGCGGATACGAAAGGGCCAGAATCTGAAAAACAAATAAGTTTGATCCTGCAAACAGCGAGAGATTTTAAAACTAAGCATGCTACCGTGAATGCCAGATTGGATTTGACCCGTTTGGGAAGCGAAGAGTTCTTACGAAAGCAGCTAAATATTATTGAAAGTACAGGTTTTTTTGGACGTATGTTCAGCGCGTATAAGAGTGCTTTTGCGTACGGACTGAGAGCTCATAAGAGTACTCAGAAATTAAATCGGTACGGAATGATCGCGAACTTGACGGATGCTGTAAATGTTCTTGCTGAGCTAAACAGTTTTAAAAAGGAGGCCGCTTATAACCAACGGCTGCCAGATGTGTTCAAAGGTATGGATACCGATTTTGAACTACTCGAAAATTACATGCAATTTTTGCACATGTTGGACAAGGAGTTTAGTGGAATTGAAGGCCGTATAATAAAGGATTTTATACTCCAACAGCCATATGACGTCTTAAGTGATATTCCTGTAACAGGGCACTTAGAAACCGTCAAAGACGATGCAGAGCTATGTCAGAAAATCGAACAAATTGAAGACAAAAAACAAGAGTTGCTAATATTAGGGAAGCGCTTCTCGGGTTTGGCAAGCGTGTTTACGCGAGCTGCAAGTGTTAAGCCTCAAAATCTGCCGGACATCGGCAGAAATGTTGTTTCATTTTGCGAAGCTAGAGAATTGGTTTTCAAAGATACAAAGATAAAGCAATTTATTGGTAAAGATGTTTCCGTTGGAAAGATTAACTCAGACTACATGGGGAAGGAGAGGCGAATTTCTAAATGGATCAATGAAAAAGATGATCCAACCAGAGAATTAGTAAAAGCCTTCTATTTGAGGTCTTCAGAAAATGAGGAAAGTGAGAAAATACTCAAATTTTTGTCTGCAGTTGATACTTATTGGCAACGCGCAAAAGAGGTGGAAGAAAAAACCAATGTCTTGTTTGCGTTACCTGATGATAGATCCTATCAAGTTTTATGTGATCAGTTGAATTCTGCAGGCGAGGATGTTGATGGATTGATGGCGAATGCAGGCTTCCACATAAGTAAGCAGAATATTGAAGAGTATGGTTTCCTAGGTTTGGTTGAATTGTTGATTGAACTGGAGGATAGTCTGGACAACATCGAAAATGTTATGGAAGCTACATATTCGCGATGTCTGGCAGTGTCCGTATACGGATCATACGGCGCGAGCCTTACAAAATTCAAAGGAGAGAAATTATCTGGGTTAAGAAAGCGAATTGCCGACCTTGATCTGAAAATGCAAAAACTTGGGAGGGACAAAATTTTCAATGATCTGATTTCAGCGGCTAAACCTTTAGCGGGTAAATCTCGTGGCCGTAAATCAGAATACACCGAAATGGCGATGTTACAGCACCAGGTTGGCCTTAAACGTGGATATCAGCCAGTCAGGGAATTGGTTAGAAGGGCTGGAGCATCATTGCAGGAACTAAAACCGTGTTGGATGATGTCTCCATTGGCGATTGCTCAGTATATTGAGAAAGGTAGTGTTGAGTTTGATCTTTGTATCATTGATGAAGCGTCGCAGATGACTGTGGAAAACAGTATTGGGGCCATCTTAAGAAGCAAGCAGGTTATGATTGTTGGTGATACTAACCAGCTCCCTCCAACTTCATTCTTCAAAAAGATGATCGATGTCAAAGACGATGTGGATGAAGATCTTCAGATAACTGAAGAATCTATTTTGGATAAAGCGAATTCAGTTCTCACCAAACGACAGTTGAGGTGGCACTACCGGTCTCGGCATTCCGCCCTCATCGCCTACTCAAATAAAAACGTTTATGATGATAAACTGATTGTTTTCCCTTCGGCAAACGAAGGTGAAACGAACCCAAATATGGGTGTGAAATTAGTAAGAACTCAGTCTTCCTATAAATCTGGGGTGAATAAGCTTGAAATAGATGTCGTGGTAGCGCACGTCATGAAGTTTATGAAATATCATCCTAAACGCTCCTTAGGTGTTGTCGCATTAAATAAAGCGCAAGCTGGATTGATCGAACAAGAAATTGAGTATGCAAGATTTAGGCATTCGCATATGCAAAAATACTTTGAGTATTGGGAATTGGTAAATGATGGCCTGGAATCCTTTTTTGTAAAGAACCTTGAGAATGTTCAAGGAGATGAGAGGGATGTGATTTTCATTTCGACAGTTTATGGAGCCGATAGTGAAGGAGTCAAACCTGCACAGCGGTTCGGGCCTATCAACGGAGCTGCGGGGAAGCGAAGACTCAATGTTCTATTCTCTAGGGCGAAAGAGCAAATCGTTACGTTTACGTCTTTGAATAGTACTGACATTACGCTTGAAGATGAGGCATTGAGCAATGGTAAATCAATGTTGAAAGGTTGGCTTGAATATTCAGCTACTGGAAAATTGCCAGCCGCAGATTTTACTGGACGGGAGCCTGACAGTGACTTTGAAATAGCGGTTATTAGAGAAATTGAGGCTATGGGGCTTCAAGCTATACCGCAAGTGGGATCTAGCAATTATTTCATAGATATCGGTGTTAAGCACCCGAACTATCCATATGGGTTCGTCTTGGCTGTCGAATGTGACGGAGCAACCTACCATTCTTCGAAATCTGCTAGAGATCGGGATCGCATTCGCCAAAGTGTATTGGAAGGGTTAGGTTGGCACTTTCATCGCATCTGGTCGACAGACTGGTTTGATGATCCTGCAACAGAAATAAATAGATTGCGAAACGCTATTGAAGACAGGATGAAGGTTCTGCAGGTAGAGATGGAGAAAAGGGCACAAGAGCCCGTTGTTGAGGATGTCATCGAATTCCTGGATGATGAGTCTTCTCTTGAATTACCGTTCGATGATGAGGTTACTCCACAAATAAGAGAGGATTCTGTTATTGAGGATGGGGATGAGGTCGCCGAAATTGAAGAGAAGCCGACATTTGCTAAAACAGATATTGTAAGTGACTTTTCTTCAGCTGACGAGGTCGAAGTGGGGGACCGCGTGACGTTTCGTTATTTGGATCGGGATAAGAATACTGTTAAAATCACGCTATCTGATATTCGCAATGACGTTGAGAACGGCATTGTCAGCATTGATACGACTTTGGGAGAGGCGTTGCTTGGTGCGGAACTGGAGGAGGAGATAGATTTTCTTGCAGGATCTTACTTGCGGCGTGGTGTAATTGAAAGCATAGAAAAGAAGGGTGTTTAGAACGATGTGGTGGAGCAGGTAATAAAACAGCATTCCGGCTATGTCCCACAGTTTAGATTAGGTTTCCAAAGATATGTTCAGATGATCCGATTAATTTCAGGCCTGATGCTGGCACTAGTGTCCCAATATTGCACTGTGTTAAACCTAAAAGGCCTCACATATTCTTGCATTTTTTCAAAGTCTTTATTGAAAAGCAGATTGGTGCATTGAAATTTATCTAAACAGTCATTTGTAGATCATTTGAGGAAGCCATATCTGTTCCCTATTGATATTATAATCATGGGTAAAAACATGGGTAGAAATCGAACTTCCATCTAACAATAGATAAATTAATGTGTGTTGGCGGACACCTTCACCGCCATTAATTACAGTTAGCTGTAAGGCGTTGAAAAATAAATAAAAATCAAAACGCCATTTTTTCAAATTTTCCCAAAACCGTACAAAAAACCGTACAAAATACAGTACAGGAAATTTGAGCATCTGTCTCACCTATATTGAAGAGGCTTCTATCAGATAGATGAAGTTTTACCCCTCGTAAGTTATTTCTCCCTAAATTGTCTTTAAGGTAGAAAATATTGTATTTAATTCTCTTGCTCTCTTGGGGCGAATGCGCGGTTATGAAGCAAGAAAGTTGGTCGGCAACAACAAATTGGAAGTATGACTGCAACCTTCTCAGACCGCATTCGGGTATTAGCGGAATGCCATTGGCAAAGTTCGCCGGAAAATCCATGATATGATACCCTACCATGGATAGCACAAACTGCTCAATTAGCACTTCACTTATGCATTGCGATGGGGCTCCAGCTTAGGGATAAAACACCCAAGCGCCGAGTAAAGGCAAAATTACGAAACGATAGGAAGGACGCGAGTTTTACCAATGAAGTCTGGGCAATGGATTTTGTACATGATCAGCTAGCGACAGGGCGTAAGCTATGGTTGCTCATCCGTCTTCACTGCTGTGGTTAACAGTAATGAAAAGGTATAACAGACGCATAGAATACGCGTTCATAAGAATCCCTTCATTGATGTTACCTCGCTAAGTGAATAGCGGGGGTATTAATTATTTTCACGATAATAGATGAGATCCATTTTCTTATCGCCACGACGCATGAAGCTCAAATTATATTTTACTCCATTACCGTCTTTTGCCTTTGCTTTTACTGCTATAATATTCGTAGGACGGGTAATACATGACAATGCCGCGTTATTGTCTGGCGCACGACGTTTTTCAAACTCTCCGTTACACAGATCGTTCACAATAATATCTGTGACTTGTTCTACGAACACTGAATCTGGATTAGAGCCCTTAAACTCTATCGTACGCTTTCCTAGCTCTTCTGAATCAGTAATTTTCAGCTTTATGAGTTGAGGTGGCCGTCTAATCTGAAACGTGGCAACTCGGGATTTTGCGACTTCATCGAATTTATCTTGCGTTTTTTCATATCCCATACGCTCAAAGTAAGCCAGCATGGTATCTAATGCTCCGTCAGGCTCTACACCTAGAAAAGGGTGAGAACTAACAATCTTCGCCTTGTTGTCATCGCCAATATAGTTTTCAGCATATACTGACGGGCTTGAGATTAAAACTGCCAGTACAGCTAACGCTGAGAGTTTATATTTTAGTATCATAGAGCAGTATCCATTTCAATTTTACATGGCAAAAAATTACTATTTATATAATATTGTGTCAATTTATTACAAATTATTTGGTGCTAACGTCCACAAAATGCCTTTGCGCCATATTGTGGGCACTTTCAGAAGAAAACCGTTTGATTGTCATTTTTTGTCTACTAGCCTCCGAGTATGATTAACCAGAACCCGTTTCGCTATTTCAAAACGTCACCTGAGATCATCCGCTTGGCTGTGATGATGTACATCAGGTTTCCGCTTTCTCTACGAAATGTCGAAGACCTTCTCCATGAAAGGGGCATCGATATCTGTCATGAAACAGTTCGCTATTGGTGGAAC
>JAEPMY010000039.1 GCA_017643685.1 Sneathiella sp.
AATAAAGCCGCCGGTCTGTTTAATAATACCGTACACAGTACTCAGACCCAGCCCGGTCCCCTCTCCCACCTTCTTGGTCGTAAAGAACGGATCAAAGATTTTCGCAAGTACATCTCCCGGAATGCCTGTGCCGGTATCACGGACATTCATACGAATATAATGCCCTTCTGGCACCAATTCATGCGCATCAACGCCGCGCTGACGCACTGTGTAGTTTTCAGTGCTGAAGGTCAGCTTTCCTTCGCCGGACATGGCATCGCGGGCGTTCACGGCAAGGTTGATGACAACCTGCTCAAACTGACTTTGGTCAACCTTTACGAGCCACAAATCTCGGGCGTGCTTAATCTCCAACTGAATGGTTTCACCAATCAACCGCCGCAGCAGATTTGAAAGTTCTGCCAGTACTTCGGTAAGGTCGGTCACTTTCGGACGCAAAGTCTGCTGACGGGAGAAGGCAAGCAGCTGACGAACCAGACCTGCTGCACGGTTTGCATTCTGCTTAATCTGACTGATATCAGAATATGACTGATCCCCCACCTGATGGCGAAGCAGCAGCAGGTCACAGAAACCAATCATAGCAGTTAGAAGGTTATTAAAATCATGGGCGATACCGCCAGCGAGTTGACCCACCGCCTGCATTTTCTGGCTTTGCGCAAACTGAACTTCCAACTGACGTTGGGCTGATGTGTCGATGATATGGATAAGCATACCGCCTTCATTCCCATCGGCGCTGCCCACTGCACTGATATAGAAATTCGCCACCCGCTCCCCATCGTTTAACTTCATCTCCACCGGTTTCAGGGCAAAATCACTGGCTTTGGCAAGCTCCAACTTATCGATCAATTCCTGTCGGTCACTGTCCGCAACAAGTTCAGTAACGTGGCGTCCAATGGCACTGTCCACTACAGTTTCAGTCAGCACACGGAAAGCAGGGTTTCCCTCAATCACATTCCCTTCCGCATCTAGAAGAACAATACCGATCGGCGCGGCTTCAAAGAAGCGGCGGAAATGCTGTTCGGCGCTCTCAACCCGCTCTCGCCAGAGCTGTTCCTGCAACAACTCCCGCACCACGCTTCTTGAGCCGATGACACCGCCGGTTTCATCACGGATAATTGTTTGAGTAACATGGACAGGAAGAACAGTACCGTCTCTGCGGGTGAGTTCCAGCTCCCCCTCATATCTTGAGACGACTTCGGACATGTTATCCATCAAGCTTAACTGCCGCTCATCTCCCTTCACCACCAGATCAGAGAAAGAGATATTACCCTCCGACAACTCACGCTGATGATATCCCAGCCAATCTGCGAATATGCGGTTCACAAACTGAATGCGGCCACGAGAGTCCAAGGAGTAAAACCCAACAGGTGCATTATTAAAATATTCAGAGAGCTTCTCACGCTCGCTCCGTTCCACCTCTTCGATCTTATGCTGAGAGGTCGTTTCCGCCACATACCAGACAATATGATCTGAAACCGCCTGAAGTGGGTGCGCCAATACAGCGAGCCAGCGCCCGTCTTCTGTTTTCAGCTCCACCCGCATTTCAACAACGTCACCGCGATTAGCTGCGTTTCGGAGAGCTTTTAGCTGCTCTCGCGCCGATATGTTGTCATCCATGACCTCAAGTAAGGTCTGGTTTCCATTCCGGCGATCCAACCTCAACACATCAAAATACGCGTCATTGGCAAAGATAAACTTGCCATCTTTGCTGGTAACAAGGCGTCCCTCCGGGCTTGCAGAGATAAATTCCGCCACCAAATCCATTTTTCCAGAAGAGGCCTTGCGAAGGCCGTAGAAAATCAGATACCAAAGGCCAAGCCCTGCGGCTACCAGCACCATGCCCGACAGCATAATCAGACTTAACGGGCTAAGTTGGCGCCCCAAAATGGCAGCGATCACAATCAACGTCGCCACGAGGAAATAAATCACCGCCAACTGACGGGCATCTACTCCCAAATAGAAATTCCGCTCACGGCCGCTTCCTGAATTATTTTTGGAACCCATTTGGCCCACTTCCCCTGCTTCTTACTTATTCTTTAGGCGCATCACGTAACCGATGATTTCAGCCACAGCCCGATAATGTTCGAACGGAATTTGTTGATCCAGTTCACATGTCGCATATAACGCCCGTGCCAAAGGCGGATTTTCAACGATAGGTATTTCATTTTCGTTAGCAATTTCACGGATTTTAAGGGCGAGGGTATCAACCCCCATCGCCAGAACCATTGGCGCCTGATCTTCATCCGCTTTATAGCGCAAAGCAACCGCATAATGGGTCGGGTTGGTCACAATCACATCAGCAGATGGAACCGCCTGCATCATCCGCTGGCGGGAGCGTTGCATCCGCAAAGACCGCAACCGGGATTTGATCATTGGATCACCCTCGGATTGCTTATTCTCGTCTTTAATCTCCTGCTTCGTCATTCGAAGCTCTTTGGCGTGGTTATATTTCTGATACGCAAAGTCGAGACCTGCAATAACGGCCATCACGGCCACAACACCTGCCAACAAACTGAGGGTTTGCCGCTGCAAAAGCTCCAAGATCATTATCATGTCATAGGTCATGATAAGTTCCAGATCATTCAGCTCTGGCGCAACGAAAATAAAGGCAATAAAAGCAACCAAGGTGAGCTTCAAAATACCTTTTGCAAACTCTGCAAACGCCTTAAGAGAAAATTGCCGCTTCAAACCGCCAATCAGCGATATTTTATTCAGCTGTGGCTTGATCCGCTCGGTTGAGAAAACAGGCCGGTGCTGGATAACCGTTCCGATCAGACCAGCCAACATCAAAATACCGAGAACCGGTGCTAGAACCCCGACGACCTCAAATCCGAGATCTGCAAAAATATCGCCAAAATGGCCTGAGTCTACGGGGATGTTATGGGGCTGCTCTAAAAACTTATATAGGTCGAATGCCAAACGCTGCCCAAGCCCCGCAATGAAAACGAGCACAACAAGGGTAATGCCCATAGTCATAAACCAATGGGAGACCTCTTGCGATTTAGCAACCTGACCCTTTTTATGGGCGTCCTCGAGCTTCTTTTGGGTCGGCTCTTCGGTTTTTTGCGACTCGTCCTGATCGTCAGCCATTCCTTATTCTCCCAGAAACATAATTAACATTTCTTCGTAATAAGCGATGAACCACATGATGCTTGCCCCTGTCGTAATCATGAAAACAGCGAAGGCCAGAATGATTTGCAGCGGCATGGCCACAAAGAAAATCTGAACCTGAGGCATCAAGCGGTTAATCAAACCAACACCAATATAGAATGTCAGACCATACACCAAAAAAGGAGCGGAAATCTGAAACCCCAACTTAAAACTGCCAGCAACGAAATTGGTTACCAGCATAGAAACATCCCCAAAAGGCGGCATCTGCCCCACCGGGAATAGTTGATAACTTGCGTAAGTTCCCTGCAGCATCAAATGATGCAAGTCTGTGACAAATATCATGGTGAGACCCATGAGCGTCAAAAAGCTACTGGTTACCGCCCCTTGTGTCATTTGGCCTGGATCAAAAAACTGTGCAGCCGCCAAACCGGACTGCTGCGCGATGATGGTACCGCCGATATGCAGCGCACTAACCGCAAGCCTAAGCGCCCCTCCAATGATCAAACCAACAACAATTTCACCCGCTAACAAAACAAAAAGCGCTAAAAAATTCTCTGGCTCCGGCGGAAGTTGATCCACCACAAAACGCGTGACCAAAAAGCTGACAGCCAAAGAGATCGATAACCGGATACGCGGTGATACAAACCCCTCACCAAAACCCGGTGCCACCATAAAAATGGAGCCAATGCGGGTAAAAACCAGCAAAAAGGCAAAAATATTAGTGGTGAGAAACTCTTCTAACATATGCCGACCCTACAAGGCCGCGATGCGCTGAGCAATCTGGTCCATCAACTCGATCATCGATGTGATCATAAAGGGGAGAAAAATAATAAGAGAGAGGAAAATCGCCAGGATTTTCGGCACAAAGGCCAGTGTCATTTCCTGTACCTGCGTCAACGCCTGAACCAGCGCAACGATAAGACCAACCCCAAGCGCTACCAACATGACCGGCGACGCGACCGCCAACAAAACCCAGATTGCCTCCCGCGCAACGTCCACCAAATCTGTTGGGGTCATGAGTTACCTCTCGTCCAAATTAACCATATGGACTAGATTGGCATTTTAATGATGTCTTGATAAGCCTGAATTACACGATCGCGAACAGAAACAACAGTTTCCAGTGTTACTTCTGCACTACTTACCGCTGTCACAATATCAACCAGACTGCTTTCACCAGTTAAAGACTGCAAACTAACCTTCTCGGAAGTCATACCTTCTTGCACCGCTTCGCGCCCGGCACCCTGAAGAAGTTCGGCAAAGCTTGGTCCGTTTTGAACCTCATCAGTTCCAACAGATGTACCGCCAAGGTTTTTCGCTTGAGCTGCCTGATCCAGTGCCTTTGTATAGGCCTGCACCGCACTTATTGGATTACCATCAGCCATCTTCTGTCACTCCCAATCAGTCGTCCACGTTTAACGCAGAATTTCTAGCGTCTGCATAATCATTTTCTTGGAGGCATCAATGGCCCCAAGGTTCGCCTGATAGGACCGCTGTGTCTCTTTCATGTCCATAACTTCCACCAGCGAATTAACGTTTGGAATTTTAACATATCCATCTTCGTCTGCTGCCGGGTGGTTCGGATCAAAACGAGATCCAAATTCTGATTTGTCTTCGGTCACTTTATCCACCACTACTTTCTGTGCGTCAATTTCTCGGTCCAGCACATTTGCGAAAGTGACCACTTTGCGGCGATAAGGATCCTGATCCGGAGTAGCGCCAATACTGTCTTTGTTGGCGAGGTTCTCCGAAATGATACGCATCCGCTCGCCCTGGGCTTTCATACCAGAGGCGGATATCTTCATGGATTTTAAAAGATCCATAAACTCGGCTCCTATCTTCCGCGACCTAATGCGGTTTTCAGCATACCAATCTGCTTTTTATAAAGAGATGTGGTCATTTGATATTCGATCTGTGTTTCACTGAGTTTCATCATCTGCTCTTCCAGAACCACGGCGTTCCCTTGTGGGGTTACCTCATATGGCTCAGCATCCGTTTTAGGACGAAACTCACTTTTTTCCGTTGTGATAATATGTTTATCACTGGTTGTCTGCATATCCATACTTGGCTCGCTCGTGCGGGCAACCATCTGCTTAAAGCTCTGGGCTTTCAGATCTTTAGCCTCATAACCAGGAGTATCCGAGTTGGCGATATTCTGCGTCAGAACCTTCTGGCGCGCGCTCAGCCATTTCATTCGATCGGTCAGTGCCGAAAAAAGTGGAATTTCCTTAAGGCTCATAATTCTGGACCCTTAGCATTAGCAGGTTACAAATTTACCTTTTTCTACCCTATGGCGGACAAGTAAACAAATAGTTAACTAATCGTTAGAATCTAAATTGGATTTTATCCGTTTGAGCAATTTCACCTAACTGCCTTTCAATTTTCTGGCAACAAACCAACAGCACACCTGAATAACTATTTAGAAACTAAGTCACATTATAAAATTATGATAAAATTAGTAAGGGAGTGGAAAATACGGGCTATGCTGAAATTCTTGCCTGACATATCTGTCGCATTTCGATTTTGCAGTTTGATACTACTCTGCGTCCTGCTGCTACCCTCCCCTGCAATTAGCAAAGAGTTTCGTGTCTGTTCAGTAGAAATTCCGGGCGGATTAAAGGCTGAGGATCCAACAGATGGTACAGGCGGAGTGCTCGATGACAGTCAGCCATTCATTGCCCTGTACAACGAGATCATCAAGGAAGTGAGCGCCAAGACTGGTCATAGCTTTTCACTCGTTATTAGCCCCGCGGCCCGTTGTGCCAGAATGTTTGCCCGTAAAGAAGTCGATATCGCCTGGCCGTTTATTATAACTGAAGATCCAGTGAGGGTGAAAAAATGGGGGTATCCATACCTGCCTGTTTATTCAATGCCAATTATCATGGGCGGGTATTATATCTTCACCCGAGACGATGAACCAATTATCAATACCGTTGCAGGGCTTGAGGGCAAGCAAGCTGTCCACGCTATCGGTTATGGTATCCCCGTCTCTTACGAGAAAAATGACAAAATCCGCAAGCAAGCAGTTCCTGAGAATGAACTTATTCCCAAAATGATCAAAACGGGTAGAATTGACGCTGGCATCCTGCAAACAGGCTGGGTTCCAGAGCTGAAACGTTCGGGAATGCTGAAAGGATTACACCATGGTACCGCAATTGATTTTTGGGGCGGCGGATTTACCTTTCATCCGAATGAGGAAGGGATATCTTTGGCAAACACCTTCAGCAACGAAATCTTGAAATTGGTTGTTCGCGGCAAGTACCAAGAAATTATGACAGGCGCCCCTTACTATATTCCTGACTATTAGGCGCTAGGCGCAGTATCTGGAAAACTTGAGTACCGACAATAAAAAAGCCTCCCATCGGGGAGGCTTTTCCGTTCAGCGGGATGGCTTGGAAATTCAAGCGGCTTCCCATGCCTCTTCTTCGTAGTTCTGAACAGCTTCTACGAATTTTTCAACAACTGGCATCAATTCTTTGCTGCCTGTAACCAGCATGTCATCAACATGCAGATCACCTTCAACAATGTCGGCACCTTTTTCAGAAACCGCTTTTGCAGCGCTTTCAACGGCAACCACCTCACGGTGTTCGGCAACATCGTCAAATGCGATGATCTGGACTGCTTCTTCAAACAGGGCGACAGGTTTGTTGTCTTCCATAAAGCCGCGCATCAGACGGGCTGTCTGTGGATCGGATGACAGACGGGTTGCGTGACGCTCTCCGCCTGGAACGATAATGGCGTCAAAATGGTGAGACATTGTAAATGGCAGGTGGTTATTTGCTGGGAAGAAATGTCCCCAGTTGCCATTATGCCAGCTGTTTACAACACCTTTTTCCGGAGAAACAATTTTCACCTCTGCGCCCGTATCGATCAGTGTTTTGTGCAATTCTGTCATATGGGACTGCTCAAAACCGTTGGCTACGAGGATGGCAATTTTCTTTCCGTTGAGTGTATTCTCCAGCTGCATTGTGTCTGCGTTCCTTTCAAAATCGGGCCACTCTTGTGGGCCGTTTCATTCAAATCTGCCTGTGCAATCGGCCGTGCCATTCTGGCCGCCATCGCAGGAGGTATGCATATTTGAATAAATGTCTATGGCTAGTTTCGGGAGCTGTTCCCGAGAGCTGCTGAGATGCATGAACAGTTTTGATCTCGATACAAAACCAGCATCTGCGGAGCGGAACATAATCATTCCCTAAACGACATGCAAGCTCAAACTTAAAAATTTTAAGACAAACAATATCTCACACTTATCAGGAGCTAAAATCAGAGAAATACTGCGCCGAACGGTCATATTATGTAATAATTAAATAAAACAAAAATGAGGGATGAGATGAGCGAAGCACAGATTCTAACCGGGCAGGAATTCAGAGACGATAAAAGGCGAGCACGTAAACTCCCGCCAGCTCTGGTTAAAGAGCTGACAAAACTCAATCCTTTGAAATCATCCCTCTCTATACTTCAGACGGTTCTCGTACTTGCGGGCCTGATCTCGCTAGCCATTTATTTTTGGACACCTTGGATTATCATCCCTGTGATGATCCTGATTGCGACCCAGCAACAGGCATGTTTCGTCCTTGCCCATGATGCAGCGCATTATCGCCTGTTCCAAAATCGGATATTGAATGATGTGATTGGCCGCGCGGTTGCCACGCCGGTGGGTATTTCTGTTTGCAGCTACCGAATTGTCCATCGCCTGCATCATAATCACCTCTATGACCCGCAAGATCCTGATATTCCGCTCTGCGCTGGCTATCCGCGCGGGCGAAAGTACCTGATGAAAAAATTGCTGAAAGACCTGCTTGGCGGAACAGCGATTAAAAACATCTCCTATTTCTTTGGTAATCCTGCAAACAATAACGGGGATAGCGGTAAATTAATCGATGACACATCACCCGTTCTCAAAAAAGCCGCTGATCGGGACCGTTGGACCATTGTGCTCTTTCATATTTCAATGCCTATTGCGGCTTACTTATCTGGCTTTCTCGTTGAATATATATTGCTATGGCTTGTTCCAATGCTCACGTTTTTGCAGCCAATTTTACGCCTGCGCGCCATATGCGAACATGGGGCCGTTTCCTCAACAGACAGTCCGCTGAAAGCCTCTCGCACGAATTTAGCACCTGCATGGGTCCGGTTTTTGCTATTCCCGCATCATGTGAATTATCATGTTGAACATCACTTATACCCGTCCATCCCTCATTATAATCTGCCAAAATGTCATCAGGAGATGAAGAAGGCTGGTATTCTGGAAGAGGCAGAAATTCGGCAAATTGGAAGTACTTTAAAACTGATTGCAGGTAATTAATTTTTCATCCTTTTGACAAGCGCCTCTAACTACTCCAAGTTATAGTTAATCACGCATCGTCCTGAGGGACCGATCATTGTCACCATAAGGGGAGTATGGCGGCTTGGCCGAAGAGGATAACAGGCAAAATTCATCGCCTTTGGCGGTTGCTCTTTCTCATGAAAAGGGAACGAGTGAGGCGCCTGTTGTGACGGCTACGGGCAGAGGGGCAGTTGCTGAACAAATTCTAAATATCGCGTTCGAAAATGGTGTTGCCGTCCGTGAGGATGCCGATTTAGCGCAGATTTTGGCTGAGGTGGATGTAGATACGCCTATTCCACTGGAAGCTTTTGCCGCCGTGTCAGAGATATTGGGCTATCTGTACAAGGCGCAAAACGATCCCTCTCCGCCCCCCACCTTTAACGAAGCAGAAGCTGTAGATGGTTCCGAATAGTAACATTGTAGATAACATCGGTCAGATGAAAAAGGCCCTTGAGGCTGATCTGGCAGCAGTGCGTGCAGGGCACACTATTGATATCTCCAAGCTACCCGACAAACTGGTAACGCTGCACCGACAAGTCTCTGATGATGGGCGTGAAGACAAAGAAGCATTAAGCCACTCCCTTGAGGAATTACTGGAATTACTGGATCAAATCGCGCAGGAGATCCACCGCCGCTATGAGGGGGTTAACCAACAACTTAAAATTCTTGACCCAGATGGCAGCAGCGGCGATTAGAGTTTTCAAAAGCCATTAACCCCGTTAAGTTATCGTCATTAATAGTAGATTAGGCATTGGATGCGAGTTTAGACGCCCATGGATCCACTTGATTATGTAAAATATCTGCTTGCCCTGCTGATTGTCCTCGGACTAATCGGGTTAATTGCATACGTGCTGCGCCGTATTGGATATATCCCAACCGCTGACCGTCCAAAACAAGCGCGGAAACGCCTTGGAATTTCTCAGATGATGGCGATCGATGGGAAAAGGCGGCTAGTCATTCTGCGCCGCGATGACCAAGAACACCTTGTGCTTCTAGGGCCTGACGGGGATACCGTAATTGAAAGCAATATTCCCGCCCTACGCAAAACTTCTGCCCCGGCACCGGAAACACAAGACGAAGAAGAAGGCAACGACGACAATGCAGGCGAAGCCAATGGCCACAAAGAGCCTAGATTTCCCCGTTTTCAACTGAAGCCCTCTCAGGATGAGGAAAGATCATGACGCTCCCCCCTCTCCTTAAAAAAATCGGCTGGAAACGCACATCTCTATGGCTTGGCCTGATAACTCTAGCTTTGACACCACTACTTGCCGTGGATGCAGTTGCGCAAACTTTGAGCCTCGACCTTGGGGATGAGGCAGGCCCGCTGACCGGCCGTATTGTTCAGATCATTGTCTTGATGACTGTTCTTAGCCTCGCGCCAGCCATTCTGATTGTCACTACATCCTTTACCAGATTGATTGTCGTTTTATCACTCCTTAGAAGTGCTCTTGGCGTTCAAACAACACCGCCAAACGTGGTAATTATCTCACTCGCGCTGTTTCTGACCGGCTTTATTATGGCCCCAACACTGCAAACAGCTTATCAGGATGGCCTGCTGCCCCTGATCAATGAAGAAATTGCCGAGGAAGAAGCTTTCACACGCATCGCAGCACCGTTTCAGACATTTATGTTAAAGCATGCCCGGGAAAAAGATGTTCAGCTCTTTATGGATTTGAGCGCGACAGAAACCGTTGCAACGCCAGAAGAAGTCCCCCTGCAGGTCCTGATCCCTGCATTTATGATCAGCGAACTGAAACGCGCCTTTGAAATCGGCTTCTTATTGTTCGTCCCATTTCTGGTGATTGACATGGTGGTTGCTTCCATCCTCATGTCCATGGGTATGATGATGTTGCCTCCCGTTATGATCGCCCTGCCCTTCAAATTGATTTTCTTTGTGCTGGTTGATGGATGGAATCTCGTCGCCAAAAGCCTTGTTGAGAGCTTTGTTGCCGGTGCGCCGCCCACATAATGTTAAACCCGACAAAACAGATCATAGGATTACTTCTCCTTTTTCTGTCCATTTGGCTGGCGCCCATCTGGTCCGCAAATGCGAGCCAATGGACTGATACAGAACCTAAAATCAGCCTCACCCATATCTTCTACGGCGAGATAAACAGCCGAGGCAGACCAACGGGCTATCACCACCGGGCGAATGGCAATGATGTGAATTCAGCGCGATTAAAAAAAATCTTGTCGCCAGCCAACCGTTTTGGGGTATATACGGCCCTCGTTGAAGTGAAAGATCCCGACAGCGGGCAATGGAAGGAGAAATTCTCCAGCCTGTTTCCTGATCATTTCACCCGTCAGCAAATCATCGATTTGATACTAAAAACATATCGCGCCTATCCGCCGCAGACGCGCCGTAAATGGGGCGGTATGACAAACTATGGTTTTCGCGTTGAAGGTTATACCCTGAAAGATGGGCGTATCATCACCGCCTACCCAATTTTTGAAAAGGACCTTTAATAATGGTCGAGGATCAAAATTCGAACCTCTACAGGATCCTGAAAGAAGAATTTCAGGGATCGAAAGAGGGCGTCGAATATTTCATCCACAGATTAGAGACCCATCCGCTAGATTTTGAATGCAACGGCAATCTGTATAATTTCACGCTAGAGGAAAACGAGATGCGCATTGAGAACCTGTTCGATGAAGAGGATAGCATCTTTGTATCGTTGCCAGATTTCATGTCAGAGATGAACGCCTACCTACGCCGCCTAACGCAATAAAACTTCAATTATGTCAGCACTGTTGACATAATAAAATAAATAGGTCATAATTACTGACATAAAATAATTGCGAGCGGTGATGTGATGAATGTGGCCTTCTTCCCCTTGATGTCTTACTCCTTCGTGAATTCAGTCACGCCGGGTCCAAACAACATTATGCTGGCCACATCTGGGGTTAATTTTGGTTTCGCGCGAACCATGCCGCATTTCCTCGGGGTTTACCTTGGTTTTCTGGTAATGCTGGGGATTGTATCCTTTGGCCTTGGAGAGATTTTCACTCAGATACCAGAGCTACAAACCGCCATGAAATATTTAGGCAGTTTGTATCTCCTTTATCTTGCCTACAGGATCAGTCAGGCAGGCGAGCTGTCAAAGGTGAGTGTGTCAAAGCCCCTCACCTTTATCGAGGCAGCGCTCTTTCAATATATCAATCCAAAAGCCTGGGTGCTGGCATCCACAATCCCGACCCTATTTGTCACAAGCGACGTAATGGGCATCGAAGAAATCGGCTATCTGCTCGCAGGGCATGCACTGGCCAGCTTACCCTCGGTTCTTCTGTGGGTTATCGCGGGGACTCAACTTCGGCGGCTTCTGTCCTCTCAGCGAAATTTGAAGATTTTCAACTACTCCATGGCCGCTCTTTTGGTTGGCACGGTTGGCATGATCCTGCTCTCATAAGCAATTAACACTACGTTAACGTTTTGCGCCCATAAAGAGTAAATTGTGAAGTATATATTCGTATAAAGTTTATTTAAAATTTTATACAATTGGAGATCAGAATGACTTCCGTGATCACATCCGCTCTGGCTGGTATGCAGGCCGCACAGAAAAAAGTAACCGTCGGCGCAGGCAACATCGCCAATATGCAAACGGTTGGAAAACCGGGCGAGACAACCGGCCCGGAGGCTGCCTATCGCCCTGTGGACACCGTTCAGATCAGCGGCCCCGGCGGTGCGCCAGAAACCCGCTTTCAAGAGCGAGACCCTGCGACGAGCCTCAGCTATCAGCCGTCACATCCATATGCATCTGATGAAGGGTATGTGGAAAGCCCAAATGTGGACCTGGCAACCGAACTTGTGAATAACAAGATGGCGCAGCATGCCTATGAGGCGAATATCAAGTCTATCGTGGCATGGGACGAAATGCAGGCTACCCTGCTGGATATCAAATCCTGACCCCGCACCGCGGCGGGATCAGATCATAATTCTACCTTCAAGCAATACCAACGCGCTTCTTGGCGGCGTCATATTCCTGAATCATACGCGCGACCAAATCACCCGCGGACGGGACATCCTTAATTGCACCAATCCCTTGACCGCAACCCCAGATATCTTTCCACGCTTTCTTGGCTGAATTGCCACCTGATCCAAAATTCATTTTGCTTGGATCACTTTCAGGCAGGTTATTTGGATCCATACCAGCATTAATGATGGATGGCTTGAGATAGTTACCATGCACACCGGTAAACAGGTTCGTATAAACGATATCGTCAGCAACACTATCAACCAGACACTGCTTGTATGCTGGATCCGCATTTGCTTCTTTTGTTGCGATAAAGGCAGAGCCAACATATCCCAAATCTGCACCCATTGCCTGAGCCGCAAGAATGGCATCACCTGTAGCGATGGAGCCACCCAGAAGCAACAGACCATCAAACCATTCACGAATTTCCTGAATAAGTGCAAATGGAGAGAGAGTGCCCGCATGCCCACCAGCACCGGAGGCCACGGCGATCACACCATCCGCCCCTTTTTCAATCGCTTTCTTGGCGAAGGTATTATTAATAACATCATGAATAACGATACCGCCGACGGAGTGCATCGCATCATTTACTTCTGTTCGGGCCCCCAATGACGTGATCGTCACAGGCACCTTGTATTTCACACACATCTCAACGTCATGCATCAAGCGATCATTTGATTTATGCACGATCTGGTTGACTGCAAAAGGAGCCGCCGGCGTGTCCGGATTTTTCTGGTTATAATCATCCAGTTCCTCAGTGATGCGCTTCAACCATTGCTCCAACACCTCGGCAGGACGCGCATTCAGCGCCGGGAAAGACCCAATGACACCCGCCTTGCACTGCGCGATCACAAGATCCGGATTGGAAATAATAAAGAGCGGCGAACCGACCGCTGGCAATCTCAGTTTATTCTGCAGTAACGGAGGCAATGACACGTCTTCTCTCCTGTTTTCTATCTTATTCGTCATGTCCAGATCCGCCTGAAAAGTGTTTTTAAACACACCCCTTCACAAGCGGACAATTGTCCGTATAATGCACAAACGGACAATTGTCCATATATTTGTAAAATGAACTGATATGACCCGTAGTGACGCCAGACAAAATAGACAGCTAATCATGCAGGCTTTTCATAAAGCCACGCGGGAGGAGCGCGCGCATCTGCCAACCATGTCAGAGATCGTTACCCTGTCCGGTCTTGGCCGCGGAACCGTCTACAGACATTTCCCGGATGTGGGCGCGCTATCCTTTTCCTTCATGGCAGAGGGGTATGAGGCACTTTTCACCGAAAGCCGTACAGCGCTCAACAACGCCAAAAATAAAGAAGAGACTTTCGCGGCACTCAAAGACCATATGCAGCGTTACCGCGCCTTCACACATCAGCATCTTTACCTACTCACTACGCCAGAGTGCAAAACATCAGATGGTTATGCACTTGCCCATAAAAGCCAACGTCAGTGCGTCAGGCGCGCCTTCAGGGATTTGGCTAACCTTGGTAAATCCAGCCCGCCCCTGCTAGACGCAGCGGTGGATTTAATCGCACGTGCCGCAGACCCAGAACATTTACATGCCTGCGGCGTCAACCAGAACGCGCCTGACCGAGACGCAGAAGCAGATATCGAAATGGCACTGGACCTAACACGGGAACTTCTAAAACGCTTTCAATAACAGTGAGCCTTATTACAGGCTTGCGGATAGTTAGTTTATTTTTTAAACTTATTAAAAAGGGAGGCGATAACATGTCAGATAAAAAAGTGGCCCTGATCATTGGAGCTGGCGATGCGACCGGCGGCGCGATCGCGAAGCGATTTGCAAAAGAAGGATTTGTTGCCGCCTGCGTTAGGCGCAACGCGGACAAACTCGCCCCTCTCATCGACGAAATTGAAAATACAGGCGGTAGCGCCCTCCCCTTCGGTTGTGATGCCCGCAACGAAGAAGAGGTGCAAGCCCTTGTGGAAAAACTGGAAAGCGATGTAGGTCCGATTGAAGTAATGGTTTTCAATATCGGCGCGAATGTACCATCGAGCATATTTGATGAAACGGCGCGAAAGTTTTTCAAAATCTGGGAAATGGGCTGCTTCTCCGGTTTCCTAACCGGCCGAGAGGTTGCCTTGCGTATGAAGGAGCGTGGCCGCGGCACTATCTTATACACAGGCGCAACGGCCAGCACGCGAGGCGGTAAAGGATTTGCCGCTTTCTCGGGTTCAAAGCATGCTTTGAAAGCTCTTGCTCAGTCCATGGCCCGGGAACTTGGCCCCCTTGGCATTCATGTGGGACATGTCATTGTCGACGGGGCGATTGATACAGATTTCATCCGCACCAATTTTCCAGAACGGTATACCTTAAAAGATCAAGACGGGATTTTGAATCCGGATCATATCGCAGAGAATTATTGGATGCTTCACAAGCAACCAAGGGATGCCTGGACATTTGAACTTGACCTGCGCCCTTGGATCGAGAAATGGTAATAAAAACAATTATATCGGGGGAAGACCATGAGTGTTGACGTTATTCACTATTATGATGTGGGCAGCCCAAACTGCTACATCGCACACAAACTGATTTCAGATATTGAAGAGCGAACAGAAGAAAGTTTTAAATATGTGCCTGTTTTGCTTGGTGGCATTTTCAAACTGACTGACAACAATCCACCCTTTATTCAATTCCAGAATGTAAAAGGCAAAAATGACTATTATCGCCTGGAGATGATGCGTTTTTTGCGAGATCATCAACTGACGAAATTCAAAATGAACCCTAACTTCCCGGTTAATACAGTAATGACCCAGCGCGGTGCCATTGTTGCCGCTGACGAAGGGTTTCTAATGGAGTATGCAGACCTCACCCTAAAAGCCATGTGGGAAGAAGGCCTGAAAATGGATGACCCGGAAATTTTTCACAAAGCCTTATCTGACGGCGGGTTAGATGCGGATCACATTGCTAAGCGTATTCAGGATCAGGATGTAAAAGACAAACTTCTCGCCAACACACAAGCGGCGGCGGATCGCGGTGTGTTTGGTTGCCCCACATTCTTTGTTGGAACTGAAATGTTCTTTGGTAAAGACCAGCTGATGAATGTGGAAAAGGAAATTGAGCGCCAAAAGTCCGCTTAATTAATATGTTCGGCGCGGCCAGATAGCAGTGCCGAATTCCACCTCAAGAGACTTTTGGCAATTTCTGCCGTATGGCGGTCACCTGCTTAGGGGTGACTTCTTCACCGCATTCCGCACAAACGATTTTCGACCTTAAGACCTGACCACAACTTTTATGCTCCCGCGCTAACGGGGGTTTGTTTCCGTCTTTGCGGTATTTATCGCCCCATTCCACCAGCGTTAAAATAACCGGGTAGAGATCAAGCCCCTTTTGAGTGAGCCGATAGTCATAACGGGTTGGCCGTTCCTGATAGGGGATCTTTTCAAGCACCCCCTCTTCCACCAGTTTAGCGAGGCGATCCGTCAAGATCGTCCGAGAGACATTGAGGGAACAGAGAAAATCATCAAATTTGCGAAGTCCAAGAAAACAATCACGGAGGATCAATAAAGTCCAACGATCCCCGATCACAGACAGCGTCTGTGCAATTGAACAATCAGCTCTTCCCAATTCATCCCAGCGCATAAAAGGCTCCTTCCCTGACCCATTCTACATAAACAAGGTCCAATTTCAAAACCAACAATTAAGGCGAGGGAGAAACACAAAAAAGGGCGGATAAAAATCCGCCCTTCTGGATTACCTGGAATAGTGGACCGAGGGGGGCTTAGTCCATTTTCAACAGGTAATCAAATGCTGTCAGTGCCGCTTTAGAGCCTTCACTCATGGCGATTACAATCTGTTTGTAAGGAACAGTTGTCACATCACCGCAAGCAAAGATGCCAGACGCATTTGTTTCGTTCTTTTCGTTGATTTTCACTTCACCCCAAGGGGTTAGGTCTACAACGTCTTTCAAAAACTCGCTATTTGGCACCAGTCCGATCTGAACAAAAACGCCTGCCAGTGTTTTCGTATGCGTGGCTTCGCTTTCTCGGTCCTGATACTGGATCGCGTTTACTTTACCGCCGTCAGCCAAGATTTCCTGTGTTGCCGCGTTTTTGATGATGGTGATGTTGTCACGCTTCACCGCTTGATCCACCAACACTTTGTCCGCTTTAAGCTCTGGCAAGAATTCAAACAAAGTGACTGATTTCACGATACCTGCCAGATCAAGTGCAGCCTCAACACCAGAGTTACCTCCGCCAATCACCGCAACATCCTTGCCTTTGAAGAATGGACCATCACAGTGCGGGCAATAGGCAACGCCGTTCCCGACATTCTCCTTCTCACCCGGAATGCCAAGTTCGCGCCATTTCGCCCCTGTCGCAATGATGATTGTTTTCGTTTCAATCACTTCACCAGAGGACAATTTGATCTTTTTGATATCACCCTGCTCGATGCTTTCCACGCGGAAATGCTCTTTGATAGTGATATCATAATCGCTCATATGCTCCTGCATCGCGCCAACGAGTTCTGGACCTGTTGTCTTCGGCACAGAAATCATATTCTCGATACCCATAGTGTCTTTCACCTGACCGCCGATCCGATCGGTAATCATGGTGACGGCAAGACCTTTACGGGCAGAGTAAATCGCCGCGGAAACACCAGCCGGACCGCCACCAATAATGGTGACATCCTGCAGCGGCAATGCTGGCTCGTCGGATTTCACCTCGGTCAGTGCCGGATATTTTTCCATCAACTTATCAAGGATCTGTGCCGTATCAATTTTACCGTTGGCGAAAATCTCACCATTCAGGTAAACGGTTGGCACACCTTGGATATTTCGTTCCTCGATTACGTCCTGGAACAGGCCACCATCAATGGTTTCGGTGGTAATCTTTTCATTCAATGTGGCGAACTGGTTCAGCGCCTGAACAACATCTGGGCAGTTGTGGCAGCTAAGAGAGACAAAGACTTCAAACTTCAGTTCTTCGGAGACATTCCGAATGATATTTTGAAGACTATCATCCAGTTTCAAATCCGTACCGGACGAATGAAGTACCGCCAGCACCATTGAGTTAAATTCGTGGCCGCCCGGAATACCGGAGAAGACAATGCCATTTGATGTGCCATCAACTTCCAGCATAAAGCTGATCGGACTGCGCAGAACGCCGTTTGTATCACGCTCTTCGACAGACAGACGCTCGGACACTGTGGCGAAATCAGTTAGAAATTTCAGAAGTTCAGGGCGTTTGTCATGATCACCGGTTTGCAAAACCAGCTTCACGTCATTCGCCATGTTGGCGGTGTAGCCTTTAAGTGCGTTTAAAATATCGTTGGTAAGCATAATATCACCCTACTCTTCTTTTTTGAAAGGTGGGTAGCCGTGGCCACCCACCCAATTATTTGTCCTTTTAGGACTTAGATCTTGCCGACGAGATCCAGGCTTGGTGTCAGAGTAGCCTGACCTTCTTCCCAAGCTGCTGGGCAAACTTCGCCGTCGTGGTCAGCTACGTACTGAGCAGCTTTCACTTTACGAACCATGTCTTTAGCAGAACGGCCGATACCCAGATCGTGGATTTCAGCAACTTTAATGATACCTTCTGGGTTTGCGAGGAATGTACCGCGCAGCGCTTGACCAGCTTCTTCGATCATCACGTCGAAACCACGTGTGATGCGGCCAGTTGTGTCACCCAGCATTGGGTAGTTGATTTTGCCGATTGCATCACTTGCGTCATGCCATGCTTTGTGAACAAAGTGGCTGTCTGTAGAGACGGCGTAAACTTCAACACCCAGACCCTGCAGTTCAGCATACTGGTTAGCCATGTCTTCCAGCTCTGTTGGGCAGACGAATGTGAAGTCTGCTGGGTAGAACAGGAAAATGGACCATTTACCTTTTACATCTTCAGAAGAGATGGTTTTGAACTCACCGTTCACAAAAGCTTCAGTTGTAAACTCAGGAATGGACTTGTTAATCATAGACATTGGTTTTTTTCCTCTAAAATCTGTCAATTGACCTTGCGCCCGTCTCGACGCTGATTGGAAAGTAAGCATTGCAGCGATAAAGTAAAATGAATAATATTGAAGATATCGATCAATTTTTCAGAACGTAGAAAATGGTATCATTCAAACAATTGAATTATGCGCTCGCGGTCGCAGAAACCCGCCATTTCAAGCGCGCGGCGGAACAGTGTGGCGTCTCTCAATCCGCCCTCAGCACAGCCATTTCCGAACTGGAAAATCAGCTTGGAATCCAAATTTTTGAACGTGACAACAAAAAGGTTCTGATCTCCCCTATCGGGGAACGGATTCTGGATAAAGCCAGAAGCATCAAGCTGGAAGTCGATGACCTCTACATCATCTCCCAGGGGCAGCAGGCGCCGCTGAGTTATCCACTCTCCATTGGTGTTATTCCAACCATTGGCCCCTACCTTCTACCCAAAACACTACCGGAGGTGCGAAAGCAGTATCCAGACCTGAAGCTTCGCATTGTGGAAGAGCAATCATCCGTTCTCGTGGACAAGGTTCGAAGCGGAGAACTTGATACCGCCATCCTCGCCCTGCCTTATGCGGTGGATGGATTGCTGGCCTTGGAATTCTGGAAAGAAGATTTTTATCTCGTCACCCACAATTCCGGTGATTTGGCAAAACTCAAAGAGGTTAAAAGTGATCAATTGGACGAAGGACATTTGCTGCTTTTAAAAGATGGTCACTGCCTCAAAGATCATGTTCTGGCCGCTTGCAAGCTACAAGCAACCCAAACGGACCATTCATTGGAGGGCGCCAGTCTTTATACCTTGATCCAAATGGTTGCCAGCCAAATGGGCACGACAATGGTACCGCAAATGGCACTCGATCAACTGGTTCTGCAAAGTAATGAGCTGAAAGCAATCCATTTGGCAGAGCCCGGCCCTCACAGAAAACTGGCTTTTATAACCCGGCTCAACTACGCCGGTGTTGCCAATATCGAACTACTGATCAAACTCTTCCAGAAACAGCTCACCCGATATTGCGCGGCTTGAGTTAGAACGCTATTGCCAGTTTCGCATCAGCGTTATGACCAGCAAAACCTTCACGAAGGCTGTAGCGGTATCCAAGGCTAAATTCCATATGACTGCTGCTGAGAATTGTAACATCGGCGCCCACAAACCCGCTGTGCCGAGAAGGGGTTAAACCAGATGTGGAAAAGCTTGCGCCGCCGCCTTCAAAACGTTGGGTTGTCTCAATATCTTCCCCCAGAATGTCATAAGAATAGCCGACTTCCAACCGCGGAGAGATTGAATAACTTCCGGATTGAAATTCCGAAGACACCGAGACAGAGGTCCCCAGTGTCACTTCCTGAGAGAATTCACCATCGACGATCAAATTAGCACTCCCAGCACCACTTTCGGAATAATCATCCGTATAAAGGGCTGTATAACTTGCAAGTAAGCTTGGTTCGATCTTGAAGGCTCCTGCCTCTAACACGCGCGCAGCCTGAAGGTTTGCACCAAGCTGGTACCCTCCGAAATCTGCGTTAGCCGTCCGGTTTACACCACCAACAATGACATCACGGCTGCTATCAAACTGGCTATAACCAATGGCAAGCTGACCTTGGAGCAGATATGGACCGCGTTTGGCCGCCCCGTATGCAGAAGCCAAAAACGTCTCAATCTCAGTTTCAGCATTCTGGTTATTCATATCAGAATTCGTTTGACTATAGCCACCCGCGAAACCGACAATCATTTCGTCAAACTTATCGAACGCGAGCGTTTTATCCATACCAAAGCTCAAACCTGCTGACCGGGCTTTATAACCATCAAATGCACCCTCATCATCCTGCTTACCTTGAAAATATGTCCCTTGCGCCCAGAAGTTGCGAACTGATGCTGGAACCACGTCACCGGTAGAGATACCGCCAGCTCCAGAATTATTCAGCCGAACGAAGAGGCGCTGCTGAACGATATTGCTTTGGTAGCTTTGACTTTGCATCGCTCCTTGTACAACCGACGTGCGGTTATAATTTCCAAGGGATTCATAGGCGTCATTGCGCGCATCCCCACTTAATCCGGAGAGAGCCGTCATTATGACGGCATCACCAGCAAAAGCATCACCAGAGACCTGCTGCACGCTCAGCGCATTTGATGTTAAGCCAGCGGTACTTGCAATAGCAACCAATTGCAGGACATCCCCAATCTTTTGAAGATTGAAATCAAGATTACCAGATGCATCGACAACAGAGATCATACTTGTATCAACAACAAGATTAGCACCGCCCCCGGCACCGGTCGCATCGATGATAACAAAGGTGTCGCCTTCGGAAACACCGGTGATCGAGCTTAACGAAATTGTTGCACTATTTGCCAAGGTAATTTGGGCATCAATGGCACCGTTTTCCAAACTACCACTACTTGCTCCGTTCAACGCCAGACTGAGCGTAGAGTCCGCAGAAATATCTGTCGTATTTCTAAAGGTAATTTCATTGAGCCCCAAACTGATCGTGGCATTATCAACATCTATGCCCCCTTGAACAATTGAAGAGCCTGTAAACTCTAGCGTTCCTGAATTCACGTCTACGAGCATATCCTGGTCACCACCTACGTCATCTAGGATGTGACCATTAATACGCAGGGTGCCTGCACCGTTCATCTGGACTGTTGTCTGCTCGCCTCTTACAGCAACAATGCTTCCAGATTTCAAAAAGCTGGCAACGACCCCTGCAGCAGGATTTACCGCAATTGTCGTTCCCGCTGTCGTTCCAACATCAAGATCTCCATTAATCGTACCGCCTGTTACAGTAATCGTGTGAACAGCACCCGTACCAAGGTCTACATCTCCATTAACTGTCGCGCCATCGGACAAACTAAAGATATTTCCAGTAGTACCGTTCAAAATTATGTCTGCATTCACGGTACCACCCTGAAGATCAATATCGTGAGCGGCGTTTGACCGAATATCAATATTATCACTCACAATACCGCCAGCAGTATTTGTGAAATCTAGAAGACCAGTACCTGCAGCGTCGACATTAGCGATCGCCCCAAGGTTACCCGTGATAGTTCCACTATTTGTAATAGTAGCGCTGGAATTTCCGTCTAAATTAATCCCGTAGTTCGAAGTGCCTGTAATTGTCCCTTGATTATCAATAAGAACATCCGAGTCACCGGTTGCTTCGATCGCATCATTCGTACCGCTGATCGTACCGGTATTGGTAAAAACCTGAGTTTGATCAGTGGCAAAGCGAATAGCATCTGATGAAGAGCCATTAGCGCCATTTGTATTTCGAATTATTCCTGCATTAGTTAGGGCGCTGGCTTGCGTAGATGTAATCCATACTGCCCGCGCATCGGCCGTAGATTCAATAACTCCACCCGTATTGTTGAGCGATCCAACTTGCCCGCTCAATAATAACGTTGCCGCAGCCCCATTCGTACTTTGAATAGTTCCTGAATTAACGAAATTATTGACCGTTCCTGAAATCTCCACAGGATTAGCGCCGCTAACCGAATTATTGATTGTCCCCTGATTATCAAAGGTGCCGAGAGTAACACCCATATCAATTGTCAGAACATCACCAGATCCGGGACCTGCTGCACCGTTATTAAGTATACCTGTATTTGTAAGAGAGTTCTGATCCCCATCAACAACGATTGCATCCACGGTTACACTGTTAGTGTAATCCCCAGCTGTATTTACGTCAGACGCACCACCATTGTAGATGATCATATCCGCGTGAGAATTTACCGGCTCCCCAAACAATGCGAGCGACATCGCTGCCGTCATTAACAAACGCTTCTTCAATACTATTCCCCTACTCAAAACGCGTGCAGTAGCAGGTTAAAGTATGGGAGAAGCGCATTCCATAAGTTTTTAGGAAAATTGAATTTAAGCACCGACCATGTGATTAATTGACCGCTGAGATGACTGAATGAGTTTCTTCAATTCCAGGCGGTCCGGCTCCACCAGGATTTGCATTGCAATGCCACGGAGAAGACCAACAACCAGAGCAGAAGTCAGCTCGAGATCTAGCCGCTGATTAAACTCGCCGGTGTTCATCCCGTCCTTAATCAAGGTTTTGATCTCCCCGCGAAACACCGTATTTACCTTGATCACTTCCTCGCTGATTTCCGGCAAGGCACCAAGCGCCTCCCCCATGATCACGTATAGCGCCCGAATACGAGCGCCTTGCATCGCCACATCTTCCAGATACATCCGCACAAAGCTCTTTAGACGATCAGCGCTTGATAGCGCCTGACCTTCCGCCTCAACAGCCCCTTCACCCCCCTCAAAACGATTGAGAATATGTGCCAGAACCGCCCGAAGGACCCGTTCTTTATTTCCAAAACGGTTACTGACCAGCGTGCCTGTAAAGCCTGCTCTCTGACCAATTTGAATGAGGGTCGTCCGCTGATAACCCTTTTCCGCAAACAACTCCATCGCCGCCTGAATGATCCGTTGATTGGAGTCGCTTCTACGTTCTGGATTTTTCCGAGCTTTTCGAATTTCAACTTCTGACATTTTTTATTTTCCAATCAAATCAACACCATACCGAGCATATCAATTTAGTTGTTGTTCAACAACTATTTTAATGTTAGCTCTTGTTAAAACGATAAAAAGGATAAGAAAATGATTGAGGTGACGAAGCTGAATGCTCCTTGCGGAGCAGAAATCAAAGGGGTGGATTTTTCAAAACCTGTCTCAAAAACGGATTTAAAAATCATCAGACAGGCATGGATGGACCATCATGTCCTCGTATTCCCAAATCAGAAATTGGAAAATGAAGACCTGGTCAGATTTGCAGAGTATTTGGGCCCCATTGGCGACGACCCTTTCATTGAACCGATTGATGGACACAAAAAAATTGCGGCCATTCACCGCCGTGCCGATGAAACAGGCCGAATTTTCGCTGACAATTGGCATTCCGACTGGAGCTTTATGCCTGTTCCGCCTGCTGGTACATGCCTTTACGGCCTCATCATCCCACCTGAAGGTGGCGACACCTTCTTTTCCAATCAACACTTGGCCTATGAAATGTTGCCCGAAGAAATGAAAGCCAAGCTTCATAACGTTAATGCTATTCATTCCGCCAGAACGGCCTACGCCAGAGATGGCGCCTATGCCAAAGACAATGGCGCCATGCGGATTACTGTGTCCGATGAGGCTAAAAAAATTCAAACCCACCCGATCGCGCGAAATCACCCAGAAAGCGGTAAAATTGGGTTATTCGGCGGTAGTTACGTTGTCGACTTTGAAAACACACCGGAAGATGAAGCAAAACAGCTAGCAGCAGAGCTGCGCGATTGGCAAAATCGGGATGAATTTGTCTATCGCCACAAATGGGAGCCAGACATGCTTGTCCTTTGGGATAATCGATCCGTTTTGCACCGCGCATCTGGAGGATATGAAGGATATGAGCGCCGCCTACATCGCCTGACGATTGCAGATAGCCCTGATTATTATTAACCTAAACCCCAGATAAGATATTACAAATATTATGAAAAAGTCAATTAAATGAAAATGATTCATTTTTATTTTACTTGATTTACTCCCGTGATATACACGCGAGAATAGTTTTACTTTTCGCGTGTAATATTATGAAAAAAACAACGTCTATCTCCCTTGCTGCCTATGCAGCCCTCCTCCTCGGCACCACCTCCGCTATGGCAGCTGATAAGTGGGACGGTTACTTCGAATTGGAAGGTCGTTTCAGCAATGAACGCTCTATCGGTGAGGGCGGTATCTTTGTTCCTTTGCTCCAAAGTGACGACAGCCTTCTTTTCACAGATATCCGCGGTAAGTTTGACAACCAAGACAGCTCAGAATTCAACTTGGGTCTTGGATATCGCCAGATCATTGATCAGAATTGGATCTTGGGGGGATACGCTTTTTATGATCGCCGTCGCTCCCCACTTGGGAATGACTATAATCAGGCAACTGTCGGCGTAGAAGCCTATACAGAGAGCCTGTCATTCCGCGTCAATGGATATATACCGGAAAACACAGAAAACAGTTCAGGCGTTGGCGGTAAAGTCGGCTTGATCTCCGGTGGCCAGTTCCTGATCAATGAAATTTCCGGCGGCAGTGAACGCGCCCTTCCTGGCTTTGACGCCGAAGTTGGATATAAATTCTATCTATCTGATAACTGGAACCTAACGACAACAGCGGGCGGTTTCTATTTTGATGCAGATGGTTATGAAGAAGTCTCCGGACCACGGGGTCGGGTGGAACTGTCGTATGACGACATCCCGTTCCTCGCCAAGGGATCCCGTTTTACATTAGGCCTTGAAACCCAGCACGACAATGTCCGTGGGGAACAGACATTTGGCTTGGCCCGGATCACCATTCCGTTCTCTCAATTCAGTACAGATGGCATGCGCAAATCGGTGGAACTATCGCGACTTGAAAAGCGCATGACAGATCGGATTGTACGTGACGTTGATATTGTGGCCGGTGAAGTTGGCGGCGAAATCGTCTCATCTGAAGCCGCGCTATACACCTTACCTGATGGCACAACCTCATCTGAAGTAACTGTGCTAGATGCTACGGATAATGTAGCGGCAGAAATCATTACATCGACTGGCAATAGTCTGATTGTCATTGACGGAAGTCAGGGCACAATTTCAATGGCTGGCTCCCCACCTGTTAAAGCAAACCAAATGATTGTTGGAGGTGGCAAACAAATTTCCCTGACGGGCCAAACATCCGGTAATAATATAACCTTTACGCTACCGGGTAGTCGTCCGAACATCGCCATGGGAGGATCACGTTTTGATCTGATAAATGACAATGCGACAATCGATAATCTGAACATAATCAGCGGCACAGGGACTACATTTTTTATTAACGCCGATAACATTAAAGTGAGCAATATCGACGCACAGAATATCGGCCAATTTTCCGCTGCAAACACCTCAGCGGGAACTGTTCTTATCGAAGATATAACGGCAACAAATCTCTCAAATTTTGGCATGACTTTAAACGGCGGCAATTGGACCGTACGGCGCGCCACATTTGACAACGTAAGCAACTCCGTCACAGAGATGAGAAATGCGAATATTTCCTTTGATACAGTGACCATTCGCAACGCCCAAGGCAGTGGCATCACTGCCGTTGATAGTAACGGCGCTGTAAACCTGACAATCAATAATACCACTATTGAAAATACTGCATCCAATGCCATTGTCCTGCTCGGCACTGGTGGCGCAGGTGCAACTGCAACCGGATCAAATAATGTTATTAGCGGCACTCTTGGCAACAATGTTTGTGAGAGTTTTGGCGCAGCGGCAAGTTACAACAACTTAGGCTTCTCTGATGTTCAAGGCGGCGGCCCACAGACATGTAACTAATGGCTGATACTTTGTTTACGAAAAGGGCCTTCGGGCCCTTTTTTATTGCCCAAGCCCACCCAGAATTCTGCCCTGCAACCAAAGGAGAGCAGGATAAGCGGATAACCAAACCCAAAAGAAACGGTTCAAACCAAAAAGGCAGGCATTCGCAAAATGGAAAGTGGCGGCAAGACCTAATCCAATGGCAAGGCTATAGAAATTGAAAACAGTGAGCGGGAAAATCAGTTCAAACAAAATCACCGCCCAAGACATTACAAACAACAATACCGGCCGCGTCGCCCAACCGCGCAACGTTTCGCTGACCGGATAAGCTGAGAATTCAAAAACATTTCGAAGGGCCTGCCCGCTTCTCCATTCAGGATTAACAACCTTCACCCAGCCCGAAATGAAGTAAGAAAGAATGAGTTGAAGCCCTAAATATCCAAAGGCAATCTCCTGCCATCTCGGCTCTGGCAACCAACGGCATAGGACAAGCATGGAGAGGACGAGCATCCCCATCCTATCACTACCGCCGTTATATGGGCCCTGAAACCGGTGCAGTTGGAAAACACCCATTAACCAGAGCAGGATTAAAGCCCATTCAGCTCCGATGCCGATCAATAACAACAAACTGAGCATCGCCCGTACGGCGAAAACAACCCGATATCGCCGTTGGGAGTACAGATACTCCAGACTTTGTAGAAGAAAGGCAAAGCCCACCACCCCCCCTGTTATCCTGAGTGCGAGATCAAAACCCATGATGCCGTCCTGCACTATAAAGGGGTCTTGGTTCAGCTTCATAGGTCACATGATGATGTAACGCGCCATCATGCCGATAAATAAACATCAATCGGAATGTCACATGTGAATTTTCAAGGGTGTCGGTACTGAGCATCGATAAATCGGTGAGGATCCGATCAAATATCTCATCTTCGCTATGCCGCGTCGGATGGGACATCAACCGCTCGGCACAACTCATAAGGAACAAGCTCTCATTCCACCGGGGATTCCAGATCATCCGGCGAAGCATTCTTCCAACAGAAACATCAGAAGGGCGCGGGCGAAACTCCCGCCAGTTCTCACCTGCCCCCGCATTCTCGTCATCATCCGAAAAGACGCAATATTCGATCCGCGGGGACGGTGCAATCTCGTCAAAAAATCGCCAAGACGGCACCAAAACTGGTAACAACAACCGTCCTGTGTTCAGCAGATTTTTCAACAATGGTTCCCCTTCTACCTCTTTTCAAACAGATAGAAACCGCTCTCTTTCGCGATGAATTCGTTTGCACACATCAGGTTAGGAACGCAATCCTGCTTGAAATAAAGCTTTCCATCTTCGACATAGAAAAACTCTGCAACATCAATGTCTTCTGTACCTGTTGACGCGACCATAAAGTCCAGAGATGTGGCCCAGCCACAAAACTCACCAGCTTTCACAGCAGAAAGGTTAATCCCTTCACAATCTGGACGGAAAGTCACATCAGCCGACGGGTCTTTCTCTTCGGCCCAGACAGCTTTTGATTCAGCTTTGACCTTAAAGTTGGTCATGTTCACGAAGACGTCGTCGGTCAATGCATCGCCTGCCTCACCTTCAAGAATACCATAAGCCTTGAAGAATTTATCCAAAACGACTTCAGCGAATGCATCAGCTTCGGGCGCATCATGCGTACCGCATTCAACAACGAAAGACGGACATTTAGGGGACATTGCTTCGATCAAAGCCCCCATACCTGGCTCAATCTTCAACACATAAGGGGACAAGCACTTGGCTAATTCCAAGGTTTTGTCATCCACAGAAACCACAAATGTGTGTGGGCTAACCCCCTTCGCCATAAAGGAGTGTAGATCCAGAACACCAAGCAGTGGCAGTTTATTCAAAAAGCCCTTCACCTCGGCGATACAGGTTTCTTCATCATCTTCGGGCTGGTCTACGCACCAGATACGATTGAAGTTTTTACCTTCTGGAATGTTCCGGTGAGAAAAGGCTGGCTCAATCTGAGCCGCCGCGACGTTACCAACCATGAAATAGACATCAATCGGATAGTCCCGCTCTTCGTTAATCTCTTTAACAAAGGCCCGGAAACCACATGGCTCACTTCCGTGGATCAGTGTCGATACAAGAACCGCCTGAGTGGAGTCTCTCCCCTTCACTCTAAACAGGGTTGTTCTCTTCAAGGTATCCAGCACCTCAAGCGCGTCTTTGCCCTTCAAAAAAGACACATCCTCAAAGTAATCAAAGGTCTCCATACTCTTCTCAGCCTCTCAAAAATACTCTTACAGCAAATATTGTTTTCACACGATCTCCTGCTACAAACAGCCCAGATCGTCTGATAGAGATTGAGTGGTATCACGCAAAAGCTTTTTCAGCTACCTGCAAGTTGGGAAAGGGTGGTTTGCCAAACAGACGCTACTAAGCTCAGCGCCTTGTTGTAGGTCACAGTGGGAAATTGAGAATAAATATCCCCCTACCGGCACAAGCAAAAAGGGCGGCCAATGACCACCCTTCTTCGTTGTCTTGCAATTTAAATTTATGACAAG
>JAEPMY010000161.1 GCA_017643685.1 Sneathiella sp.
GCTTTTGCCTGCAATTCCTACAACCAGAACACGGTCGCGGGCGCTGCGCAGATCAACTATCTCAAAGCCGGTATGCCGGGCAGCAGACTCAAGGCGACAGCTACGGAAATCAATCGTACCAAACGGACCGGACTTTATGATATATCGGTGACGGATCAGGATGGCGCCCTTATCGCCTCCTTCCGTGGGAATTCCCATACCATCAAAGGTCTGCGGATACCGGACCTTGAAACAGAAGAAGAAAAAAAATGAAAAACGTATTTATTTGTGACGCAATCAGAACTCCAATCGGTCGTTACGGTGGCTCCCTCTCCGCTGTTCGCACAGACGATCTCGGTGCTATTCCCCTGAAAGCGCTGATGGAACGCAATGGCGGTGTGGATTGGACCAAAGTCGACGACGTTATCTATGGTAACGCCAATCAGGCAGGTGAAGATAACCGGAACGTTGCCCGTATGAGCTCCCTGCTCGCTGGTCTTCCAATGGATGTACCAGGTGCAACTATCAACCGCCTGTGCGGATCCGGTCTTGATGCAACAGCGACAGCCGCCCGTCAGATTATGACAGGTGAAGCGAACCTGACCATTTCAGGTGGCGTTGAAAGCATGAGCCGTGCCCCATTTGTGATGGGTAAAGCGACAACCGCGTTCAGCCGTAATGCGGAAATTTACGACACCACAATCGGCTGGCGTTTCGTCAATAAATTGATGAAAGAGCAGTATGGCACAGATAGCATGCCGGAAACTGCGGAAAATGTGGCTGATGATTACGGTGTAAACCGCGAAGATCAGGATTTGTTCGCACTTCGCAGTCAGGAAAAAGCCGCTGCCGCACAGGCAAATGGCAATCTGGCCGAAGAAATCACGGCGGTCACGATCCCACAGCGTAAAGGCGATGCCGTTATTGTGGATAAGGATGAGCATCCGCGGGCAACCACAATTGAAAAACTGAACGCGTTGCGTCCAATCGTACGTCCAGACGGCACTGTTACGGCGGGTAACGCATCTGGTGTGAATGATGGCGCTTGTGCGCTTCTGCTCGCCTCTGAAGAGGCGATTAAAGAGTATGGCCTGACACCAAAGGCCCGCATCGTTGCAACTGCGGTTGCGGGTGTAGCCCCGCGGATCATGGGTATCGGCCCTGCCCCGGCCACACAGAAAGTCCTGAAAATTGCGGGTCTGACCATTGATGATATGGATGTGATTGAGCTGAACGAAGCCTTTGCCGCGCAAGGTCTTGCCGTCACGCGGGAGCTTGGCATTGCGGATGACGACCCACGGGTCAACCCACAAGGCGGCGCAATTGCCCTTGGTCATCCACTTGGCATGTCCGGTGCCCGTCTTGCAACGACAGCAACCTATCAGCTGCAACGCAGCGGCGGTCGCTACGCCCTTTGCACCATGTGTATTGGTGTGGGCCAAGGCATCGCGATGATTATCGAAAAAGCCTGATAAACAGGTATGATTAAAATCGGGAGGAATTATGAGCAGGTTGTCACCACCGCAAAAGGGGGATCTTGACCCAATAGAGTATGCATCTCGGGACGAGATTTCCTCGCTGCAACTGGAACGGATGAAATGGTCATTGAACCATGCGTATGAAAATGTTTCCATGTTCAAGCAGCGCTTTGATGAGAACGGAGTTCACCCTTCCGATCTGAAAAGTCTCGAAGATCTTGCAAAAATGCCTTTTTGCAACAAGCAGGATCTTCGGGATAATTACCCGTTCGGCCTTTTTGCCGTGCCGCGATCTGAGGTCGTGCGCCTGCATGCGTCTTCGGGTACAACAGGCCGCGCAACGGTTGTTGGTTATACCCAAAATGATATTGATAACTGGGCCGACCTTGTCGCCCGTTCCATTCGGGCCGCGGGCGGAACGCGTGATCACATGGTTCATGTGACATATGGTTACGGCCTGTTTACAGGCGGTCTCGGCGCCCATTACGGGGCGGAACGTCTTGGATGCACAGTTGTGCCAATGTCTGGCGGACAGACGGAGCGCCAGGTCCAGATCATTCAGGATTTCCAGCCAGATATTATTATGGTGACCCCGTCATATATGATGGCCCTCGCCGAAGAATTTCACCGTCAAGGCATTGACCCTGCCTCCAGCTCCTTAAAAGCCGGAATTTTCGGTGCCGAGCCGTGGAGTGAAGGCATGCGGGAGCAAATCGAAAAGACATTTGATATTGATGCGCTTGATATCTATGGCCTCTCAGAAGTCATGGGGCCTGGAGTTGCCAGTGAGTGCCTTGAGACCAAAGACGGCCTGAATATTTGGGAAGACCATTTCTATCCAGAGATCATTAACCCCGAAACCGGTGAAGTTTTGCCCGATGGCGAAAAGGGTGAGTTGGTTTTCACCTCCCTCACCAAAGAAGCATTTCCGGTTATCCGCTACCGCACTGGTGATTTGACACGGTTGCTGCCGGGAACCGCCCGTTCCATGCGCCGAATTGAGAAAATCACAGGCCGTGTGGACGATATGCTGATCATCCGGGGCGTAAACCTGTTCCCAAGTCATGTTGAAGATCTGGTTGTTGCCACAGAGGGGCTGACTGCACATTACGTGCTGGAAGTCACGCGCGAAGGTATCATGGACGAGCTGACCATTCGGGTAGAGCGCGATCCAAACGCGAGCGTTGATGAAGGCACCGCCAATCATTTGAAGAAACGGATCAAGGGCGTTCTTGGCGTTTCAACAAAAGTTGAGTTGTGTGAGCCGGGCGAAATCGATAGATCTGCTGGTAAGGCCAAACGAGTTATTGATAAACGCCAGCTTTAGGAATGAGCCATGGGGGAGTTTCACGGTTTTTCGCACGAGTTACTGAAATTTTATCAGGATTTGCACGAAAATAACGATCGGGATTGGTTTCAGGCGAACAAAGCCCGATATCGCGAGGTTGCCCTACTCCCCATGTGCGATTTCATCGAGACCTTCGCGCCAAGGCTTGATGATTTGGCACCGCGCTATATTGCGGATCCGCGCCCAAATGGCGGGTCCGTTTTTCGCATCCACCGGGATGTTCGCTTTTCCAAGGACAAGAAACCTTATAAGGAGCATTTGGCCTGCCAATTCCGCCACCAAGCGGGAAAAGACGCACATGCACCGGGATATTATCTTCATATCGATCTGGAAGGTGTTCGTATGGGCGCGGGTATTTGGTTGCCCCCTGCCCCAAAATTAAATGCCATTCGAAAGTCCATTGATGAAGACCCGGATCGTTGGAATGAAATTCGAAATGATCCTGATATCATCGAAATGTTCGACGGTATTCATGGCGATGGCTTGAAAACTGCGCCAAAGGGCTATGCAAAAGATCATCCGAATATCGAAGATTTACGCCGGAAAACCTTCTTTTTGATGCGGCGGACCAGCCATGATGATCTATTTTCAGAAAAACTTCTGGATCAGGTTGAGGAAACATACCGTGCGGCGGATCGCTTTATGCGATTTATGACCCATGCGGCGGGGCTTCCTTTTTAGATGAATTCTAATTCTTTAATTAAATAAGTCTGTTACGAGAATATTAACTTCTTTCATGTACGGTTATAGATAATTAGTCGTATTTCTGGTCCGAGGGGAAAGGAGTTGTGTAATGATGAACGTTGTCGAATTCCACCCGGAATCCATGCTTGATTTGTACAGCACCGCGCATTTCATGATTATGCAGCAGGGTGAACACGCCATTGATCTGCTGGATCGTGAGGCGAGCTCTCTTCGCAAAAAAGGCGCAACAGAAGAGTTAAACGCTTGCCTTCACCTGATGCGGGTCGTTCAGGAACTGATTGATATGGAAATCAAAGGTCCCATCCACTAACTCATCACCGACACGAAAAAAAAGCCTCCCAATGGGAGGCTTTTTCGTTTGGCCAGTAGGGCTTCAGTTTTTAAGAACAACACGTCCCATCACTTTGCCATCTTTCAAATCATGCAAGGCTTTGTCGGCTTCACACATTGGGCGGTGATCCAGGTTCAGCTTCTGTAGCTTACCCTCTTTTGCAAGCTCCATAAGCTCATGCATTTCATCCAGGCTACCCACAAACGAGCCTTCAATACCAATGGCTTTAATCGGGAACATGGGAAGCGGCATGGAGAACCCACCACCGAACAGCCCGA
>JAEPMY010000003.1 GCA_017643685.1 Sneathiella sp.
AATTTCCTCGCCTACATGCATTAGATCCCGAACCCGGATGAGGGAGCTACCAAGCTTGCCGCCCGGATGGAACACATAAAACTGATCGGCGGAGAACCCTTGCCGTTCCAGCAGCGCAACCGCAAGTGCATCCCCAAGAGCAAGGGTCAACGTGGTGGATGTGGTTGGCGCAAGGCCAATAGAGCAGGCTTCTGGAGCATCTGGCAGGATCAGGGCCACATCGCTTTGCCGGGCAAGAGTGCTATCCGCTTTTCCGACTATGGCAATAAGCGGAATATTAAAGCGTCGTGTGTAGGCGATGATATCCGATAATTCTTTGGTGCCGCCAGAGTTGGATAAGCACATCACCACATCATCAGGGGTGATCATCCCCAGATCCCCATGGCTTGCTTCGCCGGGGTGGACAAAATGAGAAGGTGTTCCAGTTGAGGCCAGGGTCGCCGCGATTTTTTTGCCGATATGACCACTTTTCCCCATACCGGAGACAACAACTCGTCCTTTGGAAGCGGTGATGAGATCGAGGGCTTTTACAAAATCCCCGTTCAGGCCATCTTTCAATTGATTGAGGGCATCCGCTTCAATTTGCAGGACGCGCCGTGCGGCGTTCAGGTCCTGCTCATTGGAAGTGCTGCTGTTCGTTGTTGGGGTCGCTGTCATCAAAATAACCTGTTCTGCTATTTGCAGATTTACTAACTGATCAGGATATAGGCCTCAAATGCCTGTGAAACAAGGCAGTTTAGCAGATCATGAATGGGCAAAAATGTCTGTCTCATCCCAACCGATCAGATCAAGCTCGGCACGGGATGGCAAAAACTTGAAGCATTCAGCAGCAATTTCACTGCGGTCTTCTCGCGCCAACATCTCATCCAAAACAGTTCTGATTTTATGAAGATGCAGCACGTCAGAGGCCGCATATTCCTGCTGCGCCTGTGTCAATTCTTCTGATCCCCAGTCAGAGCTTTGCTGCTGCTTGGAGATATCAACACCGATCAGCTCCTGGCACAGGTTTTTCAGGCCATGGCGATCTGTGTAGGTTCGAACAAGCCGAGATGCGATTTTCGTGCAGTAAACGGGGGCGCAGGTCACACCGATATATTTCTTCAAAACGGCGATATCAAAACGGCCAAAATGGAAAAGTTTCTCGCTGTTTGGATCTGCAAGCATTTTGGCGAGATTTGGGGCGCTGTAATCGGTGCCATCGAATTTCACCAGATGCGCATCGCCGTCGCCTGCAGAGAGCTGCACCACACAAAGCCGGTCCCGGTGTGGGTTCAATCCCATGGTTTCGCTGTCAATTGCGATCACAGGTCCCAGATCCAGATCCACTGGAAGGTCATTGTGGTGAAGAAAAATCGCCATTTAGCATTGCTCCGCGTCTTAAAAAATTTGCGTGAGTGTACGGACGCAGTCTTGTAAATTCAATGGCAAAGCGCACAAATGGTTGCATCTGAGGGCTGATTGAGACTGGCATTTGCGCATTGGGTCAAGAAAGACTAAAAATCAACTTATGGAAAATCGCCGCGCCGACATCATAGCTGAAGAGCTGGAAGCTCTTATTTTTACCGGAGAGTTTGCCGATGGCATGCGTCTGGATGAAATTAAGCTTGCGGCTAGGTTTGGGGTCTCTCGCACCCCAATTCGGGAAGCATTTCAGCGCCTTATGAATTCAGGATTGGTGGAGCAGATCCCGCGCAGGGGTGTCTTTGTCCGTCATCCCGGTCCCATGGAATTGATGGAAATGTTTGAGGTGATGGCAGAGTTGGAAGCATCCTGCGCACGGCTCGCGGCCCGTCGGATCAGCGATCAGGCACTTGATCAGTTAAAAGAGGCTAATATCAAATGCCGGGCGGCGCTGGAAGGCGCTGATACCGTCCTCTATTACGCGGAAAATGAGGTTTTTCATTTTTTGATATATCAAGAATGCGGAAACCGGTATCTGGAGCGAGAAACCCTGCGTCTTCATAAAAGGCTGCAACCCTACCGGAAACGCCAGTTACAGGTTCGGGGGCGTATGGCCCAGTCAATGGAAGAGCATGAAGCTATTGTTTTCGCGCTTGAGGCGGGGGATGGAGATCGTGCAGCAGATATTATTCGCGCCCATATCACCGTTCAGGGTGAGCGGTTCAGAGATTTAATCTCAGCCATGATTGGAAATCAGGCAGGAACCTCTGTCCCGTCATAAGCAAAACAGCGCCCTGATTGATCGGGTGTTATTCCTTCAATCACATCAATTAGTCTTTCCGCGGAATATGCCGGAGTGAAAAGCTTATCTTCCGTCACATTTCCAGAGAAAGGATCAGACAAATCGGAGGCAACGGTACCCGGGTGCAATCCAATGAGGGTGGCTTCAGGGGCGCGGCGTGCCGTTTCAATCGCGGCGCTTTTAATGATCATATTAAGGGCTGCTTTTGACGCGCGGTAGCTATACCATCCCCCTAAATAATTATCAGAAATACTGCCCACCCGGGCAGAGATTGCCGCAAGGACCGATTTTGATTTTCGAGGGAGGAGCGGTAGGAAATGCTTCATCACCAAAGCAGGCCCAAGGCAATTAACCTCCATCACTTTATGAAAGTGGGCAGGTGACAAAGATCTGAGCGCCTTCTCTGGCTGTAAATCGCCCTCATGCAGAAGGCCTGTTGCAATCAATACCAGATCCAGTGAATGATCCCGTCCGATGGATTTTGCCGCCGCTGCTACGGTCTCTTCCACGCTGAAATCAATAGGGATAAAGGTTACATGATCCGGTAATGTTCCAGCCTCGCGCGATAGTGCAGTGATATTTGCTTTTGGATATCTTCTGCAGATTTCCTCTAACAAGGCGCCTCCGATTGCGCCATGACTGCCGAAAATTGCGATATTCTGAAATCCATTTCCATGCATGCTTCGCCTCCCAAGTTTTAACTTTTACCCTTACGTTTGGGATAAGTAATCAGATTACGGCTTTGCTGTTAACCCAATGTCACACTTGTTTCGTAAACTATATAAACAGCAAGCGAGAGATATGAAGTTACGTGTCGTTTTGGGGGATCAGCTTTCTCTTCATCTCTCTAGTTTGAGGGATGTGGATGCACATCAGGACCGTATCTTGATGTGTGAAATCCGGCAGGAGACGGACTATGTCGAACATCATCAGAAAAAGATCGCTTTTATTTTCTCGGCCATGCGACATTTTGCTGAAAGTCTTCGCGTTGAAGGTTTAAAGGTTCAATATCGCAAGTTTGATGACCCTGAGAATTCAGGCAGTTTCATAGGCGAAATCAAGGCGCTGATGAAAGCGCAGTCCTTTAGTTCGGTCGTGATTACGACACCGGGCGAATATCGTCTTTGGGAAGAAATAAAGGGCTGGGAACAAGAGATCGGAATTCCTGTTGAAATACGGTCAGATGACCGCTTTTTATGTTCAATTCGGGATTTTAGGCAGTGGGCTGACGGGCGTAAACAACTGCGGATGGAGCATTTCTACAGAGAGATGCGCCGTCATCATAACATCCTGATGGATGGCAATAAACCAGTCGGCGGCAAATGGAACTATGACGCTGAAAACCGCAAACCTGCGGATGATAGCCTTAAAGTTCCAGCCCCTCACAAAACAGAACCAGATCAGATAACCCGCGATGTATTGGATTTGGTCGATAACGAGTTTTCTGATCATATCGGCTCCTTACATCCGTTTCATTACGCCGTGGATCGGCAGGGTGCTCTTGCGGTTCTGGATCATTTTATCTCTCACAGGCTTCCTCACTTTGGTGATCACCAAGATGTCATGCTGGAGGGGGAGCCGTGGATGTACCACAGCCATATCAGTTTGTATCTGAATGTGGGGCTGTTAGATCCGATGGAATGCATTCGGGCGGCGGAGCGCGCCTATTATGACGGGCAGGCTCCGTTAAATGCTGCTGAAGGCTTCATTCGGCAGATTTTGGGGTGGCGAGAATATGTCCGGGGCATTTATTGGTGGCAAATGCCATCCTATGCGACAGAGAATTTCCTGAACGCGTCCCGTGAGCTGCCGCCGCTCTTTTGGGGAGAGGCAACGAAAATGAACTGCCTTTCCCAAGTGATTTCAGAAACCTTGGAGAATGCTTACGCCCATCATATTCAGCGATTGATGATTGTCGGCAACTTCGCGTTGCTGGCAGGGCTTCATCCCGATGGGGTCAACAACTGGTATTTGCGGGTTTATGCAGATGCCTTTGAGTGGGTGGAAATGCCGAATGTAACGGGAATGATCCTGTTTGCGGATGGCGGTTTGCTGGCATCAAAGCCATATGCTGCGGGGGGCGCTTATGTTTCCCGAATGTCTAATTATTGCGATAACTGCGCGTATAAAGTCTCCAAAAAGAACGGGGAAGGGGCATGTCCTTTTAATTATCTTTATTGGGATTTTCTGATCCGAAATCAGGACACATTATCCGATAACCCGCGCCTTGGGATGCCGTATCGGAATTTGGCGCGAATGGATGATGACAAGATCAAAATGATCAAACAGGATTCAAACCGGTTTTTGAAAGCCATGGATAATGCGGAAAAAATCTGACTTGCCGCAGAAAATCTGCCCTATCTGTGATCGCCCATTTAGGTGGCGGAAAAAATGGGCGCGGGATTGGGAAACGGTACTCTATTGCTCGGAGCGTTGTCGCCGGTCTAAAAATCAACCGAAGGCGATTAAGTCTTAAGGTTTTAAGGCGTCTTTCTCTCGTAAGTATCGGTAAATTTCCGCCAGTAATTTGACCCGAAATTTCTCATATTCATCTTGAATTTTGGTGCGAAGTTGACCCTGTAATTCTGTTATTTTCTGTGAGTTATCCTCGGAAGCGGCTTTCCAGGCATAATCTCGCTCGGCCTTTCGAAGATCGATTTCAAGTTCTTCTTTTAGTCGCCGAAGGGTTAGGTCATGCTCCTCGGCGAGGCGGCTAACCGCCATTTTGTCAGTCTGTGTTGGATCATCTGGTGGCGTCAGACCGACCCGATACCGTTTCACCAGATCCTGCGCCTTTTCAATGACATCATGGATCGTCAGCGTGATCGTTTTGGGGTGCGCAATTTCTGCGGCATTTGCGGTCAGCAGAGGGGCCGCGAAGAAGAACACAAACATAAACAGGGCAAGAGAGGCGCGCAGCATCGCGAGAGACCTTTCGTTAAGTTGCGCCCCTACATACGCCCAGATTGCGGCGAGATAAAGCCTTTTGCTTCCCAAGGGACTAGGCAGCTTTCTTAATTCCGGCTATGTCTGGGGCATGAAAGTTTTTAAAAATATCATCAATGATCGTGGATCAAAATATGCAGTGGCCGGTGCGACTGTTACCAGCCGACAAGAGGCTGTAGATGCGGTCAAGGCCCTCAAAAAAGACAAGAAATTTGCCAAAGCCACCCATAATACCTGGGCCGTTATTCTATCTGGCGACGGGCCGGTTAAAAATGATGATGGGGAAGGTGGTGCCGGTCAGGTGATCCTGCAAATGCTGGAGGGGGCTGATCTTAAAGATCATATGATCATCGTCACCCGCTGGTTTGGCGGCACCAAACTCGGCGGAGATCGCTTCCGCCGGGTTCAGGATTGCGTCAGATACTATCTGGAAAATCGATAAACTGTTAGGCTATCGGGCTTATTCAGCTTCTTGGATGATAATTTCGCGGGTAATGTTTGCAGCTTTCTGAACCATTACGGATGCGGAACAGTATTTTTCGGCAGAGAGGGAGACTGCGCGTTCAACTTTATCTTCGGAGAGATTTTTACCAACGACGGTGTAGATCATGTGAATGTCGGTAAATACTTTTGGTTCTGTGTCGGCGCGGGTTCCTTCAACGGAAACAATGCAATCCACCACATCTTCGCGGGATTTTTTCAGGATATGCACCACATCAATACCGGAGCAGCCGCCAAGCGCCAGAAGAAGCAGTTCCATAGGGCTATTGCCTAGACGGGCTTCGCCGCCGGCGCCATCCATAACGATGCCATGACCTGCTTCGTTATTGCCGATAAAACGATAGCCTTCGACCCACTTTGCCTGAACCTTCATATCACTTACCCTATTTCAAAAGTTATGGTGTGGCGGGCAGTATAACCACATTTTAAAGGGAACCAATTCCTTTTCATTCGCATCCGGTTGAGCCTTAAATGCCAAGTTTGATCTGCTTGGGCAGAACGGATATATCAAACCAGTATTCTTTCAAAAATTGCAGGGATGCAGTGAATTTTTCAATATCCACGGGCTTTACGATAAAGGAATTCGCACCTTTCTCGTAGCAGATATCAATATCGCGGTTATCACTGGATGTGCTCAAAATAACGACGGGAATGATTTTAAACTTAGGATCTTTTTTCAGCTCGTCCAAAATCTTGTGACCGGGTTTTCCAGGCAGGTTTAGATCCAATAAGATCAGCGCCGGTAATTGGTTGGATTTCAGCTCTGCGCCCGGATATTCGGTATTGAGATATTCAACGAGATTATCCCCATTCTCAAAACGGATGAGGGGGTTTGTAAGCTCGCTTTTACGTCTGAGAGCCCGATATATGGCCTCATAGTCATCATCACTGTCTTCAATGATAATGAGAGGTTGCTGCTGATCTTTCATAATCAGTATTTCTCCTTCGTTTTGGACCAATGGTGAACAACACCGTTGTTCCCTTGTTTTCTTCCGACTCGATCCAGATACGGCCTCCATGATTTTCAATGATCCGTTTTGCGAAACTAAGCCCTGCGCCGGTCCCTTCAATGGGGTTCTTGCTGTTAACAAGCCTTTTAAACATTCGAAACACATCTTCATGATGTTCGCTTGGTATGCCAATTCCGTTATCTTTCACGAAGAAAACCGGGGTCGCTTCTTTGCGACAGCCAATTGTGATTTGTGGGGGGCTACTTCCGCTATATTTCAATGCGTTTGAAACAAGGTTTCGAATAACTTCGGTAATGCGGACTTGCTCGCAATAGATTGTGGGTAAGTTCTTCTCGATGTTTATTTCTGCACCTTTTTCTTCGGCGACTTCGGCAAGCAGGCTGACAGCATCTTCAACAATTTCAGCCATGTCAAAGTCACCCATAGCTTCCTGAACTTTTGTGATCCGGGAGTAATGGAGGAGATCACTGATAAGCCCGTTCATTTTGGTGATCAGGACTCGAATGCGGGCAAGGCGTTTGCGGCCGCCTTCATCAAGCTGATCAGAATAATCTTCTTCAAGGAACACAGTGTGGTTTGAAATTGCCCTCAACGGTTCTTTCAAATCGTGAGAGGCGACGTGAGCGAAATTCTCCAACTCCTGATTAGAGCGCTGCAAGCCGTCAATTAGTTGCCGGATTTCGCGTTTAGCCTCTTCCTGCAGGCTGATATCCCGAATGATACAAATGAAATATGCATCGTCACTGGTCCGCACTTCAGAAACGGCAACTTCAAGTGGTTTTCTTTTTCCATCCTTCTGCATGGCCACCATTTCCTGCCGAAGGCCGGAGATAAAATGTGCAGGCACATCAAGGGTAACAGATCGACTGCCTCCATCGAGATCCTGCTCTATTTTGATCAACAGGGAAGAGAGGTTTAATCCGAGCGCTTCCTTAAGGGGATAGCCAAAGATTTTGGCGCAAGCGGCATTGTAACGGAGGATATTTCCGGCTTTGTCACAGGCTATAATCCCATCTAACGTCCCTTCAATCAGCGCGTTGGCATTCTGCTCGCTTTCGGATAAATCGTCATATAACTCTGCAAAAGCATTGGCGAGGGTGCCAATTTCATCTTTGTCACCAATCGGCAGATACAGGTTACTTCTATCCCCGGTTTCTTTTGCATTGCTTAATGACTCGGTCATCAATTGCAATCTGAGCGTAAATTGCCGCGACAGTAGGAAGGCAAGGACCATAGCCGTGGTGATCAAGGCCAAGACTAACCATATCAGTTCTTTCTGGGCTTTTTTGACTGACGCAAATGCAACCTCATTCTCGATCTCTTCATATACATTCAAAAAGACATTCGGGCCGCTAAAGTCGATTGACTGCTGGATCCAGAAGCCAACTTTATCCTCAAGGTAGACGACATTCTGGTCAGACGTCTGGTTTTGAAAAATTTTGAAAATCTCTGGAATTTCAGGGACAGTTTCTGATGTCTCAAAATGCTTTGTAATAGATCCGGCTTTATCGAGTTTCAGATAGTTTCCATAACGCGTATCGATAAAGATGTTGCCAAAGGTAGAGACATTTTTAAAGCTCTGTTCGGCTAATTTTTCGAAATCTGCGTTAATTACAATAAAGGCGGTTAGACGCCCTTCGGAAAAAAGCGGATACACCATGCGGATTGTCGGCGTGAGAGACGGGTCAATATGTCCTTCTTCCCGGTTTAGCGTCACATCGGAGATATAAACAGTGCCGGGTAACAGGCGCTGGGAATTTCTGTAATAGGGCTCCCTTGATTTAATTTGCAGGGCATCTTCTGTCACCAATTCTATACCGTCGAGACTTCTGTTCAAACGTACCCATTCCTGACCGGAATGGCGAACACTGATCACCCGGAGCTGAGTATAGAAAGGGCGCGAGAGGAGGACAGATTCAAGCAATTCTTTCACCGCAAGTGTTGACGCAGGCGTGGGGAGCTCCTGCTCCGCTTGAGAGGCAATTGATTGGGTGAGGCGTTTCATCTCTGGGGTGTTGGAGAGCAGAAGGCTATCCCCGTACATCACCTGATAATTGTCCAGCAGTTTTTCAGTGGTTATTTTCAGCGTCGATAAAACAAGGTCTTCCATACTGCGTCGGGCAACATCGGTTGTGTGCTGAAAACTGAAATAGCTGACAGCGATAGTAGCCGTGCTGACCAAACACAGAACCAGTATGATTATCTTGTTTCTAACGAGCATTTATCTTCTAATCGCAATCAATAATCTGGTGATTTTGCATAGAATAATTTCCATAAATATTGTCTGATCTTTAGTATCTCGAGCTGGGCAGGGTGACGATTTCCATCCAATATTTTAAAACGGCTTGGATTTTATCGGATTTACCACCCTCAAGATCGGATTTGGGAATGACCGTATTCGCACCTAGTGAGTAACAAGACTGCAATCGGTCGAAATCTTCCATTCCAGTGACGACAATAGTTGGAATGGTGATCATTTTATGATGGGCCTTTACAAGATCCAGTATCCGCTCCCCACTGCCCCCCGGTAGTCCCAGATCCAGTATGATGATACTGGGAAGGGGGGTGTATAGAAGGCTGGAATATTGTCCGCGGCGCCACAGATAGTTGAAACCCTCGGTCGCATCCTGACACCAATCGATTTTATATTGATCAGCGATCAACTCCTGAACCGATCGTGTGATAACTTCAAAGTCATCAGGGGAGTCTTCAATGATCAATAGTGTTTGCTTAGTCTGCTTTAGCATCTTTCAACCCTAGAAATCACATCCTGAAGAAGTCAGTATCGTATACTTAGTATTATAAAACAATAATATTAGATATAGGGTCGGTTAAATATTAGCAAAGATTGTGAGTAAATTTTTGGAAGGGGTTGATCTGTCCGCCAAACTCTATATGCAGAGATCAGGATTATGAGATCTGCGACGTTTATAAGCGCAGGTGAGTGATAGAGGTTTGGTATGGCTGATTTAGTAATTCGCAAAGCAGAAGAAAAGGATACGTCTCGCCTGAATGCGGCTTTGCGGGAATTGTCAGAATATATGGGGGACGATCACCCAATTACGGATGAAACACTTGGCCGATTGATGTTCGAAGGTCATGCTCATTCTGAAGCTTTATTAGCCGAAAATGACGGTGAATTGGTGGGCGTCTGTCTATACGCCCCGTTTATTTCCACAAATCTGGGGGGATTGGCCGTCTATGTGTCAGACCTTTGGGTTCATGACAGTATGCGGGGGCAGGGGCTTGGCCCAAAATTGATGAGTGCCGTTGTGGACCAATGGGGGGATCAGGTGAAATTCATCCGCCTTTCTGTCTATAACGATAACCCTAAAGCCCGAGAGGTTTATATCCGCCTCGGCTTTAAGGGAGAGCCAAAAGCAGAGTTTTTGCAGCTTTATGCTGAGGATTTTAAAAATATCCGAAAATCTGCTTAGAAATGTGAGGGGGCTTGGACTGTAGCCCCCTTTAATTCTTCTGGTGCCTGCGTGCAGCTAAGACCACGAAAGTTCCCCCAAGAACCAACGCAGCCAAGATTACCGTTTCCAGCCTTGTTCCTGATGGTTCTAGAAATCCGAGTTGGATAATCGCCTGTTCAATTGCGAACCCTATAAAGGGGAGGGCGGAAACTGCGACAGTATACTTTAGCGCCCCGATCAGCTTGATAGACCAAAAGGCAAACAGCATTGACGGTGCCCGAAAGATAATCCCCACAATCACGCCGGATATTAGAATATCAAGGTCCCAATCCTGACCTGTAAGCTCCCCCTGTAGAAGCTTAAGGCCTAGAAATATCCCGGCGGTCACCAGCAAAACCGAGCCGGTAAACCGCAGCCGCACGCCCATGTGACTGGAATTGTTGTCGGGATGTTTTTCGGCCAGTAAATTCATGGCAACGACGCTGGCCGCATTTAGCAGCATCAGAAACGTGGTCGGTTGACGAATATCATCATCCAATTGCCAGATAATGACGGCGATACCACCCATAATCAGGATATGCCCCACCCATTCAAGCGTGCTGAAGCGATTGCCACCTAAAACCCAGGCAAAGATCGCGATAAGCGGGACGCTTAAACTACCAATTGTGCCTGTCTCAAGGACGCTCACATAAGCCAGGATTGAGGTGTAAAGCGCCGCTGATATCACCCGAAGGACCCCCAAAATCCATGTATAGGGGCTTTTAAAGCTCTCAATTGAGGCTGTGCGACGTCCGCCAATAGATAAGAGGACCGCTCCGCCGGCGCAGAGCTGAATAAACGTGAACATCCAAGGGTCAAGCGAGAATTCAAGCAGAAGGGCTCGACTCGTAACGCTGAGGGCTGCCCACCAGAAAGTTGCGGCGGCGGTGACTAAGACGGCAAGTTTCATGAAAAACTCATAAGGGTTGGTAGAGGCAGATTATCTCATGAGTGCTGAAAAGAATAAATTCCACATATCTTTTACATGTGTTAAAAAAATTTAACATGGAATGGTCCGATTTAAAGATATTTCTAGCCGTTGCCCAGACCGGAAGCCTCCGGCAGGCAGCCCGTATGCTGCAGGTAACTCAGCCGACTGTCTCGCGTCGGCTCAGGTCGTTAGAGGCCGATTTGGGAATCCCCTTATTTGACCGTGCCCGAGAGGGGCACTTTCTAACTCGTCAGGGACAGGATTTATTGCCTCATATCCGGGCGGTGGAAAGCGCCGCCCAACGGGTAGAGCAGTTTTCTCTAAAACTGGTGGGTGATTTTCAGGAAACCGTCCGGATTGAAGCGGGGGAGACGGCGGCTTCTATATTGGCTGAGCGCATATCGGTGAACCCGAAGGATCCCAAAATTGAGCTGGTGGTAACGGGACTTCCGCAAACTGAAACGGGCCGTAAAGCCGATATCAAAATGTTTCACGGGATGCCGGCTGATGGACGGGGTCTAACCCGCCGGGTGGGTTCCGTGACAGTGGCACTCTATGGTAACCGGCAGTTTGCGAAAGGCCGGGCGTTACCACTTAGCGATGAAGATATCTCCACATTGCCCTGGATTGGATTTGTCGAAGAACAAGAGCATTACATCACCATGGAGTGGCTGTGGGAGCGAATGCGTGGCCGAGCTCCTGTCGCCAGATTAATGAATTTGGACTTGATGATGACGGCAGCCTCTCGCGGGATCGGCGTGACGGTACTTCCTTGTTATAAGGGGGGCCGGGCAGAAGGTTTGGTGCGATTGACGGCCCCGATCGAAGAGCTGCTTGCGGACTATTGGATTCTGGTTGATCCGGATCTGGCGAAGAACCCTGCTATTCGTAGTACTATTAACTGGATCATTGAATGCTTTCAGGCGGCAGAGCTTAAAGAGAGCTTGTAGCTTCTGATCTTTCATCTTCCGGTGCATCTTCAAGCCATGTATTCATGACACAACAGGCCGTCAGGTCACCTGTGACGTTAATGGTGGTTCGGCACATGTCCAAAATACGGTCTACCCCGATAATAAGCGCGATCCCACTTGGCGGAATGCCCATCCCTTGTAAAATGGTGGCGAGAATAACAATTCCCACACCGGGTGTAGACGGTGACCCAATAGAGGCGCCAACGGTGGTAATCACCAGGATCGCGATTTCCATCCCTGTTAGATCAACCCCATAAACCTGAGTGATGAAAAGCGCCGCAACAACTTGATAAAGGGCCGTTCCATCCATATTCACGGTTGCCCCAAGGGGAATAATGAATTTGGAGATTGCTGGTTTAATCGTTAGCTTTTCGATGGCGGTTTTCATGGAGAGCGGCATTACCGCAGCGGAGCTTGAGGTGGAGAAGGCCAACAGCTGCACCTCTCTCACGCTGGATAGGAAATGCCCGATATGCTGGCCCGCTACAAGGCGGACGATCATCAGATAAATCCCAAGCAGCAGCGTAAGGCCCAAAAGAACCGTTCCGACGTAAACGGATACGCCAACAATGGCTTCAAACCCTACGCGGATGGTAATGTCGGCAAGCAAACCAAAAACAGCGTAGGGGGCCAATAACATGGCCCAGCTTACGATTTTAAGGGTGACTTCTTGCGCCATATCCGCGATGGAGAGGAAAAGGTTCTTTTTCTCAGTTGGGAGCAGCATGACCGCAATCCCGATGAAAATGGCGAAGATTACAATCTGCAACATATTTTGGCTGAGCTGCGCCTCTGCCAGATTTGTGGGGATTAATTCGGCAATAAATTCTGGAACCGGTTTCGGGGTGAGAGTTTTCACCTCTGTCTGCAGTTGCGCGGCGCCGCTTGCTGCCAATAAATCAGAATTGATATAATCGCCCGGCGTGATACCGAGGGCAAGTATGACCCCAATGCCAACCGCGATCGTGGTCGTTCCCACAAAATAGGGAAAAATCCGAAATCCGACCCGTTTTAGATGATCCACATCGCCACTTGCACAGATCCCCAGAATGATCGAAGAGATGACGAGCGGTATAACAACCATCTGGATCAGATTAAGAAAGATGGAGCCCGGTAGTTTTATCCACGCGGCAATCTCCAGGCTGAGTTTTTCAGGCAGAAGAGCGGCGCCTTCTGGGGAGAGCAATAACCCTGTCGTCAGGCCAAGCGCCATGGCAATGAGGATTTGCACCCATAATCGGGTTCGGATCAGAACGGAAATAGTCTCTAGTTCTGTTCCAAAACTGAAAAAGGATTTCGTCATCTGGCCGCCCCCTGCCATTTTACGCCAATGCTTCCCCTCAAGGATACATGATTGTATGTAGGAGTGACCAGTATCAATGAAACCTGATGACGTATTTAGGATCACAAATACTCTTAAATTAGTGGTGAAACAGCATGGCCAAGGAAACGGATCTGTATCTTCCTGTGAAGCGCTTTTTGGAAGAGAAGGGTTATGAAGTAAAAGCCGAGGTCAATGGCGCTGATGTGGTCGCAATGAAGGAGGGGGCGCCAACGGTTATTGTGGAGTTGAAGCTTAGCTTTAGTCTTGATCTGGTATTGCAGGGCGTTGACCGCCAAAATCTGACAGATGACGTTTATTTAGCTGTTTTAGCCCCAAATACGCCGCAAAAACGCAAAAATTGGCGACAGAAACAACGAGATTATCAAAAACTCTGCCGGAAGTTGGGGTTGGGTCTAATGCTGGTTCCCGCGGCGGAAGAAGAAGCGGGATCTGTGACTGTTCTGCTCGACCCCGCACCCTATACCCCCAGAAAAAACAAGAAAAAAGAAACCAGATTGGTTCAGGAGTTTATCTCTCGCTCCGGGGATCCAAATACAGGGGGTAGTACCAGAACAACAATTGTGACGGCTTACCGGCAGGACGCTATCCGCTGCGCCGAATTATTGAGAGAAAATGGCGAGATGAAGGTTGCGGATATCCGCGCAGAAACCAGCATCGCCAAAACCGCGTCCATCCTGCAGAAAAACTATTACGGCTGGTTCGAACGCACTGGTCGCGGCGTTTATACCCTTACGGAGAAGGGAAAAGCCGAAATCGGCTAAATATAAATCCGCTCTTCAATCGGGGTTTCATCGATGAGTTGGTGGACGATATTGCAAAAGGCGATTTCGGCGCGGTTAAGCTGCGCTTTTGGGTTTTCGACCACATATACATCGATGGCGGGTGGGGTATCATAGGGAGGGAGCCTCCAGAGGATCCCATTTTTGACGTCTCGTTCCGCCACGTGAATGGGCAGAGGGCCAATGCCAAGGCCCGCGATAATCATGCGGCGTACTTCTTCCAGATTGGCGGAGGTACCAACGACACGGTCGTCCAGATTTGCCTGCGCCCGCATCAGAGCAACCTGTCGAAGGGCATCGCCCATCTGGTCGGTTACAAAGCTGACGCTGGAATGACCTGCCAGATCGGCCGGAACGAGGTTTTCTCTGCCAAAAAGGGGATGCTCCGGTCCGCAAAACAGACCGAAATGTTCCCGAAAAAGGCGTTTATAATTCAATTTTGGGCTTCTATCCTTCACCAGGCAGACCCCCAAGCTGGCCTTTCTCGCCATCAGATTTTCAATGGCTTGGCGACTTGCGGAAATTTCAATGGAGAGGGTGGCATAAGGGTGGTTCTGATGGAAAGTGGAGAGGGCTTTGTCAAAAAGCGGACATTCCACATGACTTGCCATCGCGATCCGAACGTGACCTCGGATTTCATCTTCTGTATCCCGCAGGAGTGTTTCAAAACGCAGGATTGTGCCATGAATATCGATAATCTCCCGCTCCAGCATCTCGCCTGCTTTTGTTAAGCGAAAAGTGCCGGGAGATCGGTCTATCAGTTTTTTACCTAAGCGGTCTTCAAGCCGTTTGAGAGAGGCTGAAACCGATGGTTGACGAAGGCGTAATGTATTTGCCGCATCGGTAATGCTTTTGGATTTTGCAATCACCAGAAAAGTCTTCAGCAGGTTCCAATCCAGGTCACGAGCCAGCTTTTCCGGGGTGTAGACGTTGGTGAGAGTATCCATAGTTTCAATCTATATTGAATATTTTAATTATCTATTTGATCTATATATGGTCATCTGCGAGCCTTCAACACAATTGTTGGGGGACCTTAATGTCAATCGAAACTCGTGAAGCCAGACAACCTTGGATTTTGTTGTCGCCGGCATTGACATCTATTTTATTGCTTTTGATCGTGCCACTGATGTTCATCGTGGTCTATTCCTTCTGGTTGCGGACGGCAACCGGGGCGGATCAGGTCGGTTTTTACCTGGATAACTGGGCAGAGGTTCTGACCGACGAGTTTTACCGGGATATTTTGTTGCAGACCTTGTGGATTGCTCTCGTGACCACGGGTGTTTGTGCGCTGATGGGATATCCGGCAGCTTATTTTATCGCCAGATCCAAAGGGAATAAGGCGATTATGCTGCTGCTGCTAATGTTGCCCTTCTGGATCAGCTATATCATCCGCACCATGTCCTGGATCAATATTCTGGGGGTATCGGGCGCTTTTAACAGCGTTCTGATTTCCATTGGGATTATCGATGAGCCCCTGCAACTTCTATACAATCAGGTCACTGTGATTTTGGGGCTCGTACATTTTCTGCTGCCCTTCATGATCCTGAATATTTATGTGAGCCTTGAAGATATCGACATCAATCTTGAAGACGCAGCCTGTTCCCTGGGGGCGTCCCGCTGGCAGACCTTTCTGGAGGTGACATTACCTCTCTCACTTCCCGGATTGGCTGCGGGCGGGTTGCTGTGTTTTGTCCTTGGGGCGGGAACCTACATCACACCGGTTATTCTGGGCGGTCCGCGGGATGCCATGTTTGCCAATCTGGTTTTCGAGGCCATCATCACCCAACTTGATTGGCCGCTAGGATCTGTGCTCTCGCTTGTTCTGATTGCGGTGCTGGGCTCCATTGTTCTTGTTTACAACCGTTTCCTTGGTATGCGGCAACTGATGAAGGGGCTGGCATAATGGGTTGGCATTTAATTCGTTTTTCAACGATTCTTGTATATCTGTTCATGTTTCTGCCGGTTGCGGTGGTGGTATTGCTCAGCTTCAATGCAAACCAGTTTGGCAGTTTTCCAATCACCGGCTTTTCCTTCCGCTGGTTTATCGAACTGGCAGAGAATGAAGCGATCATTCGGGCTTTTAAAACGTCGCTTCTACTAGGGTTTCTGACGGCGATTATCTCAACAACTCTTGGTGTGCTCGCCAGTCTTGCGCTGGTTCGCTACAAGGTGCCGGGCAGCAACTTTATCAGCACGTTGCTGATTGCGCCGATTTTGGTGCCAGAAGTGGTTTTGGCGGTGGCGCTTCTGTTGTTCCTGAATTTTCTGTCCGTTCATAAAAGCTTCTTCATGTTGCTGATGGGGCATGTGATTTTCACCTTGCCGTTTGTGGTTCTCGTGGTTCAGGCACGTTTAATGGGGATCCGCCGTGACGTGGAAGAGGCAGCCATGAGCCTTGGGGCGACGCCTATTCAGACCTTTTTCCAAATCACATTGCCGCTACTGGCACCTGCTGTATTTGCCGGCATGCTGTTTGCCTTCACCATCAGTTTTGATGACATCACCGGGACATTATTCTGGAAGCCGGGGGGCGTGGAAACGGTTCCAACTCAGATTTTTGCCATGCTGCGAAATTCCATCTCACCTGAGATCAACGCGCTTGGTTCGGTCATGATTTTCTTCACCGTCGGGGTGCCCCTGCTTGGGGCGGCCATCGCCCGACGGATCGCAAATAAACAAAGCCAATAGACGGCATCGATGGCGGATTTCTAACAGAGGAGAGACTAATGGATAATTCAAAACGCTACGAGCGTCTGCTTGAACGATATAAAAACGGTGATCTGGATCGCCGGAAATTTCTGGGCCTGATCGGCGCGGCGGGTCTGGCCTACGGACTGCACACCCCATTTGCCAAAAACGCAATGGCGGCGGCTAAGGAAGTTCGTTTTGACGGTTGGGGCGGTGTTGTCTCCGAAGCATTCCGCAAGCATGCTTTTGATCCTTACACCAAGAAAACAGGCATTAAAGTTGTCGATGGCACATTCGGCAGTGGTGATGAGTATCTTTCCCGTGTCAAAGCAAGTCAGAATGGCGAATACAACATTGCTCACCTGTCTGGTGTTTTCGATTATGCCCGCTATCACGGTCTTGGTCTGACTTCTGAACTGAATGAAGCGAATATCCCGAACCTGAAATATGTCATTCCAAAACTGGCTGATGTGTTCCGCGGGATTACTGATGGCAAACTGTCCTGCGTTCCTTATGACTATGGCACAACAGGTCTTGCTTATAACCGCAAATACATCACCGACGAGGAGATGAAAGAAAAAGGCGCAAATATCCTGCTGGAGAAACGCCTGAAAGGTAAAATCGGTGGTTGGGGCGATTGGCGGACCCGTATCTGGTATGCGTCTCTGCAAACAGGTCAGAATCCGAACGGCGCAACCGATATGGATGCGGTTTGGGAAGCGCTTCGCACACACCGTGATCTGCTTTTGAAATACTGGAGCTCTGGCGCAGAACTGATGAGCCTCCTCGCAGAGGAAGAAATTTATGTAACCGAAGCTTGGTCTGGCCGTGTGTTTGCACTGCAAGAGCAGGGTCATGATATTGGTTACATGGATCCGCCAAACGGCTTTGGCTGGCAGGAATGTCTCTTTGTGATCAAAGGGTCTCCAATGGAAGCTTGTGAAGAGCTTCTGAACTTTATGTTGGCTCCTGAGACCTCCATCGCAGTGGCTGAAGGTCAGAACTATCCACCTGCGCTGGATCCAACGAAGGTTGATCTTGGCAAGAAGATCCCGACGCTTCCTGCCTTTGACCCAACAGGTAAACTCTCTGGTCTGACATTTGCCGATCCAAATTACTGGAATGGCAATGAGCAGGATTGGTCCAAGAAATTTGGCCGTATCCAGAAGGGCTATTAATACCTCCTCCCCCTCGTCGCTTCGGCGGCGGGGGGATCCTGACCCACGCTGAAAGGGATCTTTCGTGAGCGCTGTAAAACTAGAAAATATTGTCAAGAAATTCGGCGACTTTACCGCTGTTCACCCCATGTCTCTGGATCTGCCCGAAGGCAGCTTTGTGACCTTCTTGGGGCCATCCGGTTGCGGCAAGACAACAACCCTTCGGATGATCGCGGGGCTACTGGATCCGACAGATGGCGGTATCTATGTGGGGGATCGCCAGATTAATGATGTGCCGATCCACAAGCGTAATCTGGGCATCGTGTTTCAAAATTATGCGTTGTTTCCGCATAAAACCGTTGCAGATAATGTGGCGTTTGGCTTGAAACACCGAAATGTCCCAAAGGAAGAGCGGGAACGCCGGGTACGCGAGGCGCTGGAGCTGGTTCAGCTGCCCCATTTGGCGAATAGCTATCCAAAACAACTCTCTGGCGGGCAACAGCAGCGGATCGCGCTGGCCCGTGCCATCGTCGTAGAGCCGGATGTTCTGCTGCTTGATGAGCCGCTCTCCGCTTTGGATGCGAATTTGCGTGAGGATATGCGGGTTGAGCTGAAACGCATTCAGGAGCAGATCGGAATTACCACTATTTTTGTGACCCATGATCAGTCAGAAGCGCTCGCCATGTCAGATATTCTGGTGGTGATGTCCAATGGCCGGGTTGAGCAGGTGGGGGATCCAAAGGATATTTATACCAATCCGCAAAGTCGTTTTGTGGCTGATTTCCTCGGCACCTCTAACATTCTGGAGGCAACGGTAGCCGAAGAGAATGGGGTGGCCGGCGTGAAAACCGATGCCGTTGGGTTTGTGCCGTTAAGTTCTGCTCAAATGGATAAACTTGTCGGTGCGGCGAACTCCTATCTGGTGATGCGGGCGGAGAAGATCGAACTGCTGGCTGCGGATGCTCCCGCTGATGATCGTCTGACATTCACGGGTAAAGTGGAGGCTGTGGATTATCAGGGACAACTCGTCCGTTACTTCGTCGAGGTGAATGGCGAAAAGTTTCAGGTTCTGAACATGCTGGGTACTGATGGGGCCATGAAAGAAGGGCAAACCGTGTCCGTTCGCTTTAAAAGCGAAGATTGCGTCGCTGTTGGAGAAGACGCCTGATGAAAAGCCATCTCTTTTATCAGACAGGGACAAAGCGGCCCACTCTTGCGGAAGCGCGGGGTATCTACATGTGGGATGTGGACGGTCGCCGGTATCTGGATGGGTCTTCCGGGGCGATGGTCTGTAATATTGGGCATTCCAATCCCAATGTCCTGGCCGCCATGCGTCGCCAGATGGAGAAATCCACATTTGGGTATCGTTTGCATTTTGAAACGGAACCATCTGAGCAACTGGCAGCCAAAGTAGCCGCTTACGCACCTGATGGACTTGAGAAGGTTTTCTTTGTCTCTGGCGGATCGGAGGCTGTTGAAAGTGCCATTAAAATTGCTCGTCAATATGCCTATGTGACGGGACAGGAAAGCCGCTGGAAAGTCATTAGCCGCCTGCCGAGCTATCACGGTTGTACGCTTGGCGCGCTTGCGCTCACAGGTTATGCGCCGCTATCGGCGCCCTTTGCGCCGATGTTTCAGGATATGCCGAAAATTCCAGCGCCAACGGCCTATCTGGATGGGCTGGATATGAACGATCCGGCAACGGGTCTTCATTATGCGAACATGCTGGAACAGAAAATTATTGAAGAGGGACCGGAGAGTGTTCTGGCCTTTATCGTTGAGCCGGTCGGCGGTGCGTCTACCGGTGCGCTGGTTCCGCCAAAAGGGTATATGGAACGGATCCGCGAAATCTGTGACCAGTATGGCATATTGCTGATTTATGATGAGGTCATGACCGGAGGCGGTAGAACCGGGAAGTTTTTCGCCGTTGATCACTGGCCCGCCCGCCCGGATATTATCACCTTCTCGAAAGGGTTTGCAGCTGGATATTCCCCTCTTGGGGCCATGATTGTGGATAACCCAATTGTGGATGCTGTGATCGAAAGTGGTGGTTTTCTGCATGGGTTCACTTATGCGGGCAATCCGCTTGCCTGTTCTGCGGGTGTTGCTGTTCTGGAAGAGATTGAAAGCCAGGGTATGGTGGCAAATGCGGCCACTATGGGGACACATTTAAAGGCGGAACTAACCGGCTTGATGGCGCGATATCCGTTTATTGGCGATGTGCGCGGTGAAGGGCTCTTGATCGCTTTTGAATTGGTGCAGGACCGGGAGAGTATGACGCCGCTGCCCAAAGAGATGAATGCCTATCTGAAGTTAGTGGATATGGCTTATGCCAACGGCTTGATCATTTATTCCCGCCGTACCCGAAATGGGTTGGAGGGGGATCATTTCCTCGTCTGCCCGCCCATGATCATCACCCGCGATCAAATCGGTGAGATTATGGACATGCTGGTTAAATCCCTGGATCAGTTTGCGGCAGAGAACAACCTGCCGGTTGATAAAAACAAATAACGAGACGCCCCATGAGTAAAATTATCATCACCTGTGCTGTCACAGGCTCTATTCACACGCCTTCTATGTCTGATCATCTGCCGGTAACGGGAGAGGAAATCGCCACCCACTCCATTGAAGCGGCGGAGGCTGGGGCGGCCATTATTCACCTTCATGCGCGAGATCCGAAAAGCGGTAGGCCTTCCTCATTAGCCGAAGATTTCATGGCATTTCTGCCAACCATTAACGCCAAATCTGAGGCTGTTATCAATATTTCAACAGGTGGCAGCGCCTTGATGCCGCTGGAGGAGCGTCTTGCGGCCCCCTTTATTGTGGAGCCCGAAATGTGTTCCCTCAATATGGGAACCATGAATTTCGCGCTATATCCGCTGGCCGAACGGATTACCGACTGGAAACATAATTGGGAAAAGCCGTTTCTTGATAATTCCGATGATCTGGTGTTCAAAAATACACCTCGGGATATCGCCTATGTTCTGGATCAAATGGGACAGCAGCGCGGCGCGCGGTTTGAATTTGAATGCTATGATGTTGGGCATCTTTACATGCTGCGTCATTTCGTTGATCGCAGATTGGTTCAGAAACCGTTGTTTATTCAGTTTGTTTTCGGTGTTCTGGGGGGCATTGGTGCGGACCCTGAGAATTTGATCCATATGAAGCGGATCGCGGACAAGCTGTTTGGGGATGATTTTGAATTTTCCGTTCTGGCAGCAGGCCGCCATCAAATTCCGCTGGCGACAATGGCTGCGACAATGGGCGGCCATGTGCGCGTTGGTCTTGAAGATAATCTTTATATCGACCGGGGGCAGCTGGCCAAGTCCAATGCCGAGCAGGTCGCCAAAATCCGAAAAATTGTTGAAGAGCTTGGCCGCACCGTTGCAACCCCGGCCGAAGCCCGTGAAATGTTGTCCCTAAAAGGGGCTGAAAACACAAAATTCTGAGCAGTTGAGCCTAATTTAAACGCTGGCTTTGTCCGGCGTGAAACGCTTGAGGACTATCATGAAAGCAGTATTTGACGCGCGGCAATGGAAACATGATCCGCAAAATTTTATGGCCAATGGCCGCTCCCTTCGAAATCCGGAGCAACCAGAGCGGATCCGTATCCTAACCGAAGGAGCGACCCGTGCTGGCGCTGAGTTTATCGAACCTGAGGATCACGGTGCCGGTCCAATCGGCGCTGTTCATAGTCCTGAATATCTCACATTTCTTGAGACTATTCATACCCGCTGGAAACGGATTGAAGGCTCCTCCGATGAGGTAATCCCAAACATTCATCCCGATAATCGGGGCGCAAATTACCCAAAATCGGCTGTGGGTCAGGCCGGGTATCATCAGGCGGATACAGCCTGTCCAATTGCTGAAGGAACTTGGGAGGCGGCTTATTGGTCTGCGCAAACAGCCCTGACTGCGGCGGATCTGGTTCTGGGCGGTGAAAAGTCGGCTTATGCCCTTTGTCGTCCGCCAGGACATCACGCCTTCGCGGATCTGGCAGGGGGGTTTTGTTTTTTGAATAATTCTGCGATTGCGGCGGAATATTTCCGGAAACAGGGGCTGCGTCCTGCCATTTTGGATGTCGATGTGCATCATGGTAATGGCACGCAGGGGATTTTTTATAATCGAAATGATGTTTTGACTGTTTCGCTTCATGCAGATCCAGATCGGTTCTACCCATTTTTCTGGGGGGGGCGTCAGGAGCGCGGTAAAGGATTGGGGGAGGGGTATAACCTCAATATTCCTTTGCCGCGCGGAACAGGTGACGATGACTATTTGAAAGCATTGGAGCCAGCACTTGCCCGGATTGACGCCTTTGGGGCAGATGTGGTGGTTATTGCGCTGGGTCTCGATAGCCATGAGAATGATCCATTGCAAGGTCTATCAATCACAACGCCCGGTTTTGCCCGCCTTGGAGCTGCAATCGCAACATTGAACCGTCCAACATTGCTGGTTCAGGAGGGGGGATATCTCTCCGAAGATTTAGGCCACAACATTGAAAACTTCCTGAAAGGTTTTGAAGGCGGATGACAAAAGTTGCGGATGTGATCGTTATTGGTGGGGGTATGGCAGGGATCAGCGCCGCCGCCCAAATTTCCAAAGACGCAAGCGTTATCGTTCTGGAAGCGGAACAATCTATTGGATATCACGCCTCGGGACGGACCGCGGCGATTTTCATCCGCAATTATGGCAACGAAACTCTAAGGGCACTGAATGCCTTATCAGAGCCGTTTTTTAAAGAACCAGAAGGTGTCTCTGAAAGCTCACTTCTAACCCCACGGGGGCAGTTGATGTTCGCCCATGAAGACCATCTGGATGACCTGAACAACTACCTTGAGGGCGCTGCAGGGATGGAGGTTCTATCCCCAAGTGAAGCTGGTGAATTGGTTCCCGTTCTCAAAACTGATTTAATTGTGAAGGCGGCGTATGAAAAACGGGCGCAAGACATCGATGTCGATCGGATGTTGCAGGGATATCAGCGGTTGTTGAAATCCCGTGGCGGTCAAGTTGTGTTAAGCGGGCAGGTGAGCGGGATGTCCTATGACACGGGTGCTTGGACGCTTAAAACTGCAACAGACACCTATCAGGCGCCAATTGCGGTGAACGCAGCCGGGGCGTGGGTGGATGACATCGCTCGCCTTGCCGATGTTCAGCCCGTGGGGGCTCGTCCGCTGCGCCGCTCTGCCGCAATATTGCCGCGCCCGGACATAGATGGGTTTGATAAGTGGCCTCTTTTTGTGAGTGCCTCAGAGAGTTTTTACGCCAAACCAGAAGCCGGCACCTTGATGGTCTCCCCGGCTGATGAAGATCCGGTGGAACCTCATGACGCATGGGCTGATGATATGATTCTGGCCGAAGGTTTACATCGCTTTGAAGAGGCGACAACCATTGAGGTGACCCGTCTTGAGCATAGCTGGGCAGGCCTTCGGACATTTGTCGCGGATAGAACCCCTGTTGTCGGCTTCGCCCCGGATGCAGAAGGATTTTTCTGGCTTGCGGGTCAAGGTGGTTATGGCATCCAAACCGCACCGGCTCTCTCAAGCCTCACAGCGGATCTGATCACACATCAGAATATGGATAAATATAAAACTATTATGCCGGCACTGTCTCCGAAGCGGCTCATATCCTGAGCAATTCTCTTACCTCCCCCATTAGGCATATAAAATTTCAAAATAATGATTTTTTGTTTTGTCATAAAAGTGTAATCTAATTGTCATAAATCGAAAAAAATTGTTCATTTCGAGCCAATCGGAATGTGGGAGGACAAACAATGCTACGTAAAATTATGATGGGCGCTGCTGGTGCCCTGATCGCGACGACGTTTATGAGTGGTTCTGCTGCTGCAGCGGACTGTTCGCGCGGTACACTGGATACGCGGTTCTGCGATGAAGATGGTGATTTGCTTGCAGATACCCCAAAAGATCCAGCTGAGCAAATCGATCCAGAAACTCTGGTTTTTGCCTACACACCTGTTGAAGATCCTGCCGTTTATAAAGAGGCTTGGAGTGATTTTCTGGATCACATGGAAAAAGTAACTAGTAAAAAAGTGATCTTCTTCCCGGTCCAGAGTAATGCCGCCCAGATCGAGGCGATGCGTTCTGGCCGTTTGCATATTGCGGGCTTTAATACTGGTTCCAACCCATTGGCTGTAAACTGTGCGGGCTTTAATCCATTTACTATTATGGCCTCTAAGGACGGCAACTTTGGTTACGAAATGGAAATCATCACCTATCCGGGCAGCGGTATTGAAAAAGTTGAAGATATTAAAGGGCAACAACTTGCCTTTACGTCTCCAACATCCAACTCCGGTTTTAAGGCACCTTCTGCGATCCTGAAGGCTGACTTTAACATGGTGGCTGAAACAGACTTTGAGCCAGCCTTCTCTGGTAAGCATGACAACTCCATCTTGGGTGTCGCCAACAAAGATTATAAAGCAGCTTCTATCGCGAACTCCGTCATGCACCGGATGCTGAAGCGTGGTGTGATCACTGAGGATCAGGTGAAATCCATCTATAAATCCCAGACATTCCCGACAACTGGTTTTGGTGTTGTTTACAACCTCAAGCCTGAACTGAAAGCTAAGATCGAAGAAGCTTTCTTCAGCTTTGAGTGGGAAGGCACTTCCCTGCAGCGGGAGTTTGAGAAATCCAACGAAGGTCAGTTCCTGAAAATGACTTACAAGGAATTTTGGGATGTGATCCGTAAAATCGATACTGCAAATGGTGTGAAATACACCTGTAAGTAAGAGTGTCACACATGGCCGCAGGGAAACCTACCCTGCGGCTTTTTTGTATTTTTTTGCCCGCTGCGTAGGTTCCATATGCTCAAAATTGATAAACTGACGAAGAGATACCCAACAGGGGATCTTGCTTTGAACGCTGTCGAACTCGAAATTCCGAAAGGCCAGGTTGTGGCCCTTATTGGCCCATCTGGTGCGGGTAAAAGTACCTTGATCCGGTGCATTAATCGGCTGGTTCAACCGACCAGTGGTCAGGCGATCCTGAACGGAGTGAATATAACCGCTCTGGGATCGGGGGCGCTGCGTTCTGCCCGTCGGAAAATGGGTATGATTTTTCAGGAATATGCGCTGGTTGAGCGGTTGACCGTCATGGAAAATGTACTGTCGGGCCGCCTGGGCTATGTCGGTTTCTGGCGCAGTTTTCTTCGCAAATATTCACAAGAAGATATCGATGAAGCCTTTCGTCTCTTGGATCGCGTTGGCCTTTTGGCAATGGCGGACAAACGGGCGGATGAGCTCTCTGGTGGTCAGCGGCAACGGGTAGGTATTGCCCGCGCCTTGATCCAGAACCCCGACCTTCTTCTGGTAGATGAACCCACAGCATCTCTTGATCCAAAAACATCCCGCCAGATCATGCGCTTGATCTGTGAGCTCTGTGCGGAGCGGGAGCTGGCTGCGATTATCAACATTCATGATGTGGCACTTGCCAAAATGTTCGTGCAGCGGGTGATTGGCCTGAAGCTTGGGGAATTGCAATTTGATGGTTCTCCTGACCAGCTGACACCAGAGGTTCTGACCCGTATTTATGGAGAGGAAGACTGGGAAGCCACCATTGAAAAGGTGGATGATGAGGAAGCCGAGGACGAGGCCGTTCTATGAGTGATGTGACCCTCGATATGCGGCTGGGGAAACCCTGGAAAAAGCCGCATTTTATCAAAAACCCAGTAACACGCTGGGGGCTGATAATTGGTGCCTTGGTTTATATCTCATTTGCGACGGGCTCGCTTGAGGTGAACTGGTCGCGCGTAAGCGAAGGCTTGGTGAGGGGTTGGAATTTCATTGCAGCCTTCGCCACCCCTGATTTTGTCTCAAGAGGGACTGACATTAGGGATGGGTTGATCGAAAGCGTGATCATGACCATTACGTCCACGATTGTTGGTATCGCCATTTCTATTCCAATCGGTCTCGGGGCTGCGCGAAATATTGCCCCGTTGCCGGTATATCTGGTTTGCCGCGGAATTATCGCTCTTTCTCGTGCGCTGAATGAAATTATTGTGGCCATTTTGATGGTGGCGATTTTTGGATTTGGTCCGCTGGCTGGCTTTATTACCTTGAGCTTTGCAACCATTGGCTTCCTTGCGAAATTGATGGCTGAAGATATCGAAGATATGTCCCGTGTGCAGGCAGAGGCCATTAAATCTACAGGCGCCACATGGACGCAGTGGATCAATTACGGTGTGCAGCCTCAGGTGATGCCGCGGCTTGTCGGGCTTTCAATGTATCGCTTGGATATTAACTTTCGCGAATCTGCGGTGCTCGGGCTCGTGGGTGCCGGTGGCATCGGGGCGACGCTGAATACGGCGTTTGACCGGTATGAATTTGATACAGCCGCCGCCATTCTGTTGATCATTATCGCAACAGTGATGGTTCTTGAATATCTCTCCGGCGTCATCAGAAAGAAGGTGCAGTAATGCCTGTATCTGAAAATTCCAAAGGCCAGAAAGTCTGGCAATTGCATACCCGAAATGAGTCGTTGATCCGTTGGTTTGCTTATTTGCTGACGGTTGCGGCTTTTATGTGGTGCTGGGCAAAGATATCGGAATCCACTACTTGGTATTTTGTTTGGGATGCCCCGCGCATCGCGGCGGATATCGGTGGCCGTGCGTTGCCGCCAAAATGGGAATATATCAATGAACTGTGGGTTCCCATCTGGGATACGTTGAATATTGCAACATTGGGAACCATTTTGGCACTGATGATGGCGGTTCCGGTCGCGTTTCTGGCTGCAAGTAACACAACGCCTAGTAAAGTGTTTGTAAGGCCTGTAGCGCTGATGATTATCGTCTCTACGCGTTCGATCAACTCGTTGATCTGGGCATTGCTTCTGGTGTCGATTATTGGACCGGGTGTGGTTGCTGGGTTGCTGGCGATCTCCATTCGCTCCATCGGGTTCTGTGCCAAGCTGCTTTATGAAGCCATCGAAGAAATCGACCAAAAACAGATTGAGGCAATCACGGCAACGGGGGCCTCTCGGTGGCAGGTGATGCTATATGGCATTGTCCCGCAGATTTTACCTGCTTTTGCCGGTATTTCTGTTTTCAGATGGGATATCAATATTCGCGAATCCACTGTTCTGGGCCTTGTGGGCGCGGGTGGTATTGGTCTACAACTGCAGTCATCTCTTAATGTCCTTGCCTGGCCGCAGGTCGCCTTGATCCTGGTTGTGATTTTGGTCGCTGTTGTGGTGGGTGAATGGGTTTCTGCAAAGGTGCGCGGTGCCATCATCTGATTTGTTTCTGGACCCGCTTCCGTTTTTGGACGGGGAGCGGGCCTTCCTTCTTTATGAGGCGGTTAAACATCGTCTTCCTCATGCCTCTCATCCTGCCAAGGCAGATCGCTACTCCGGGCTTCTCGACGTGGCGGACCAAGTGGACGTGTTCGTTTTTGATGCTTTTGGTGTTTTGAATGTGGGCACCGACCCGATCCCGGGGGCAAATACTTGCGTTGCAGCGCTTAGGGATTTGGGAAAGAAGCTGTTTGTTCTTACCAACGCTGCCAGTTTCAATCGGGAACAGACGTTTGATAAATTCAATGGTCTCGGTTTTGATTTCGCGCATGAAGAGTTGATTACCAGCCGCCATGCGGCGGAGATTAATCTGGCAGAGTTTGGTGGCAATCATCATTGGGGCGTTGCGGCAACATCCGATTTTTCGCCTAATGACTTGACCGTTTCCTCAGTCTCTCTTGGGGATAAAAAGTCTGATTATGATGAGGTAACGGCATTCCTGTTTCTATCGGCGCAAAATTGGAACGCGGACCGTCAATTGATGCTGGAGCAATCTTTGAAGGAGAAGCCACGTCCTGTGGTGGTGGCAAACCCGGATATTGTCGCCCCTCGCGGTACCGAATTTTCAATCGAGCCGGGGTATTTCGGCCACCGCCTTGAGCAGATGCATGATGTTCCGGTAAATTTCCACGGGAAGCCTTTTCCGTCTGTTTATGACGTTGTGGAACAGCGCCTTGAAGGGCAGGGGATTGATCCCGCCCGGATTTGTATGGTTGGTGATACGTTGCATACTGATGTTCGCGGTGGTGCGGCCCGCGGTTGGAAAACGGCATTGGTGACGGATCACGGCCTGTTCAAGGGACTAGACCCTGATCATTATATTAATATCAGCGGTATTCGCCCTGATTGGATGGTTCCGGCCATTTAAGTTCCTTATAGTTAAACTGAAACCCGGTGTTGGTATTGAAGTAAAGGGTGGTTTTCTGATGTAGTCGCGTAACTGGTAGTAGGATTATGGAAGAGAAAAAAGCGTTACGAAAATACCATATGGCCGTTGAAATGGCGGATGGACAGAAGGATAAATTGCTGGTTGAGGATAGCCATCAGGTTGATCCGAAACTTGCAAAAACCCGGATTGAGCGGACCAAACTTCGAAACGGCGGCAGTATTGATTATCAGGAAATTGTCTTGGATCAGGAAATGCGCATGGATGTCGCCAGCGCTTCCAAAATCCTTCAGATATGTGTGATGCTCCCGATTGAGGGGCGCTATACAATGATTACCCCTGATGGCAAAGAGTGCCATTTCTCTTCCAATCAAGGGTTTATGTTCCGTGACATTGGGAAAGACTACACCTTCATTTTGCCAGAAAACCAAATTGTCCGAAGCATGGGGTTCTGTTTCACTCCAGAGGTTTTTGCACGGTATCTGGATAATCGAATTCCAGAAACGATGAAGCCAATGTTCCAACCGATAGAAGACGGAACCCTGCCGATGGCGTTCCCTTTAAGCAAATTCATGCGGGAGACGTTGGATCGGAACATTCAAATCGAGGCTCAAGGTTCTTTGCAACAAATTCAGTGGGAAGCAACCGCACTTCTTTGCATGGCGCTTGTTGAAGAAAGCATGCGTAAATCAACGAGCGAGACAGAATTTAGCCCTAGCAAAGAAGATAAAAAGAAAGCGGAAGAGGCTTTGGGCTTGTTGATGTGCGATTTGCGGGACCCACCGTGCCTCTCCGATCTCGCCAAGAAGTTGGCTTTCACTGAAAAGCGCTTGAATTTGGTGTTTAAATCTCTTTATGGGGACACCGTATTTGAATGTTTGCGGTCTATGCGGCTTGAAAAAGCAAAAAGTCTGATCGAAACAACAGATATGGCCATTAAAGAGATTGCCTGGGCGGTCGGATATAACCACAGCACCAATTTTTCCAAGGCGTTCACCGGAAAATTTGATGTCACACCTGCAAGTTATGCGAAGAAGGTCCGCACCCTCTAACCCTTCACGCATATAAAATAACCCCTCCTTCATACGAGGCAGTGATTAAAAGCCGCTTCTGTTTTCGCTATCTTCAACCCTGTTTGTTTGCGTGCATACATAAATTAAGGGCCGGATCCCATCATAATCTGGGCCGGCTGAACAGGGGTGTGGAAGATGCGTTGGTTGCTTATCGTCCTTTTTGCGTTTGTAGGTATTTTTGAGCTTTCTAATGATAGTGAAGCGAAGCCTGTCTGCGGTGGGATTGAAGCCAATGGACAATTGCAACCTGCCTGTAAAAGTCAGCCTGGAAAATTAGCGGGCGCGCCGGTCCTCTCGTGCCCAGCAGGGCAAATATATGATTTGGAGGCGTGCTGGACTTGCCCTGCCGGATTTGAACGGTCTGCAGACTCAATCGCAACAAAAACCGCCTGTACCCGCGTCACCAATAAAGATGTGTTTGGTGATGTACGGCAGGCAAGCCGAATTCCAAACGCAAATTTTTGTCCAAGTGGCAGCTTTTTCGATCTGTATAATGGGGGTGGTTGTTGGTCTTGCCCTGGCGGATACCGCCGGACAATTTTCCCTGTGTTCGAAGATAAAGCGTGTGAAAAAGGAGATATTTTCTCTGGAATTAAATGGGCGCCTGCGAACTTTCGGTCCGCAACTTGTGGTTCTGATAATGCGTTCTTTGACCTGACTGATGGCGGTAGTTGCTGGTCTTGCCCTGCTGAATATGTGCGAACAGTATTTCCCGTAACAGGTCCTAAGGCTTGTGGTCGTCCGATTATGGAAACAAAGCCTGCGACCCAGATAAAGAAGGCTGGCTGTAAAGCTTATGGGGAAGATGCCTTTTGGGATCCAAGGGGAACGAACGGAACCGTCATCGGAAGTTGTTGGACGTGTCCAGCTGATTACACGCGCACCACCGAAGCCGTTGACTCCCCTTATGCATGTGCAGCGCCGGCTATTATCTGGGATGTCCCAAAACTGCCTCGGAAAGGGCTTTTCCTTCTGGATGGTGCAGCAGAAGTTGCTGTTAAGCTGATCAAGGAGCGGCATCAGCTTGAGAAGGTTGCGGTAGATCTTGGAAAACAGATCGGCCTCAACCGTCAGGATGCTATTGATGCTCTCTGGCGTGAGATCGGGCAGTATCCTGAAGAGAATCTCGCCCTTCGCTATGTGATGCTGAAGCATATTCTAAATATTGCATTGGATAACACTAAGACAGTTCCTGGTAATAGCCCCGAAGGCCGTCTCATTCGCGCATTTGAAGGCTTTATTTCGGGGTATAAGCTTTATTTGGCTCAGGAATCGCTGAACGCGTATGACAATTGGTATGCGGCGCAACAGCTTGCTTTAAAGAAACGAAACGAAGAAAACGCACGTCAGATGCGAAGCAATATGCTGATGCTATTTACCGATCAGATGCCAGTTCCACCGGATTTCCGCCAAGTGGTTGCGCGTTCTGCTTTGATTAACATGGCTGCTGCTACTCCGACAATTGGGCTTTTTGCCTCTAACTTTATTTCGCTAAGTGATGGCACGCTTGCTGATGAAATGACCCGTCGGATTTTTGTAAATCGGACAGATAGTTTCAAAGGCAGTGTGGATGATGTTATTAATTCTGCAGATGAAATTGGGGATGTCTCTCGCCAGATATTCGGTCAAGGGGATGATGTTGCGGCGATGGCGAAGAACTTTACTGGCGCCATTGACGATATAGCGAAAACGGCTGCAACAGCATCTAAGTCGGCTGTATCCGCAGGAAAGTTAGCCACCAAAATTTTAGGAATTACAGGTCCCGGTATAGCCATCGAATTTTTTATGTTGGCATTTGAGGCTGAGCTTACCACAAACTTGGAAAAAGCAGATGCTCGTCCAAAATTGGTTAGGTATTTAGAGCAGGCCAAGAATTATAAACCGAGCCTTCGTACCATTAGTCAGAATAAAAGTGAGTCGGCTAAGATATTCTCTTATTGGGCACTGGCAACAACTGGCGATGCTCGGCCAAGTGGGCCAAAGATGGCTCAGATCGGTCAGGCTGCGGATGCAAACCTGTCTGGGCATACGCTGAAAGTAGACCCTCTGGCTTTCGATGGCAAAGAGTGGACATGGTATAATGTGGCCGGGGAAGCTAAACACATTTCTTCTGGCCTTTCCGGTGATGTTTGGCATGTTGCCGCAGATGGCAGTGTTTACCATGCAAATGCAAATAGTGATAAAAGCTGGCAGAAAACCAATCTTAAAAATGTTGCTAAAATAGCGTCGCTCCCCACTTCAAGGACGGCCTTCGTCCTTAATGATAAAGGGGGCATGAGAGTGTTCCAAGACGGTCGGGTGAGTAATGTACCGGGCTGGGCTGCGGATATTGCTGTGAACGCCCGCGGGGTAAAATGGCATATCGGTGGAAGTAATTCCGTTTATATGGAAGATGATAATGGTGGATGGCGCCGGATAACTGCACCAAAAGCGAAGAAGATTGCCGCTGGCCCGGGTGATATCGCGTGGATTGTCGATACCAATAACAATCTGCATTACCACTATTCCGGCAAATGGACTAATGCCCAGAAAAAAGCAAAAGATGTTGCTGTGGGTGCTGCTGGCGATGTTTGGATCGCCGGTGAGGATGACCAGGCATATAGGCTGATTTATAACAATAGATGGGAGCCGCTAGACGCGGGTAATGTTGACCGTGTGGCGAGTGTGTCTGTTGGGATGCTTTGGGCGCTCCGTCCGAACAACCACATCATCCTGTATCAACATGATCAGCAGGGTGTGTCTCCCTTGGCGCAAAAAGGTGGGCTGAGAGATACCTCGCAAACGACGACTAATGGTGGGGATATTGCCATAACCCCGATCATTATCGATAAAGATAAAATTGTCGTCACGACTTACACGTCTACAAATGGGCCTAAAAAACCTAAGTGGCGGGAAGTTGCCGGTTGGGCATCTCAGATCAGTACGGGTCCAAGCGGCGATGTCTGGCATATCGGCGGTAGTGGATCGGTTTATGTTCGCCTCAAAGGGAAAACCGGTTGGAAAGACACAGGCTTGAGGTCGTTTAAGAATGTGCAGGCAAGCCGATTGTCCGGAAAAGCTTTTGGGTTGGATGAAAATGGCGCAATGTGGGATATCTGGGAAAGCGGGCGCAAAACACAGGTGCCAGGCTGGGCAAGTGATATCGCGATCGATTCAAATGATGTGAAATGGCATATCGGCGGAAACTCAACCATTTACAAAATGGGGCCCAATGGGTGGGTTCAAATCCCGGGCAACCTTTCCAAGGTTGCAGCCGGTAAAGATGGTGCCCTTTGGACTGTTGGTCTGAACCGCGAAATTTATCGTTTTGATAACGGAAAATGGTTGCAGGAGCCGGGCGAAGCATTCGATGTCGCTGTCGGCGCCGACGGGTCCATATGGCATATTGGGGGTAGCAATAGCCTCTATAAGCTCACCGATAAGGGGTGGGAAGGTGTAGACGCGCAAAAGGCGAGTAACCTCTCGGTTGGACCAAAGGGAGAGGTCTGGATTGTACGACCAAACGGTAGTATGGCTGTTTTTAAATAAGATATTGAAATAATTAATATATAGAAGGTATCGGGGCGATTTTTGAACAAGGTTAGTATTATGTTTGCAATTAAAAATATTTGCTGGAACATGATAAAAGAATGTATCAAAAGTTGAAGTGAGTTTAGTTCAGTTCACGTAAATGATTAGGTAGAGATTAAATGGATCCTCTTTCAAATTATGTGGTGCTTAATTCCTCCGATGTTAGTGAAGTGGAGGAGATGATCAGCCATCTTTCCACACCGTTCAAAATGAACATCATCGGGGACTATAGTAAATTTGATACGCGTATCGCCGTGGCGGATGTGGGTGATGTTCGTATTATGCACAGCACATTTGGCGATGTTGGCATTGAAATCTCTTCTGAGGGGGAAACCGATGACGGCCTTCTTCTTTTTGTCCCGACCGAGGGGGGAGGGTCTATTACTCACCTCAAGAAAGAATGGGAGTATTCAGAGCAAAAAGGTATCTTTCGTGACCTCGGTCGGCACTCTGTTGCCTATCAGGAGAACTTCCATACCTATGCCATTCCTCTATCGAAGCAAAAATTGCGAGAGCACGCCCTTCGATTAGGCGGTGAAAAGCTCTCCTTGGTGCCACTTGAATTTGACCCGGCGGCTGATTTTTCATCTGAAGGAGGATTACTTCTACGTCAGACTCTGGAATTCACCGCGCAAGCGTTGGATGGGCCGCTTAGAAACATGGACGGGGAACTGATCAAGGCGCAGATGTCAGACCTGATTATGACACAGATCTTGACGCAACTTGCGAGTACTGTTCAGGATCGCCTGAACGGCCGTGAGGTGTCAAATATTCTGCCCCGGAGTGTCAAGCGCGCACAGGATTACATTCATGCGCATCCCGCCGATAAATTGGATATGACTACCTTAGCTGAGGTTGCGGGATGTAGTTATCGTACCTTGCAGCGCGGATTTTTGGATGCTTTCGATGTGACCCCGCAGCAGTACATTCGGAAAATCCGTTTGATAGAGGTTCGCAGGGAGCTTTTGTCCTCAGGCCGAAAACAGAACGTTGCAAATATTGCCCGTCGATGGGGATTTGCGCATATGGGCCGATTTGCCCAGGAATATGCCAAGGAATTTGGCGAGTCCCCTTCGGAAACTTAATATGAATACGCCTAACCTATCCATATTTGGACACCATTATCCACATCACGACAAAATCGGTCAGGTGGGCGTAATCCTGAATTGTTTGTTCTCCACTATTTTCTTAATCAGGACTTGCGGATGTTGTTTTAAGGGGCTGGAAAATATGCCTTTTCTCAAGCACCCGCATTTTGTGAAGACGGATGTAGGGGATTTAGGATGACTTGTCTTTGGGGTCGATTGAAGGGCGGGCTTTTCGCTTGTTTAGCAATATTACTTTCATTTTTTGTTGTCATGTCAGCAGAAGATGCGTTTGCCGCTAATTACCAAACACAAGATGGTTATGAAGGAACCGCTCTGTGCGGTGCGGTTGACCTTCGGACCGGCCGATTGTTGGACCCTTGTGGTTTCACAAGTGCCACAAAAATTGGAAATGCGAGGAAAGAGTGTCCTAGTGGGTCGTTTTTCGATATCGGAACCTGGTCTTGTTTTTCCTGTCCGTCAGGGTTTAATCGCACCGGTTTTCACATCCAATCAGATAAAGCCTGCTCTCGCGAAATTGCACCGCCTAAATTTGTACCGGCCATTGAGCAAGGAAACCAACAGTCCTGCGATGGTGGTAGCTTCCACGATCCGCGAAATGGCGGTGAATGCTGGAAATGTCCAGATGGATACGGCCGGACTGGAGCTGCTGTCAATGAATGGAATGCATGCGGTATGGTTTTCAAGTCGGCGCGCTCTGCAGAATTTATCAAAAGCGTCTGTCCACAAGGAACATTCCCGGATCCAAATGGGAAATGCTACTCCTGCCCGGAAGATGGTATTCGGACTTGGGAAGCTGCGTCACATTCTCGTGCATGTATGATTAATGAACAGCAGGAGCCAGCCGTACAGGAGGCGGCGTTGACCTGTAAGGCGGGTGAGCATTTCGACTTTGTAGACGGAGGAACCTGCTGGACATGTCCAGAAGGCTCTGTTCGTTCATTAAGCTCCGTAAAGAGTGGTAACGCTTGCGAATATTTGACAATGCGTTGGGAAAGCAAGCCACGGACGTCAAATGGATTATTCGGTATTCCAGGGGCGGCAGAGATCGTTGCCGATGTTATTCTGAACCGGGATCTGATTGATGCGACTATTCAGAATTACATGAAAGAAGCGAAGATCACTGACGAGAATTTCCCAGAGGAAGCATGGCAAAAGATCTGGTCAAAGCCGGAAGAATCCACTCCGCTTAATTCAGCCGTTTACCAACATGTTTACAATCTCATTCTGAAAGGTCCGAAGCAGCCATATGAACGGGCATTTCTTGAGTATTTTGCGACATATATTCAGCAATCCCGCAAATTGTCTTCTCAGGAAATGAAAAACGCGTGGGAAAGTTGGAAGCGTGGCGTTGAAGCCCGGACCAGTATGAATACCACACCAAATAACTTGGTTAACATTTTTAATATTGGCTATCGTCCACCTGACATGCCTTCTCTTGTTGGCGGTGTAATGCACTTGGGACCATCTGCGACGGTTATTGCCACATATGCCGGCATCGCGTTGTTAGAAGGTAAGTCGGTCGCGTTTGCAAATGCGTCGGGCACTCTTGCAAAAGGTATTCTCCCATATCGCTTTGCTGCAGATATTGTCCGAGGGACCACAAAAATTGCCGATGGACTGGCGCGGACTGGCGCTAATGCTGCCTCCGCTGGTGGGGTTGGTCTCTCGTCTGTGGCGGGACCATTTGTAATTCTAACGGTTGCCGCGATTATCACGTCAATTGCAACTGATATCGCGATGGATCAGGAGAAGCAGGAAGCTATCGTTAATGACGCGTTGGAAGTCGCCAAACGCCCGATCATTCTCTCGCGTATGGCGTCCTATGATGACGGTCGGAACGAAATGTTGGGTAACTGGGCATTGATGACCCAGGAAATGATTTCCCCAAACTCCTCTTATTGGGCGGGATTGAAAAACCGGGTCTTATTTAACGATAAACCGATTAGCGGTAGCCGCTGGGTGGATTTCAACCAGACAGCGCAAGGGATTGCAATTGGTTCAGACCAGTCAGTCTACATCCTGAAAAATATGCCAATGCCAACAGGCTTTCAGTTGGCTCGTTTTGATACCCTGACAAACAGCTTCGTAAATGTTGGTGTTGTTGGCGCCACCAAGATTGCAGTCGCCGGAGATGTGCTTTGGGGTATCGATAAGAATAAGCGGGTTTTCTATTTCGCTAATAATCGCGCCAATGTGGTGAATGCCCCACCGGCAATGGATATCGGGGCCGCAGACCAGTTTGTCTGGATCCTTGATACTCAAGGCGCATTACACCGCTTCGAAAATGGGCGTTGGATTAAAGAGTCTGGTCAAGGAACGTCCATTGATGTGGATCGGATGGGCCGTCCATGGGTGACCAATAGTAAGCGAGAAATTTGGACCAAAAATAATAATGGCCAATGGTTCAAGCTTTACGGTGAAGGGTTTGATGTTGCGGCATTTGAGGAAAATCGCGGAAGTGTCGTTGGCTCTGATGGAATTGCGTATCGCTTTAATCCAGATGCGAAAAGGTGGGAACCGTTGGGGCGGAATACTGACACTCAATTCCTTGCCATGAACTACTCCCAGATATGGCGAATTACCAAAAACGGCAAAGTTTCCAAATGGCAATAAGTCGAATTACCGGGTCTGCATATCTGCGGGCCCGGCTAAACCAGTTTGAAGAACAAAAATGCGGACAGATCAATATGTCTTTTAAAAAAGTGGCACGTAACACGGCGGTATCAACAGGGGTTATTCTGTTGGCAGGATGTCAGACCTTTAATGGTGCATCCCTGCCACCTGAGCAGAGTAAAAATACAGCATCCTTTCAGGTTGCTTCTACCTATCAGACCAGTGCGGTTCAGGAGCTTGTGAAAGCAGGTGTTCAGAAGATGCAGGAAAATGAGTTGGAGGAAGCGTCTCGCCTGGTGAACCTGGCGTTGAAGTTGGATATCACCAATTCGGATCTGCAATTGCTGAACGGGTTTGCCTATCACCTGATGTCCAAAGCGGGCGATGCCACAAAGCTGGAGCTCGCGGAGCAGGGGTATCAACAGGCGTTGAGGTTTGATCCGGGTAATCTGGCGGCGCAGTATCAGCTAGGCCATCTTTATATGGATCAGCGTAAATATGCGCTGGCCCAGAAGAATTTCGCAGCTGTGGCGCAGCATTATGCGGATGATGTGCCGGTTCTTTATAGTCTGGCGTCGGCTTCTTACTACGCCCGTGATCCGCGCACCGCAGAAGCGGCATTAAACCGCCTGCTGGAGGTCGATCCAGAGCAATATAATGCGCCCCACGTATTGAAAGCCATGAGCCTGAGCTTGTCCGCGATGAATGATACGGCTAAGGCAGGACAATTTGCGGATGCTTATCGTCAATCTGCTGATGACCAAATGAGTGTTGCAACATTGGAGCGACGGATGGAGGGATGGGGTCGTTTCTACGCGACAGATGCTAAAATCCTGAAAGCTCAATATAGCAGTAATCCATACGGAAGCTCATCTGGTAGTTCTCCTTACGGGAGCTCCCCATATGGTGGCAATGCTTATGGCGGAAGTGCATATGGTAATAACTCGTCAAGCAATTCCCCATATGGCAGCTCACAATATGGCTCGCAATCATATGGTCAGAATAATACTAATCCAAATCAGGGAAGTGATCAGTTTAACGACCCATCCATGGTTGTTGTTGATGTGGTACTGATCGGGACACAGGAAGATGTTCGTAATACCCGCGGTGTGAACCTGCTTAATGGCTTGCAGCTTCAGTTTGGTGATAGCCTTTCCGGACAGCCGGGCTTTAGTTTTGGCGCGACGCGCATTAAGGATTCGCTGAATACCGGCCTGGCTCAAAATACACAAACCATCACGCAGTTGATCTCTATTCCGGCGGTGAACTATTCTCTGAATATTGCCAACTCTGCTGATGCGAGTAACAAGGTGCTTGCAAAACCAAGCTTGGTTGCGCAAACCGGTCAGACATCTGAGTTTTTCTCCGGTACAGAAATTCTGGCGGCTGCGGTCTCTGGCGGTAACGGAGATAGTGTCTCCGTTCAGAAAGAAGTGGGCGTTAAACTTGCGATCACACCAGAAATTCTCCCGGATGATATGATCCGCCTTCATGTGGTGGCGGAGCGGACCTTCCTGACGGACCCTTCTAACTCTGTTGTGTTTGAATTCCGATTGGACACCACAAAAACTAATGTGAATTCAACTGTCACCATGAAGTTTGATGAAACATTGATTTTGGGCGGACTTAGTGAGAGGGAAACGTCTAAATCAGCCGATGGTGTTCCTCTTCTAATGGATGTTCCGGTTCTGAATATGCTGTTTTCCCAACGGACTGAACGTGAATTTGAAAGGTCCGTTCTGATTTTGCTGACCCCACGTCGTCCACATTATACCCGTCAGGATAAAGTTGGCCGGGAAGAGACATTGGATAAGCTGACACCGCTTGAGAAAGAAATCGAGCGGTTGGAGCAGCGCCACAAAGATTGGTTTTCGCCGCGCCCTGCATTCAGCGAAGTTCTTGAAAGTCTGCAAGGGCAAGAGTTCTTCGAAGAATTCCGTACCGGTGATGTCGAGCTGTTGTCTTGGCAAAAAGACGAAACAGTTCAACAGAATATCTCTCTTTTGCAGAAACGGATCCTGTCAGAGTAACGACTGGATCTGAATGATGCCCTTATAAGGATACGGTTTTTGACGAGTTCCCAGATAACACGCTTCCTTCCTGTAATACTGGCCTTTCTGTTGTTTGCGGTGGTTCTGATCCAGAGCGCTTTCGCACAATCAGAGGGGGGCGCGACCGAGACTTGGTTCGCCATTCCCGGTCGCGCCATTGATCTCTCTATTAACGAGGAGGGGCAGGCCTATGCCCTTGGGCAGAGCGGAAGGGTTTGGCGCTGGGATAAGGTGGAACAAAGATGGCGGCCTATGGCGGGCGAGTTCGCTCGCATTACAGCAGCAGAAGGGAACCGTCCTTGGGCTGTAGATCAAGAGGGGGGTGTTCATCGGTATAATGGTCTTTGGTGGGAGCCTAAGTCAGATGACGTGCTGGATGTGGCGGCCGATGCCAAGGGAAATGTCTATATCGCCAGAAAAGATACAAGCCTTTGGAAATGGTATGCGCTTCGCAGTGAGTGGCGCCCTATCCCCGGACAAGCGGTAAGGCTTGATATTGGGGCAGATCAGTCGCTTTGGGGTATTCTGCCGGATGGGAGCGTTGCCGTATTCGACGGGCAGATGTGGGTTCCGTTCGCTGGAAGGGCCCTTGATCTTGCGGCAGGTACAAATGGACAGGTTGCTATTGCGACACCAGAGGGCGATATCCGCTTGCTTAACCAACAAAACCGATCTTGGGATCTCGTTGGCGGCTTGAACGGTGTAGTCACGGTTTCTGTAACGCCAGAAGGGGGACTTTGGGCGGTTACGCGAAGCGGTGAGATTTATGCCAATAGAAAACTAAAAGAGGATGTTTCCGAAGAGGAGGAAAATAAAGCCGAGGGGATTAAGGCACCCGGCATTTCCTCTCCTTCCATTGTTGCATCTGCGCCTAAAGCCCCAAGCGGTGCGGCACCTGATATCGCTGCGCCGCCAGTGAATGCGCCACCACCGCCGCCTTCAAACTCAACTGAAAATAACACAGAAGATGATCCCGGGTCAGTTGATTTGGCAGCCATTTCCGGGACGGAAGATATTCTTTTTGTGAATACAAGACGGGCGGCATCCCTGTTATCGATTGGCAAGGATGGGAGTGTTTTTGGACTTGATCAGGTGGGAAATGTGTTGCGCTGGTCAAATAATCGGCGGGATTTTGAAAGCTTTCCCGGAACGCTTGTTAGAATTGCCGTGGACCCTGAAGGCAACCCTTGGGGCGTTACGGCGCTTGGGCGTGTTTTTCGGCATGACGGACGAGATTGGCAACAGGTCTTAAACGCCGCGGCGTCTGATATCGCGATCGGGGGCGATGGGACGGTGATTATCGCCAATTCATCCGGTGTCCTCTTTAGGTTTAACGCGAATAGAAATCGTTTTGATCGCATTCAGGGAAGTGGGCTATTGGTTGCTGTTGACCCTGAGGGAAACCCATGGAGTGTTCGAAGCGATCAATTGGTACAACGATGTGATGTGACTCCCTGTCAGCCACTTGGCCAAAAAGCACGGAGCATCTCAATCGGGCCTGATGGAAGGGTCTGGATCGTTTCTGATGCGGAACGTTTAATGCGATTAGATGAAAAAATGGGTCGCTTCGTCCCAGTTCCCACTCTGGGGCTTCCCGTGAGGGATGTGGCCTCGGGACCCAACGGTTTTCCTTGGGTGGCAACAACAGACGGGGTGGCTTTGTCATCCCGTTTCTTTGAGAGGGCAGAGGATCAGGATCAGACCACAATTGCAACGACCAGTGATGATACCGTTGGAACCGGGGCGACAGACACTCCTGTTTCAAATCAGGTGGATGGTTTTGTATTTACCAAAAATATGCGATTTGAAACTCTGAACCGTGGGGACTTGGATATCTTCGATACACCATTTCTAGACGCTGGTAATGACGGAGAAATTTACGCTTATAACTATTCTGGTGGTTTTACGAAATTTGAAGAAGCTTCGAAGTCTTTCAAATACTTTTCAAGCCAGCTTGGTAGCCTCGGGTTTCAAGTTTTGGATTTCACGGTTGAATCCGATGGGGCGCTATGGGGATATATCAATGATCCGCAAAGTGTGATGAACGGCCTTTATCGTGAGAAAAACGGTGCTTTGCAGCAATTTTCGGTCAATGGTGCCGAAAATGCAGGGGTGACAGCGGCTCCTGATGACACGATTTATGCCATTTTCTCATTTCCGGGGAGTAAAAACTATCTGTATGAGAAGGCGCCAAACTCTAATGTTTTTCGGCGGTTCAGTACTTATAGTTTAGTTCATGACGTAGGTGTCGGCCCAGGGCGAGATATATGGATCGTTAATAAAAATAATGAAGTGATGCAATGGACGGGTTCTCGATTTGAAAAAAGACCAGCGTCCGGGCAAAGCGCCGCGCGGATTAGTGTGGGGGCGGAAGGATCGGTTTACATCGTTGATCCGGCGGATGAGCTTTATAAATGGAATGGCGCAAACAATAGCTTTGATCGCGTGAATAATACAGAGCTTAAAACTGTGGCGGTGGATGATACAGGCAAACCGTGGATTGGTGAGATTGATCCCGTTACGCTGAAGCGCGGGCGATAAGGCATTCCGTTAAAATCATAAAGTACAAAAAAATTGTGTTTTTTGTTGTTCTCCGGAGCCTTTGAGGCTATCAGTCTGAGACATGGGACGGGCGCAACATCATAAAATCTTATCATTGGGGCTGCTAATGGCATTCCTGATGAATATTATGTTGCCTTTTTTTGCCGTATATACCGCGCCAGATGCACGTGCGGCGGCAACTGATCCTGCTCTATCTGCTCTTTTTGGCGAAAAAATTGTGATTTGTACCCCGGAGGGGTTCAAACTTGTGAGCCTTGCAGAATTGGAAGGGGGGGAAGATCAGTCCTCTCAAGCAACGCGTTATGAATGTGCGCTTTGTTACACAGCGGCGCATGGTGTTCAGCATGTGCTCACTGAAGACGGCCTTGAAGTTATATATGACGAGGCTGCCCAACCTACTTTCTACACAGCACGAGATTTTCAATCTGGCCCTGAAACGGAATGCCAGCCCTCGCACTCTCGTGCACCTCCAAAATTAGCCTGACTTTATCCAAATTTGAATTCTGTTTGCAGACACGGCCTGCCTGTGCCTGCCTTGACCTTATGTCTTGAGGCTAAAATGAAACATAGTAGATTATTAATTGGTGTTTTGTGTGCGAGTACTGCTTTAACGGCTCCTGCATATGCGGTGGAAAATCTGATGCTGGATGAAATTATTGTCACAGCACCGCGAAGCACCTCTCCCGCGGCGGAGAGTTATGACACTGACTATTTTATCCCATCTTATTCCTACTCTGATGGAGGAGATTACCTACGCTCTGTTCCCGGGATAACGAGTGGACGTTTTGGCGGGCATGGGCTGGAGCCCTTTATCCGCGGACAATCCCAAAACCAGCTTAATATCATCGCAGAGGATGCATATACGTTTGGCGGATGCCCCAACCGAATGGATGGACCGGCTGCATATCTGTATATTGAGAGTTATGATAGAATATTAGTCACAAAAGGGTATCAAACCGTTTTAAACGGCCCTGGTGCGACAGGTGGTTCAATTATTTTAAAAAGAGATGTTCCTGAACTTGGCGAAGAGTTTTCAGTGTCAGGAGATGTCAGTTCCGGCTTTGATGGGAACGGTAGTACATGGAACGCAGGCGCACGGGTTCTTGCAGGTACCACAGATGCTTATGTCCGGGCTCATTCCTCTTATAAGAATGGGGGTGATTACGAGGATGGTGACGGTGATGAAGTTCGAAGTTCTTTTGAGCAGACCACAGGAGGTGTCGCCATTGGTGTTACGCCAGAGGATACACATTTCTTTTTGAGCTATGATTTTCATCGGATCGATGATGCGTTGTTCCCTGGTGCGGGAATGGACAGCCCCATGTCAGAGGCGCAAACATTTCGTGCAGGATTTGAGATAGATTTTGAAGACGGCTTGGTTCGAAAATTTGATACTAGTTTCTATGGCTCTCTTGTGGATCACGTGATGGACAATTACAGCTTGCGTCCTGCTGGGGCCATGTTCCGTAAAGTAGAGTCTCAGTCTAATACATATGGCGCAAAGATGAAGACTGACCTTGATTTAGGGGGGCAGATTATCAAAACCTCGCTGGAATATCGGCGGAACATCCGTGATGCGGATCGGCTGCAGGGGATGGCGGCAAATAATGTCAATATGCTGCAAGCCGTCATGTGGCCTGATATTTCAGCCGATGAGATTGGATTAGCTGTCGAAACCACCTTCAACCTTGGTAGCGAAGATCGGCTGATCGTTGGTGGCCGTTATGATTATGTAAATGTGGGTTATGGCCGCGCAGATCAGGTGGCGGGTGTCACAGGACTTAGCGCAAACGATGTTTATAATCTTTTCTATGGATATGGTGCTGAGCAGAAAAGTGAGCATAACTTTGGCGGTTTGTTGCGTTATGAGCATGACTTTAGTGAGGGCGTTACATTCTTCACTGGAGTAAGCCGTGCAGTTCGAACAGCTGACGCGACGGAGCGCGGTCTAGCAAATTACATGGTGATGATGGGGGATAATAGATCATGGGTTGGAAACCCAAATATTGACCCTGAGCAGCATCACCAGCTCGATTTCGGCGTGAAGATTGAGCAGAAAAATTGGGATTTCGGCGCCAGTGCGTATGTTAATCATGTTGATGATTATATTTTACGTGATTCCGCCCGTGGTCAGGCTGGTATTCTGCTGAACGCGCCAAATGCAGATGTTTACCGCAACGTGAATGCGCTGCTGTCCGGCTTCGAATTGCAGGGGGGGTGGAATATCACACCTGCTTTGCGGGTTGAAGGGGATGCCACCTATACATATGGTCAAAATTTGGATGAGGATATGGCACTCGCTCAAATCCCTGCGTTGCAAGGCTCTGTAAATGTGTTCTGGCAGGCGCATGATTATGTGGAAATTGGCAGCACAATGCGCTGGGCAACCAAGCAAAGCCGGGTAGACACGGACCCGACCACAGGGACTGGCCGTGATGTTAGGAAAACAAGCGGGTATGCGGTTTTTGATGTCAGTGCGACAGTGACCAAACTTGATCCGCTCTCTGTCACCGTTGGAGTGAGTAATCTGTTTGATGAGACATATGCTAGTCATTTGAACCGGTCAAATATCTCTGACCCTACGGAAATTCAGGTGAATGAGCCGGGGCGCTCATTCTATATTAGGGCAAAAATGCCATTTTAAACAAATGTTTAATGCGTATCTCGAGGGGAGCCTGCACCCCTCGAGATTGGATAAGCGGTATCGGGTGCTACATGATGTCCCTCACCTAGCCGCCAAATTTTGGGTAAAATCGTTCACTTTCGTTGCCTTATGCCGCATAATTCTGAGGAATTACCACTTCCAAAATGTGGAAAAATCTTGCAAGAAAATGTGGGATAAACTACTACTGCGCTCAGCAAGCTTTACCCGGCCTGCCAGAAATGTCTGCCGCCCGGTGCGAAGCCCAATCAATTACTAATATATCGGGACAGTCATGAGCTATTATACAGACTACTTGAATGAGATTGACGATCGTAAAGGTCAAGGATTGCACCCCAAGCCAATTGAAGATGGTGCCCTTGTTCAAGAACTCATCTCCCACATTAAAGACGCCAGCAGCGAACATCGCGCGGATTGTCTGAACTTCTTCATCTATAATACACTGCCAGGCACAACAAGCGCCGCGGGTGTTAAAGCTGCTTTCCTGAAAGACATCATTCTTGGTAATGACGTTGTCGAGGAAATCACACCGACTTTCGCGTTTGAGCTGCTCTCTCACATGAAGGGTGGTCCTTCCATCGAAGTTCTTCTGGATCTGGCCCTTGGTGATGACGCTGACATCGCAAAGCAGGCCGCGGAAGTTTTGAAAACTCAGGTTTTCCTTTACGAAGCTGATACAGATCGTCTCAAAGCCGCTTTTGACGCGGGTAACGCGATTGCAAAAGACATTCTGGAAAGCTACGCGAAAGCAGAGTTTTTCACCAAACTTCCAGATGTTGAAGAAGAAATTAAGGTTGTTACCTACATCGCTGCTGAGGGTGATATTTCTACCGACCTTCTCTCTCCGGGTAATCAGGCTCACTCCCGTTCTGACCGTGAGCTGCATGGTAAATGCTTGATTTCTGAAGAAGCTCAGAAAGAAATTAAAGAGCTGCAGGCCGCACACCCAGATGCGCGTGTGATGCTGATCGCTGAAAAAGGCACAATGGGTGTTGGCTCTTCCCGTATGTCCGGCGTGAACAATGTGGCGCTGTGGACGGGTAAGCAGGGCAGCCCATATATCCCATTTGTGAACATTGCCCCGATCGTTGCGGGTACTAATGGTATTTCCCCGATTTTCCAGACAACTGTTGGTGTAACCGGCGGCATTGGTCTTGATCTTAAAAACTGGGTCAAAAAACTGGATGCAGATGGCAAGCCGGTTCTGGACGAAAATGGCGATCCAGTTCTGGAGCAGGCTTACTCTGTTGAGACAGGCACGGTTCTGACCATCAACACGAAAACTCAGAAACTTTACAATGGTGACAAAGAGCTGGTGGATATCTCCTCCGCGCTGACACCGCAGAAAGTTGAGTTTATTAAAGCGGGTGGCTCTTACGCGATCGTCTTTGGTAAGAAATTGCAGAACTTCGCGGCAGAAACTCTGGGCGTTGAAATGCCGACAGTGTTTGCACCGTCTAAAGAAGTTTCTCACCCCGGTCAGGGCATGACAGCTGTTGAGAAAATCTTCAACAAAAACGCGGTCGGTGTTGCAGAAGACAAAACCCTGCATGCCGGCTCTGACGTTCGTGTTGAGGTCAATATTGTTGGATCTCAGGATACAACAGGTCTGATGACGTCTCAGGAACTGGAGTCCATGGCGGCGACAGTTATCTCTCCAACCGTTGACGGTGCTTATCAGTCTGGTTGTCACACGGCTTCTGTTTGGGACCTGAAGGCACAGGCCAACATTCCAAAGCTCATGAGCTTTATGAATAAGTTTGGTTTGATTACAGCGCGCGATCCAAAAGGCGTTTATCACGCGATGACTGACGTTATTCACAAAGTGCTGAATGATATCACTGTGGATGATTGGGCGATTATTATCGGCGGCGATTCCCACACTCGTATGTCAAAAGGCGTTGCCTTTGGTGCCGACTCCGGTACCGTTGCGCTGGCATTGGCAACCGGTGAGGCAACAATGCCAATTCCTGAGTCTGTCAAAGTGACCTTTAAAGGCCATATGGCACCTTACATGGATTTCCGTGATGTTGTGCACGCCACACAGGCGCAGATGCTGAAGCAGTTTGGTGAAAACGTTTTCCAAGGCCGCGTGATCGAAGTGCATATCGGGACGCTGCTGGCTGACCAAGCCTTTACATTCACGGACTGGACTGCGGAAATGAAGGCGAAAGCCTCTATCTGTATTTCTGAAGATGCAACATTGATTGAGTCTCTGGAAATTGCGAAAAGCCGCATTCAGATCATGATCGATAAGGGCATGGAAAATGAAGCCAAAACCCTTCACGGTTTGATCGCCAAAGCTGATAAGCGTATCGCAGAGATCAAATCTGGGGAGCAGCCAGCTCTGAAACCTGACGATAACGCGAAATATTATGCGGAAGTTGTGGTTGATCTGGACGCGATTAACGAGCCAATGATCGCTGACCCGGATGTCAACAACCCTGATCCTTCCCGCCGTTACACACACGATACGATCCGTCCCGTGTCTTATTATGGCGGAGACAAGAAAGTGGATCTCGGCTTTGTTGGTTCCTGTATGGTTCATAAAGGCGACCTGATCATTGTGGCGCAGATGCTGAAAAACCTGGAAGAGATCCATGGTAAGGTTGAGTTTAAAGCACCTCTCGTGGTCGCACCTCCAACCTACAACATCGTTGATGAATTGAAAGCCGAAGGTAGCTGGGAAGTTCTGAAGAAATATGCAGGCTTCGAGTTTGATGATCTTCTGCCGAAAACAACAGCCCGTACAGAATATGAAAATATCCTGTATCTGGAGCGTCCAGGTTGTAACCTTTGCATGGGTAACCAGGAAAAAGCGGAGAAAGGGGACACCGTTATGGCAACCTCTACTCGTTTGTTCCAGGGTCGTGTTGTAGAAGATTCCGACGAGAAAAAAGGTGAGTCTCTGCTTGCATCCACTCCAGTTGTAGTTCTTTCAACTGTTTTGGGTCGCACCCCAAGCATTGATGAATATAAAGCCGCGGTTAAAGGCATCGACCTGACTGACTTTGCGCCGCCACTGGCAAGCTAAGTCATCCTGGCCTGTTATTGAATTGATGAAACGGTGTCCGGAAATCCCGGGCACCGTTTTTTTGTGGGTAAAACAGTAGCAAAACCCTGTTTTCTAGGTCATTCAGGGAGTTGACGGGTTTTTCAAACGCACTTATGCTGCGCCGCACATTAGTGGTTCCGTGAATTTAAACGGATGAATAGGGAATTCGGTAGGCGTGACCCAAATCCGAAGCTGCCCCCGCAACTGTATGTGGCGAATTGCTGCTCAGAAGGCCACTGACGGATAGTCAAAAGTTCCGTTGGGAAGGTGAGTAGACAGTCTAGACCCACAAGCCAGGAGACCTGCCATTAATGGTCACTCGACCTGTGATACGGGGTGTATCCGGGTGCGGCTTTCCGTTGAAGTGACACCATAAAAGCTGGTCGGCCTCTGGTGAGTGAAAGGATAGTTTCGAAAGAAACACTGCATTTCCAGATCGATCTAAAAATGATCGCCGGAATTTATAAGTTCCGGCTGCTTGAGGTGTGTCAAATGAACCATAAGTATACGTTTATCGCTTTTGCGCTGTTAGGGGCGCAAACAACTCTTCCCGCAGTAGCAGACGAGATTAAACTGGACGAAATTATCGTCTCCGCCGGGCGAACTCCGCTTGAAGCCGAAAAGGTTGGTCGGGCTTATACCGTTATCAAAGCCACAGATATTGAACGTAGCCAGACGCGCTATGTATCTGATCTTCTCCGCCGTGTTCCCGGCATAGCCGTCTCCCGAACTGGCTCTTTGGGAGGCTTGACCCAAATTCGGATGAGGGGTGCTGAAGCTAATCATGTGCTTGTGCTGATTGATGGGGTAGAGGTTGCCAGCTCCACTAATGGCGAGTTTGACTTTGGTGCACTGCTGACAAGCGATATTGAAAGAATTGAAATCCTACGCGGACCCCAAAGCTCGGTCTATGGGTCAAATGCTATGGCAGGTGTGATCCAGATCTTTACCAAAGGTGGGATCCGCAATGATTATAAAGTCTCAGCGCAGACAGAGCTTGGGACAGACCGCACGGTTCTTGGGAATGTTTCTTTGCAGGCGGGTGCGAATGATGTGGATATTGCACTCTCCAGCACATTTCGTCGTTCAGGTGGTTTTGATCTTGCGCCAACCGGCAGCGAAGATGATGGCGATAACAACGCTACGCTGAACGGCCGCCTGAATTGGGATATCACACCGGATCTCGCGTTTAATGCGAATCTTCGGTATGTCAACCGGAAGGCTGAGGCGGATATTCAGGACTTTACCGCGGCGTCTCCAACGGAAGGCGAGGCGATTGATTTTGCTGCCTATACCAAAACCACTGAAATTTATGGCGGTGCAGGTCTGAAGCTTTCCACTTTGGATGGAGATTTGATTCATAAAGTACGGACCGAAGTTACCAGCCTCACATCCAAGTCCCTCAGTAATTTCGGGTTCAGCGGAACGGAAGATTACCGTTATCACGCAAGCTATCAGGGCACATATTTCTTTGGTGGGAACGAGGGTGATGCAGAGCATAGCATCACCGGTGCCCTTGAATGGGAGCGGGAGACCTTCCGGAACAGATACCCGTCCAACGCCTCCCAGCGGCCAACGAAAGAGAGAGATCTTTACGGGTTTGTGGCCGAATATCGGGGCGAGTTTTTTGATCAGCTCTTTATCTCGGGGGCTGTTCGATATGATCGGAATGACGCCTTTGATGATACTGTCACATACAGCACCAGTGCGGCTTATGTTCTGCCAGAGAGCAATACACGGTTTCATGCCTCTCTCGGCACGGGGGTGACAAACCCTTCATTCTACGAGCAGTTCGGTTTCAACCCGTCTTCATTCCAGGGTAACCCTGATTTACAGCCGGAAGAGAACTTTGGCTGGGACATCGGGGTTGAGCAGAAGTTCTGGGACAACCGGGCGGTGATTGACGTGACATATTTCAATGAACGGCTGGAAGATGAAATCTCGACAGCGTTTCTGCCGGGCTTTATTTCAACGCCAGTTAATTTGGATGGGACCAGTGATCGTCAAGGGGTTGAAGTCGCAGGTTCTATTGATCTAACGGATGCGTGGAGTGTCAATGCCAGCTACACCTTCTTGGACGCGGAACAGCCTGATGGGCAGGAAGAGGTGCGCCGTCCAAACCATACGGCTGCTGTTGGTGTGAATTATGCCTTTGATCAGGGAAATTTATTCCTTGATGCGATCTTTAACGGCAAGATGAAGGACAACGAGTTTATCTCAACGACACCGCAGACCCGTGTGACTTTGGATGAATATGTGCTGGTGAATGTTGGCGCTGATTACCGTTTCACGGACCAGATCACAGTTTACGGGCGGATTGAAAACCTGTTCAATGAGGACTATCAGGAAGTTTACGGCTTCAACACACAGGGAACTACGGCCTTTATCGGCCTGAAAGGGTCGTTCTAAGCGTTGAAAATGTTGGGCAAGGTCATTGGCATATTGGTTGTTTCACTTGTTTGGGTTTCCGTCTCAATGGCGGCGCCGAAACGGGTGGTTTCTATGAATTTTTGCACCGATCACCTTGTACAGAAAATTGCGGGGCCGGGGCAGCTTGTGTCGGTCTCCTTCCTCTCGGAAGACCGCTCAGCTTCCCTCATTGCCGATGAAATCGGGAGCTATTATCTGAACCACGGTTTGGCCGAAGAACTTCTACGTCTCGATCCGGATCTGGTTATCGCAGGGACTTATAGCAACCGCTCCACCGTGAATATGCTTCGCCGTCTTGGCATTAGGGTGGAAGAGTTTGCCCCTGCGCTGAATTTTGAGGATATTAGAAATAACATTCAGAAGGTGGGGCACCTTTTGGGGCGGGAGCAGGCTGCGGCCGCTTTGGTTCGGGAGTTGGATGCCGGGCTTAAGAGCTTGGGAATACCCACCACAAAATCTGACAAGCCACCGCTTTTAGGTATTTATACTGTCAATAGCTACGTCACCGGGGCTGACAGCCTAGAAAGCAATATGACTAAAGCCGCTGGTTTTCGGCATATGGGCAGTGAAATGGGTCTCAAAGGGCCAAACCGTCTCTCTATGGAGAGTTTGATATTAACGAACCCAGATTTTCTGCTGACATGGCAGCGATGGAGTGAGAGCACTATTCGCTCCAGTGAAATGTTACGTCATCCTGCGCTTAAAAGCTGGTTTGGGGAGGCGCGTCACTTTTCATTGGATCAGCGCTATTGGATGTGCGGCACACCGGATGTTCTGCAAGGTGTCATTGCGCTGCAGTCTATCCGGCGAGAGATGGCGCAATGAACAATTCTGAAGGTCTAAATATCTTTGGGCTCAGTGCGGGGCTTGCGGTCCTGATGTTTGTTCTCTTTTTTGTCTCACTCGGTTGGGGGCAAGTTTGGATTAACCCGTTTCTGTTGTTGGTTGATGGGGCCGGGATCTTGTCAAAAGGTGAAAAGCTGATCCTGATGGAAATCCGTTTGCCTCGAGCACTTCTAGCGCTGTTCGTGGGGGCTATATTGGGGCTGTCTGGCGCTGTCTTGCAGGGGCTGCTTCGAAATCCATTAGCTGAGCCGGGCCTTCTTGGGATTTCAAGTTGGGCGTCACTTGGGGCCGTTGTGGCCTTGTATACTGGTTTTGCCGGGCTGTTTGATCTGGCATTACCTCTAAGTGCGCTTGCAGGGGCGGGTATCGCGGTGCTGCTGCTTCATAGCCTCGCGGGTCGCCGTGCGGATATTCTAACCACTATATTGGCAGGTGTTGCGCTGACCACTCTTGCGGCTGCGCTTACCTCCCTTATTCTTAATCTTTCCAAAAACCCTTTTGCTGCTATCGAGATTGTCTTTTGGATGATGGGGTCATTTGTGGATCGCAGTATGTCTCATGTCTGGCTGTCTTTGCCCTTCATTCTGTTTGGGGGCGGCTTATTGATATTCACGGGTCGGGCGCTGGATGCGCTTACCCTGGGTCATGATGTGGCAAGTTCACTTGGGGTGAACCTTAAGAAGGTGCAGTTGTTGGCGATATTTGGAACTGCAATTGGCGTCGGCGCGGCGACAGCGGTGGCGGGGGCTATTGGTTTTGTGGGGTTGGTTGTTCCCCATTTGCTGCGCCCGTTGGTTGGTAACCGTCCAAGTCAGCTATTGCCTGTCAGCGCTTTTGGCGGCGCCATTTTCTTGCTTGCTGCGGATATTGGGGTGCGAGTTATTCTGCCGGGGCAGGACCTGAAACTTGGGGTTGTGACCGCAATTATTGGAACGCCCTTTTTCATCTGGCTCCTTGTCAAAGTCAGGCGGAGGGCCGGTCTATGATCCTCTCTTGCAATGGTCTTTCTGTCTTAACTGGTGGAAAGGAAGTTCTCAAAAATATCTCCTTTGAAGTTGATAAACCGCAGTTAATCGGTCTGCTTGGGCCAAACGGGGCGGGCAAGTCCACATTGATGCGGGCGCTGATGTCATTGATTCCCTTTAGTGGGCAAATTAATCATCAGGGCTTATCGGATGGTGGGGCTGACCAAAATGCGCTTGCCCAAAAAGTCGCCTATCTTCCGCAAGAGCGGAAAGTTCACTGGGATATCTGCTGCCGGGATATTGTTATGCTAGGCCGAATTCCTCATCAGCCAAAGTTTGGTCGATCCTCTGATGAGGACAGGCGTATTGTCTTGGCGGCGATGCAGCAGATGGGTGTCGCAGAATTTGCAGACCGTCCTTATGATAGCCTCTCTGGCGGAGAGCAAGCCCGTGTTCTGATCGCCCGAACTTTGGCCCAGAAAACCGACGTGATTATCGCAGACGAGCCCACCAGTGGCTTGGATCCAGCCTACCAAATTGAGATGATGCAGATGTTCAGGTCATTGATAGATGCCGGAAAAACAGTTCTTGTGTCCCTGCATGATTTGCCGTTGGCCAGTAACTGGTGTGAGCGCATTTTGTTGATGAAGGATGGGGCATTAATTGCTGATGCGCCGCCGGTAGAGGCAATGAGTACGGCCTTGATGCAGCAAGTATTCGGAATTTCGGTAGCAGTTTTACCAGATGCCAAAGGGCCTATCGTCGTTCCTGTTGATAAATACCGGAAATAATTAACTTTGCGGATGTAGAAAAGACCTCTATTTGTCTTTTCGTATTTTGTCTCGTTCTCGTGATTATATTTTCTGAATATCCTTTTATTGGATAAAATCACTCATATATCTTCAAACTTAGAATAATTAATCAGAATTTGCCGATACGGGATCGGCATAGGTAACGTTTAAAGAAAGAGAAGAAATGTCCGGCTCTACCGCTGAAAAAGATCTCCCCCTTGTTGAAAATATTCGCCTTCTGGGTCGGTTGCTTGGCAATACGATCAAGGATCAGGAAGGCGTTGGGGTCTTTAATCTGGTCGAGCTTATCCGGCAGACATCTATTGAATATGTCAGAAATGAAAATCAGGAAATCCGAAAAGAACTGGAAGAATTGCTGGACTCTTTGACGCCGGAAGTTGCGGTGCAGATTTTGCGTGCCTTCAGTTATTTTTCTCATCTTGCAAATATTGCCGAGGATCAGCATCACGTTCGCCGCATCCGATATCATGAAATTGCAGGCAGCCCCGCTCGGTTCAGCAGTGCTGAGAAAGCCATTGAGAGGGTCGAAGAGGCAGGTTACAGCATTGATGACATCGTGTCATTCTACGATAAAGCCTTGGTTGTTCCGGTGATGACGGCCCACCCGACGGAAGTGCGCCGCAAAAGCACAATGACGCAGGAAATGCGCATTGCGGATCTTTTGCATGAGCTAGAGCGCGTGGATTTTACGCCAACAGAAATTGAAGAAAAAGAGAATGAGCTGGAGCGTAAAATCCTGACTCTTTGGCAGACTAACTTGCTGCGACAGTCAAAAATGAGTGTGATTGATGAGCTGAAAAACGGGCTCAGCTATTTTGATTATACTTTCCTGGATCAATTGCCAAGATTTTACCGAAAGCTCGAGACGAGTTTGAAACGGCGGATGGGGAAGGATGCAGATCTCTCCATTCCTTCCTTTTTACGGATTGGAAGCTGGATCGGCGGGGACCGGGATGGCAACTCTTTTGTCACAGCCAGCATTCTTGAAGAGACTTTTCAGCGACAAAGCAGCCTGATCCTTAATTATTATTTGGATCAGTTGAACGAGCTTGGTCGGGAGTTATCCCTCTCAACCCGTTTGGTGGATATTTCTGACGAATTGCAGGAGCTGTCTAACAATTCACCGGATACATCTCCGCACCGACTTGAAGAGCCTTACCGCAGGGCAATCGTTGGGATTTATGCTCGTATGTCTGCAACATTGCAGTTTTTAGATGGTGAAAATGCGCTTATCCAGCCACTGGCCGATGCAAAACCATATGAAAATGCGGCTGAATTTTTAGCGGATCTGCGCGTTATTAAACAGTCTTTGAAAGCAAATAACTCAGAGGAGCTGGTTGGCGGTCGATTGGAAGAATTGTGCCGTGCTGTTGATTGTTTTGGCTTTCATTTGGCATGTGTTGATCTGCGGCAAAACTCTAAAGTGCATGGTGATACGGTTGCGGAACTCTTTGCAGCCGTTGGTATCACGGATGCCTATTCTGAGCTGTCAGAGGATGAAAAAATATCTTTGCTTGCGAATGAGCTGTCCGCAGCACGTCCGTTGATCCGTAAAAACTGGAAATATTCTGAACAGACGCGGGGTGAATTCGATATTTTCGAAGTGGCCTATAAAATTCAGAAAACACAGAATTTTGAAGCCCTCTCTACGGCAATCATCTCTAATACGCAGTCGGTCTCCGATATTCTGGAACTCGCCTTGATCCTGAAAGAGGAGGGAATTGTCTCCCCAGATGGGAGAAGCCGCATGAATATCGTGCCGTTGTTTGAGACCATCGGTGATTTGCAAAACTGTGCCGATATCATGGATCGCCTGTTCCAAATTCCGGAATATATGCAGCTGGTGAAAAGTCTTGGAAATATCCAGGAAGTGATGCTTGGCTATTCCGATAGTAACAAGGATGGCGGTTACATCACGTCTGGATGGGAGCTATATAAGGCTGAGGTGAGCCTGATCGAAGTCTTCAAGAAGCATGGCGTTGGTATTCGCCTGTTCCATGGCCGCGGCGGTACTGTTGGCCGGGGCGGCGGTCCAAGTTATGAGGCGATCCTCGCGCAGCCTAACGGGGCAGTTGATGGTCAGATCCGCGTGACAGAGCAAGGGGAGATTATCTCCAGTAAATATAGCAACCCTGACCTCGGCCTTCGCAATCTGGAAATTCTGGCCTCTGCAACGCTGGAGGCATCGTTGCTCTCCAAAAATGAGCCAGCGCCCGAGGAAAACTGGCTTGAAGCGATGGATCAGCTATCTGGTAAAGCGTTCGACGCCTATCGCAGTCTTGTTTATGGCACAGAAGGATTTGTGGACTATTTCTGGTCCTCTACCGTGATTAATGAGATTGCCACGCTCAATATTGGAAGCCGACCAGCATCGCGGAAGAAAACGCGGCGTATTGAGGATTTACGTGCGATTCCGTGGGTCTTTAGTTGGGCACAGTGCCGTTTGATGTTGCCGGGCTGGTATGGTTTTGGATCTGCCGTTGAAGCCTTTATTCAGGATAATCCAGATAATGGTCTGAACTTATTGCAGGAAATGTATCAAAACTGGCCTTTCTTTGAAGGCCAACTATCCAATATGGATATGGTTTTAAGTAAAACTAATCTGGCCATTGCCTCACGTTATGCGGCTCTGGTGGAAGATGAAGAACTTCGTGATCAGATTTTCGGAACCATTTTAGAAGAGCATAAGAAAACGGTGGATGCGTTGCTGGCCATTATGCAGCAGACAAACCTGCTTGCGGGTAATCCGATGCTGACCCGCTCTATTCATAACCGTTTTCCTTATATCGATCCGCTAAATCATATTCAGGTACAGCTGTTGAAACGATATCGCGCTAATCAGAAAGATGCGAAAACCCTGACGGGTATTCAGCTTTCTATCAACGGTATTGCAGCTGGCCTTCGAAATAGCGGGTGATCAGCGATCAGCCTTCTTTGGCCTTGGCGCGCTTTTCAAAGCGTGCCGGGTCAAGGGTCTTAATCACCTGTTTGGGAAGTGCCCGCGGGCGATCAAGGATCATTGAGGCCAGAAGGTGAGCCCCGGCGAGCGTGCTTAAAATCCCGTAAGACCCATGGGCAGCAGAAACATAAACATTATCTTTTCCGGGAGCCTTTCCAATCACCGGGAAGCGATCACGAGAAGTTGCCCGAACCGATGCGCGCTGCCCAATGACGTTGGTACATTCTTTTAGCGCCGGGATCGCCATGCCAAGGCGCTGGGTATTTTCTAAATCATCCATTTCATCAATTTCGGCATTGTCGGAATTGGGAAGAAATGTTGCGCCAAGCGTATGAATCCCCTCCACTGCGGGCAGAATATAGCCGTGATAGCAAAGGCTGCATTGCAAATTTGATGAGGTGGTGGAGGCTTCCAATTGGCTGATTTGACCGCGAACGGGGATAATGGGCAGTTCAGGTGCAAATTTTTGAACTGCGGGACCACATGCTAAAATTTTAATATCGGCATCGATATCATCTAGGTCCTCAATAGGGGTATTCAGGTGATATTCCGTACCGTCCACATATCGCGCGCAGAGTTTCTGCGGGGCGATGCTCCCCCCTGTTGGCAGGTATAGAGCGTCATGATCTAACGGAATGCCAGCGATATCTGAGGCCTCACCTTTGGTAACGAGACGCATATGATCTGAAGGCCAGCTCCAGTTTGGGACAGTTTGCCTGAGGCGTCGGTCTTTTCTTTCATCATCCAACAGATGCAAGATACCCGTGAGGCTGAGATCAATATCGTCAAACTTTGGGAATAGACGCAAGGCCATTACGAAAGCAGAGGCATAAAGATGGCTTTCTGGCCCACGAAGAACAGAAAGGCGCGGATTGTAAAGCCCTGCAAAGTTTCCTGAGGCGCCGCCTGCAAGCGTCGGCCCGGCCTCATATAGAACTGATTTTAAGCCCAATTGCCGAAATATATAAGCGAGGGAGCATCCGGCAAGGCCACCTCCGATGATGGTAATTTTCATGTGTTTTCGCTCGGCAACATCCCGACCGTCATGTCCCGCTTTCTGCCAAAACCACGTACTTTTTCAACGTCAAAACCAGCAGCGGAAAGCCCGCGTCTTACAAGCCCTGCGGCGGTGAATGTTGAAAAGCGGGTGCCCGGATGGCTAAGCCGTGCCATATTTTCGAATAAGATCTCACTCCACATGCCGGGGTTTGTGGCGGGTTTAAATCCATCCAGAAACCAGGCATCTACAGCGGCGTCCAAATCTGGAATAGCGTCGTTCACATCGTCAAATATCAGAGTGAGAGTGATTTTCTCGTTCAGGATGATGTTATGAAATCCGGGAATGAGGGGCGGGTAATTGCCGAGTAAAACCTGTAAGCGGTCCCCAAACTCGCCCTTCCAGTGAGCGAGATATTTCTCGATTTCAGAGACTTTAAGTGGGTATTTTTCAAAAGAGATGAAGTCTAGCCTTTGCTGCTGGGATGTGGTTTCTTCGAATAATTTCCAGGCTGATAAAAAATTCAGCCCGGTTCCAAAACCGGTTTCGCAGATGACAAACTGATCCTTGCCCCGCCATCCATCGGGCAGATTGTTTCTCTCTAGAAAGACAAAACGGCTTTCCGCAAGTCCATCCTCAACAGAAAAATAGACATCATCAAACTGTTTTGATTTTGGCGGTCCCATCGCCCCCACATCTGACATGATCCAACCGACTTTCTTGCAATCTGATCTTGTATAGTGGGGCTATTCATAAGCTGAAAATGGGCCTTTGTCATCCTGAGGCAACAGATTCCCGCCGTGCTATGAACCTAACAGTTCAAATATGGAACCAGCACCCTCTATTTTTGGTTTTAAGCGAAGGTGCTGCAGCGTACTCCAAATCATTGCCTGATTAGAGGTGATGACCGGCTTACCGATCTTATCTTCAATTCGGCCCACGCATTCTGCCCCGCGAAGGGCTGTGCAGGAGATAAACAGCGCGTCAGCAGTCGGATCCATCGCAGCTATGGCTGTCTCAATGATGCTGGCGTGGGAGAGCCGGGCCATATCACGGTCATCCTGCATGCCGAGGCAGGTTGATGAGATGATATCCAGTCCATTGGCGATGAAATAGCTGACCAGTTCATCCGTCACCTCGGCTGTATAGGGTGTCATTATACTGATCCGCTTTGCATTTAAAGCGTTAAAAGCCTTAATTGCTGCGGAGCTGGGGGTGATACATGTGGCGCCGGGTTTGGCGGCTTTGATATGCCCTTCGACGACATCATTACCCAGCACTACGGAGGCGGACGTGCAGGAATACACGATTGCATCCAGCTCTTCTCCGGGCAGGATTTTTGCCGTTGCCTCTGTTAAGCGGGGGCCGGTTTTCTTCAAATTCTCCCGTGAAGTGGGGTTTTCAAATGCGATCCTTGTGCAATAAACCCCAACCTCGTCGGGGCTTAGAAGGCGTGCAAAATCCCGCTCCGTCGTATGGTCGGTCGCAAGGAGAATAAGCCCAATGCGTTTGGGGGTGGGCCGCTTATCAAGATGCAACGGATAATGCGATAAAGTTGTTTGAACATTATCCGCCATATTTCACCTATACGACAAGCACCGGCACTTTTGCCAAGCTGGTGACTTTATGAGACACACTGCCAAGCAGGACACTCTCTATGGAGCCAAGCCCTCGGCTACCGATCACAATGAGATCATTATCCCGCTCTTTTGCAAAGCTAACAATCGTTCTTGCAGTGGGGCCCCCTTTTACAAAAGCCCTGATTTTTTTACATCCCATTTCTTTTGCGATTGAGGCGCCGCCCTCCGCAATTGCTCGGGCATGATCGCGCATGATTTGATCGATATCGTCAGGCTCGTCCGCATGGGTTGCATACATCGAGCCCTCCAATATTGAATGGTGCCTGAAGAGAGTGAGTGAGATTAATTCAGCATCACACAGGATAGCCAGTTCGGCCGCTTTTCTAAGAGCGGCCTCTGATCCTTCTGATCCGTCAAAAGCGGCGAGAATGGATTTGAACATCGGTCAACCTCCTCTTATTTGGCGAATGCGATGTCACGTAGGAACAGCGCAACGTCTGGGAAAAAGATCATCAAAACAGATACAGCCAGAAGCATGATGACAAACGGGGGGGTTCCCCGGATCACGTCCAGATAGGGTCGCTTGAAGACCGCGACTGCGGTGAAAATGTCGCATCCAAAGGGCGGCGTCGCCGAGCCGATCGCAGCCTGCAATGTAACCAATGTACCCACAAGGATCGGATCGAGACCTGTTTTTTCCACAACTGGTGCAAAAATTGGCACAAAAATCAGGATCACCACAATCGGATCCACGAACATACAGCCAATAAAGAAGGCGATGGCGATCGTAAATAGAACCCCGATTTGGCCCATCTGGTCGATCCCAAGAGCCCCGAGGAGCTGCTGCGGGATTTGTGCAAAAGAGAGCACCCAAGCAAATGCCGCACCCGCACCCACCAAAATAAAGACCACAGCGGTGACCATACCGGTAGAGAGAGCAACATTGTAAAGTTCAGTGATTTTCATGGTCCGGAAGATAATCACTTCCAAGAATACAGCATAAGCAACGCTGACCGCAGCCGCTTCAGTTGGGCTGAAAATACCGAAGAAAATACCGCCAATAATCAAAAGTGGAAAGCCGAGAGGCCAAAGCGCGCGTTTAACCGCGGTTGCTCGCTCTTTCCAGGAGGCGGGCGGTTCAGTTGGAACGTTGTTAATTTTAGCGTAGATCATGCTATAGGCAGAGAATAAGAACAGGATCAAAAGCCCTGGACCAAGACCCGCGATAAATAGCTCAGGAATAGAGGCTTTTGCCACCACACCATAAATGATCATGCCAATGCTGGGAGGGATCAGGAAGGCAATGTCACTGGAGTTGACGATCAATGCCAGAACAAAAGAATCCTTATAACCGCCTTTCAGCATGCGAGGGCGCAGTGGGGTTCCCACGGCAACCACCGTCGCCTGAGTGGAGCCAGAGACGGCGCCAAAAAGCGCACAGGCAGAGGCCGTGCTAACGGCAAGACCGCCCCGAACATGGCCGATAAATGCCATAACCATATCAATCAGACGTCCAGCGGATTGACCGCGGGTCATAATATCAGCGGCAAGAATAAACATCGGAACAGCAATCAATGAGGATGGGCGTATTCCCCCCAGCATTTGCTGAATCATAAATTCTGTTTTGTCGATTGTACCGAAGAGTTCGACAACGCCAATAAAGGCGCCGGTGATAAGGGGTACCATCATCGGGAAACCGAGAAGCAACAGGATTACCATTGCGGAAAACATCACCAAAGCCATGATTAAATCTCCACTTCCAGTTCCTGAGCATCTGCTTCGCGAAGGTTAGTCGATAGGTAGATTTCGCGGCGCTGCAGATTTCGAACGAAGGTCAAGGCATATTGAATGCCGGTGACAAACAGGCCAATTGGGACCCATAGATAACTTATGTAAACAGGGAGGCCGAGGGCAGGATAAACACGCCCCTTGGCGTAAAGGCTCATAATATACTGGACGGAGTACCAAGCCAGCACCAACAGCAATAGTGCTGTGACAGCGGTGATGATGATCATCAGTATTTTACGGGTCTGGGTTGGCAAGGCGTCGGAGATTGCAGACATCCGAATATGCCGCGCGTGGCGAGCTGCATATCCAATTCCGGCGAAAGTTACCAGTAGAATGAAGATGCTGTTGAGCTCTTCAGCAAAGATAATGGAATGGTTGAAAATAAATCGGCTAACAACATTGGCAATAGTGTTGATGGCCATAAGAATTACGCCCGTTGCCATGATGATCCGTTCCATGGCCGCAATACTTTTATCAATACCATCAATGATGCGCGTCAGGCTTAGCCTGTTTTGTGACGATCCGCTCATTAATCCCCCTCAAGCACGCCTTAACGGCATTTTGCCGGATTTTGACTCTTGAAAAAATGCAGGCCCGGATGTGAAACCCGGACCCGCCGTTGTTACGTTCTTGCCGCCAATTATGTCTGGGCAGCAAAAATCTCTACGAAGAATTACATCTTCTTCGCAGCTTCCATGTCTTTCTTCATCTGCTCAAGAATGGCTGCGCCACGCTCACCAGCACGTTCGATAAACGCTTTTTCAACGGCTTTGGCGCGTTCTTTAAACACAGCACGCTCTTCTTCAGTCAGACGAACGATTTTATAATCTGGGTTGGTTTCTTTGATTTTTGCCAGACCCTTTTCGTCAAGCTCAACTGCAAGATCGAGAATGTAGTCGAGTGCCTGCTGAGACGCATCCTGAACGAGTTTCTTGTCTTCGTCGCTCAAACCATCGTAGAAGTCAGCATTTGCCATAACAGCTGTTGTGTACTGAGCATGACCAGTATAGGTCATCACTTTAGTCAGGTTATCGAGGCCATAAGCCTCAATCCAGATTGTTGGATTTTCCTGACCATCAACCATGTTGGTTTTCAGCGCACCGATCAGCTCGCCCCATGGCATTGCGATTGGTGACGCACCAAATGCTTTGTATGTTTCAAGCAGAAGCGGGGAAGTCATTGTCCGGATTTTCATACCGGCCAGATCTTCAGGAGAGCGGAACTCTTCCATTGTGGTGACAACCTGTTGTCCCTCTGGGAAGACGGAAAGCAGCTCAAGGCCTTGCTCACGATAAATTTCGTGGAACATTTCATTCACTGCTACGCCTTCTTTAAAGAAGGTCCGTACTTCTTCAGGGTCTGTTGGCTGCACATATGGCACCAGAAATGCTTCAGCTTCTGGGATCAGCGCGCCTGTAAATCCAGGGGACTGGTCAATAAACTGCAGCAAACCAGCCTGTGCTTGTTCCATGGCGTCTGCTGACTCGCCCAAAGATCCGACAGGATAGATTTGAACGGTGTGATCAGAATTGGCCTCAATTACCTCTTTGAATTTTGTTGCATACAAACCCTGAGGATCATTGAGCCCTTCTTCCATAGCGTAGCGCCAGTTGTCAGCTTGGGCGACAGAAACACCCAGCGCAATGGTACCTACCATGGCAAATGTACTAAAAGCGAATTTCGCTAGTCTTTTCATCATTTTCTCCAAAAGGTCTGATTTTATTAGTGTGCCTACTAGGCTAACCCCCCTCAGCTAAGTGGTTCAAGTCAAATAACCAGATTTTTTTTCTAAAAAACTAATAGTTTTCAGACCAAAGCGACGATATTGGAGATAAAATTAGTGAAAACATAATAAACAAATGGCATTCGTCAGTTGGAATTTGCGGATAAGTCTTTCAAATATATCTATGATATAAATTAATATTCAAATTTTTCTTCTTCTTATTATTTGGGATATTATCATGACTATTTAATGATTAGGTATTTATTGAAAATATGATGTCTTCAGGTGCAACTATATTTGAGAGGTTCGATCAGGGGGAGTTGAAGGTCTTCAAATTAGTGATTTTGAAAATATAATACGCTGTCTGGATATCTGATTATCTGTTGTGCGTGTTAGGTTGACCTCTACTATTCCCCAGTTTTACAGCAATTATAGAAGATTTTGGTACTGGCGGTAGAAGCTAATAAAATAAGGCGCTGCCCATTTTCTATAGTCTCTTAAAATGCAATTTTTGTTCAAGATCAGAGAGAAGACAGGCGAGTTGGAGCGGGAAAATTTATAACCTTTAAAAGTATTCAAAACTTTCATTTTAAGACTGAGCGGTATTTACGAAATATTTACTTCTTAAACATTTCGCATCATATTTTTTTACTTAATAGATGTATTGGGTTCAAAATTAGGGTTAGTTGGTTTGAAAACTTGCCGTGAGATCTTCTGATCTAGGAAGTTAAAATTTGACGTCTTGCCCCAAACCTTTTTGGATAGCTTTATCTAAAACATAGTGCGCTGTGGCCAAATCTTGTGCGGCGATCCCGAGAGAGCGGTAAAATGTAATTTGTGATTCATCAGCTCTACCAGCAAGATCACCCGAATAAACAGCCCCAATTTCACCTTGTAGATAGTCTGTCGATATGATTCCGGCTGCAACCATATCGACAATTTCCCCAGCTTGTGCTTCCCAGGAAGGGAAATAATCTACCCAGATATCAGCTTTCAATACAGCAGCATCGTCAACTTCTCTCATCGTAGGGATGGATGAGCCAACTACATTCAAATGTGTTCCTGCCGTAATCCACTCCCCTTTTAGAATAGGGGTTGGGGAAGCAGTGACGGTGCAGATGATATCAACTTCTTTCACTGCAGCGGCAACATCGGTGCCCGAAGAGAACGCTATGTCTGGGTATTTCTGACTTGCATGCTCGCTAAATCGAGCTGCTTTTTCTGGTGATCGACCCGCAATTCGAACATTTTGAATAGGCCTTACAGCGATCATTGCATCCAGATGATGTTCAGCTTGTTCTCCGGTGCCAATAATGGCAAGTGAAGTCGAATGTTGGTTTGAAAGAGCTCTAGTGGCGGCCCCGCTTGCGGCGGCTGTGCGAAGGGCTGTCAGCAACCCTGCATCCATCATGGCAATCGCACCGCCTGTCTTTCTCTCAAAAAGCACAATCGCCCCGCGATGAGAAGAGAGTCCTTTCTCAGGGTTTTGCGGAAAGAGGCTAACCAGTTTTACGCCAAAACAACCGGGCTCAGTAATTGCGCCGGGCATAATCCCCATCTTGTTATGACCACCCACCGGTATCGCACTCCGAAGTGGGAGGGTTTCTGTTCCCTTTGCGACAGATATCATCGCAGTTTCGACTACATCAATGGCCTCTGCCATCGGGAGGAGCTGAGCGACGTCGTCATTACTGATAATCTTCATTTTTCCAGCAGGCTCCCCTCACCCCATTCCGGACCGGTAACCGGCAGGCCAAGTTCTCTCTCTAGAAGCGCGGTGTAATGATCAGGCCGCACCACATATGGGAAATGACCACCAGACAAGAAGCGATAGGCGGTATCAGGGGAGAGGCGAGATCTCACAGCATCGCGAATTTCTGCTGGAATCAGAGGATCATCACTGCTTTCAATTGTAACGACCTCTATTGTGTTGGGGGGCAAGTCCGGCGCAAATTTGAGCGCAGAGAGCCGCATTCTAAGCTCAGCTTCCAAAATGCGCCCGCCAGCTTCTTGCAATAGAAGGTCAACCAGATCGAGCTGGTCCGGGTGTGCTTCACCCCATGCTTTTAGTCCTGTCCCAAAACCATCACGGAGAGTTTCGATTGGCGTTTCTTGAAGGTCAAAGCAGTAAGGGGGGCGCTCTACAAGCCCTTGAACGCTGTGCAGTGTGTTGGCTGCGAAGAGTTTAATGATTTTCTGAGGGTTGAGGCTTGCAAAATATTGCGCGAGATACCCCCCGAGAGAGGACCCCAACAAAGACACAGATGAAATATCTTTCAGCTTTAAAAGTGTTGAAAGATCTTCTGACCACTCCTCAATGCTTCCTGCAGATGGGTAACTGATGGCAATTATCCGCATTTTGTCTGAAAGAGCTTCGATCTGTTGCCAGAAAATATCACCGCGTCCAAGTGTGCCTGGTATCAACAGAAGTACGGGTCCTGTCCCCACATCGATGACACCCCAATCGCGCCCATTTAAGTCAACTCGCGCTTCTGGATACGTCTTGGCAAACTGATCTCGGGCTTCAATTAATTTGTTACTCATGCGAACGGGTCCTCGACTTTTGGCCAATAGTTCGAACTTCTTTTGCTATACGGAATATTGGCGAAATCAGGTGTTATGGCCCCCGGTGTTGCAACGGGGATAACCCTTTTTGCAATCGGGTTAAAGCCAGCCTGATAATGATTAGATGATTTCACGCAGACAATTTTTCGGCTTTGAAGGTCAATCCCTAGCTTTTCGAAAGCTTCTGGGTGGAATGTTTGGGTGCGGCTGTCATTAATGACAATATCCACCCCATTTGCTTCCACCCAGACGGTTTCTCCCATTGGACAGGGAAGAGAACCAAAGAGTTGCGTTAAGCCGGTTGCGCATTTCTTAACGGTCACCGTCAAATCCAGAGGATCCCCCGACATTGGACCGCATTTTCCGCCAAGCCGAAGGGGAAGGGTCGCGCCTTCGCCTGCTTCACGGCAAATACGAACGGCAATTGGGTCCCAAAAAATGCCTGTCGCGACATTTGTAATGCCCCTCTCCAATATGGCGCGCAGCAGGAAGGTCGCATCACTTGGGGCGCCGCCACCAGCATTATCGGACATGTCGGCTAAAACAACGGGCCCACCAGTTTCTTGGACAGCTTGATCCAGTGCCTGTTCAATGTTGGCGATCGGTTTATGTAACTCATGGCGGAGACCATAGAGTTTTTCACCGATTTCTTTTGCGGTTTTTTCTGCCAGCGCCGCATCCCCATCTGTGATGGCAAAGGCCCGGGTTCCCGTGCGAGGATGATCACCCCATGGAAACCCATGTCCAACTGATAAAGAGAGAATGCCCGGCTCTTCCTCACGTGCCATCAGATGATCCACGTAATCTCGCATTGGGGATGCTGTGGTTGGCATTGCGATAATCATGCGGCAGTCATATTCGCGCATAACCGGCTTGATCTTCCCCTCGCTGGCATCTGCGGCAAGGCGGAAAAGATCTTCAGAGCGCTCAGGGATATCAACATGTGGGTATTCCTTGAACGCAATCAGCAGGGTGGCCTGCGTTAGCATGGTTTCAGTGATATGGCAGTGTGGGTCCATTAAACCGCCGATAACCGCATTGGGCGCAACTTTTCGGCAATGATCGATCAGATCCCCCTCACAATCATCATACCCTTCCGCGATCATACCACCGTGCAGCGCCAGCAGGATGATATCCGCGCCGCCTGCAGCTTTTAGGTCTTCGATGATTTCGTCGCGAAAGGCTTCATAAACGGGACGCACGGTAGGTCCTGCGGGTTGGGCGTGCGCGGATAGGCTTTCAATAATCTGCCAGCCTTTCTCCTCCGCTCGGCTGCGCCAGATATGTAGAGGTGCGGTCCAGTATTGCAGGTCATCCTCTGTGGCATTCCCATGATGGATGGAGCCTTCTTCAAAGCTGAGCATTCCAGTTGGTAGCGGCGAGAAGGAGTTGGTCTCCGTACTCAAGCCAGCAATGAACACTTTCATTGAGACACTTCCTTTTGACTAAAATCTTCTGGCTGATCCTGATCTGTCAGGCGCATGAGCAGGCCTGCCAGCATGTGAATAAGGATCAGAGTAAAAGCGAGAGGGACGGCACTTGTAAACCAGGCCATAGAGATGGGGATCATTTCGGCCTGACGGCCTATCGTGCGGCCGATAAACCCCATTTTCATCATCATGTTGGCGCCAAACAAGGAATACCAGATAACCGGAACAGCAAAGAGGGCAACGCCAACCCCGCGGATCAGGGCCAGTATTTTACCCGGTACCCCCCGAATAAGCAGCATGGCAGGGAAAAGGTTGGGGTCGGCCCGATATCTAAACGCGGCCGATGCCCCCAGCATTCCGGCCCAAACCATGGCCCGACGTGCCAACTCTTCTGTCCATACAGGCGGGGCGTCGAATACATAGCGTGTGATAACCTGCCAAGAGGCGGCGAAAACCATAACGACCACGGCGATAACCGCTCCTGATAGGGCGAGCCTGTTCAAAAAGATCGAAACCCGGTCAATAAAGAGAGCCGCCTCCCGCATGATGTTATTTTCCTTTCGCAGCTTCCCAAGCGGCAATCTGCTCATCACTGATCAGACCACTTTCATATGCTGGGGCAGAGGCTTTTCGGAAGGCGTCGCGTTCAGCCTGCCCCATGACGGAAACAGTAACGCCTGCTTCTTCCAGTTTTTTAACAACTGCATCCTGCGTTTTCAGCCACTCCCGATTTGCTTTGTTGGCAGCAGCTGTCGCATCATCAACAATTTTCCGCTCGTCATCGCTGAGACCTTGGTACCAAGCTTCGGAAACGATTGTGATCCGCAAGGAGGGTGAGATTGCCGCTTCGGTATAGAACTTGATGAAATCTGTATGCCCAAAGAGCAATGGCACAAATGCGGGGTTCAGATACCCATCAGCAACACCGGTCTGAAGAGCGTTTGGCACTTCTGCCCAGCTGACGATGGTGCCTGTTGCACCCCATGCTTTATAAAGCTCAATCTGACTTTCATCGAGGGCGCGCATCCTCAGACCCTCCATGTCCTTAACGGAATTTACCGGCCGTTTTGTGTTGAAGATGCCCGTTGCATGACCCACATGGTTTACAGCAAGAACGCGCACACCGGCGTCTGTTGTCTTCTCGTTAATTTTGGCAAGCATTCCGCCTTCATAAAGGGCGTGATCGACCTCTGCAGAATTTTCGAAGAAATAAGGCAGGCGCAGGCCATAAATCAGATTGTCGATGGAGCCGACAATGTTCAGCGGTGACATGGAAACTTCCAACAGGCCTTGACTGACCTGATCGAATAACTCGTCATCCCCCCCAAGTGCGCCGCGCTGATATTCTTCAGCCTTCATACCCTTATCATTCAAATATGTGCTGAATGTGTGGGCCCAGACATAACTGCCAGAACCTTGCAAATTTTGGGGGCTGTCCAGCGCAATTTTAACTTCAGCGGTCGCTGTGGCACTGAAGGCAAGTAGGGCGGACATTACCGCGCCGAATATCTGTTTTTTATATTTCATTGAACCTCTCCTTGTTAGTTTTTTAAACCCATGCAATAGGGCTATCCGTCTCCCATGAAGCCAAATGCACGGGGTAGAAACAGGCTGATTTCAGGGAAATGAACCAGCAGGGCCAGTACTCCGATTTGCACGATTACAAAAGGCACGATGGCGCGGGCTAAACGCCAATAATTCTCTCCTGTCACTGTGGAGACCACCAATAAACAGCCACCCAGTGGGGGGGAGATCAGCCCGATACAGAGATTGAAACACAGCACGATGCCGAGATGCACTGGATCTGCACCATTGGCGAGGGCGACCGGGGCTAGCAGCGGAACAAGAAGGGCAAGGGCGACAGGAATATCCAGAACCATGCCCGCCACCAAAAAGATGACATTTAGGACGAGCATATACCCCATTGGACCTAGACCAAGCGCAGCAACCATATCGGAAATGGCTTCTGGCAGCCTCTCTAATGCGCCGAGATACCCAAGTGCCGAGACAGCGCATATAATGATGAAGATAGATCCTGACAGCATCGCTGTCCGCTGCAAGCCTTCCAATATGGCATGGCGATCAAGCCCTGAGTAGAACCAGCCGGCCCCAAGCGCTGCAAAGACTGCAACAGCCGCCGCCTCCGTGGGTGTCATCCAACCAAAAACAATACCACCAAGAATAATAGCCGGCAGCATGAGGGCCGGCAGTGAGTTGGCAAGCGTTGGCAAAAATGGCGGGGCGTCTTCTGCTGTGATCCTCGGATGATCTTCCCGCCATGCGAAAAATCCGTTCACTAGAATAAGTGCCGCAGCCAGGATGAGGCCTGGAATAATGCCAGCTAGGAATAGGGACGTTACGGATGTCCCCATGAGCGCGCCGTAAAAAATCAGAATAATAGAAGGGGGAACAATTGGCCCGATGATGGAGGAAGCGGCGGTAATCACACTCGCATAAGTTAGAGAATAGCCCCGTTCTCTCATGGCGGGAACCAATGTATTCGATAATGCGGCAGCATCCGCAACTGCGGATCCGGAAATTCCGGCGAAGAAAACACTCGTCAAGATATTCACATGACCGAGACCTCCGCGCAGTCTCCCTACCAGCGCCATTGAGAGATTGATCAGAGCTGTAGTGACTCCGCCCCGGTTCATAAACTCGCCTGCCAGAATAAATAGCGGCATGGCCATGAGTGAAAACACATCAATTTTGGAGAAAATCTGTTGTGGTAAGATGGCCAGATATCGCCCTTTTTCAGCGGCGAAGAAAGCCAGTACCGCACCGCCGCCAATCACATAAGCGACAGCAAGTCCTGACCCCAACAATATAAGTGCGATAAGGGGGACGAGAGGCATCATGCGGCAAATCCCTCCCGGTTTCTGGAAAGAGCGTTCGCATCAACACCTTCATTTTCAATGTCAGATGGTATTGAGCGCCCGAGCACTAAAGAAGCAGCGACTTTCGCGAGGGCGGGAGCTGATTGAATGCCATATCCTCCTTGTCCGGCTAGCCAGAAGAAGCCTTCAGCGCTGGGGTCGAAACCTGCAATGGGGCATTTGTCTGGAAAGAAACTGCGAAGGCCAGCCCATTTGTGATCAATGCGCCTGACTTGCAGATCAAAGGCTTTTTCAATGCGATCAACGCAAATTGCGACATCTAGCTCTTCCGGTTGCGCATCGCAGGGTGCCGACGGCGTTTCATCCGCGGGTGAGAGGAGAAGCTTTCCCGCATCAGGTTTCAGGTAGAATTGCTCCTCTACATCAACGGTCATGGGGAGCTGTTCGATGTCCATTTCATTTGGCGGAGATACCAAAAGCGCAGTGCGCCGCTTTGGTGTTAGACCTGCGGCAGGTAAATTAGCGAGTTTGGCAAGTTCATCCGCCCAAGCCCCTGCTGCGTTCACAATGATGGCCGTCTGATACTCGTCCTCAGGTGTTTCAATCGTCCAACCGGTGGACCCATTGGAAAGTCCAGTTACTTCACATGTGGTTTGGATTTCACCGCCCAAAGCGCGGAAGGTTTTTAGATAATGTTGATGAAGGGCATCCACATCAATATCAGCGGATTTCTCATCATATAGGGCAGCGTTGATGTATTGTGTTTGTAAAAGTGGCTGAATGTCTCGTGCTTTGTTTGCATCGATGCGTGTTACTGTATCGCCCAGCTCCTCTTGAAGTTCGTCAAGGTGTGAGAGTTGATCTTGGCGCGCTGTGAACAGAAGACCGCGCGGCTTTAGCAGGGGATGGGAGATGAACTCCGAGCGTGGATTGTCGAAGAAACTTTTTGAGGCGCGGGAGAGGGCCCGGATAATAGGCGGTCCATAAGTTCCGGCGAAGACAGCAGCAGATCGACCCGTGGTGTGATACCCCGGTTGGCTTTCCCGCTCCAGCAGTAGTACGCGTGCGTGCGCGCACAACTCCGCGGCAATGGATGCGCCGGCGATTCCTGCTCCGACAACGACAATGTCGTAGGTCTCATGCGCCACGAATGACACTCCCCTTCATTATTATTTTCTAAAACCGTAACACTGATTTTCCAATCGGAAAAGTAATTTTTTCCAATCGGAAAATTTGTTGGCAGGAGGCGCAACCATACCTATACTCACTCAGATGAAAAACAGCCCTTTACCAGATACACAGCGCACCGAGTTTGGTCGTCGACTACGCCAATTGCGTCAGGAACATGGTTGGACATTGTCCGAAGTTGCGGATAGATCCGGTCTAGCCATTTCAACTGTGTCAAAGGTTGAGCGCGGTGTGATGTCACTGACATACGATCGTCTGACATTGCTTGCGACGGGGCTAGGGGTTGATTTGGCTACTCTATTTTCCGAAGAGGGACAAAATTTTAAACCTGGCAGTTTTGCAGTTGCCCGCAAAGGGCAATTTGAGCGTCAGGAGACGAAAAACTACGTCTATGAAATGCTATTTCCGGACCTTTGGCATAAATCCATGACACCCATGCTTGGAACGTTGAAGGCGCATGATATTCTGGATTTTGATGAATTTGTGAAGCACCCGGGGCAAGAGTTTCTCATGGTCCTCGAAGGGGTCGTGACAGTGCATATGGAAAACAAGCCATCTGTCACTTTGGAAGAGGGGGATAGTCTCTATTTCGATAGTGCCGAAGGGCATTTATATGCATCAACAGGTGACCATGATGCCCGCATTCTGGTTGTGTGTACCGAGCCGGAACGCGGGCTTTGATCGTCGGTCTTTTATGACCTGCAGATAGGATCTGTTTTAGTTAATCAACGCTGGACAATATCGACGGTAGGGATGTGATATCTGTCAGTACAGCGTCAGCAAGTGGTTCAAGGTCATGTGCATAACTGTTCCCGGTTAAAACCCCGAACTTGCCACCTGCACCTGCAGTTTCCGCCATTTGAAGGTCTTGCGGGTTGTCTCCGATCATGGCGATATATGTTGGTTCAATGCCAATGGCCGAAGAAAAGGCAAGTAGCATTCCCGGATCCGGTTTGTGTCCGTGTCCGCTGTCATACCCGACAACGAAATCAAAGCTGTCACGAACCCCTGCCATTTTCAGAAAGACTTCAATCGCCGCGACGCTATCGCTACTGGCTACACCTAAAACGTAATTTTCCGCTTTTAACGTTGCGATTGTTTCAGTTAAGCCGGAAACAGGAACGGCATCTTCCATTGCGGATGAAAATATTCTGTCCAGTATTTCAACAAGCTGCGAAATCTTGTGGGAAGACCCCGTGTTTGACCATGCGGCTGCAATATCTTGGGTGTTCCCAGCGCCAATAATACTCCCCGTAACAACTTTCTGTGTGTCAGGATCATATCCCGTATCAGTAAGCAGCTTAAGGGCTAGATCAGGGTTATGATCAGCAGCTTCCATTGCCGCCCGCTTTAATGCAGGAAGCCAACTGGCTTCGAAATGGAGAAGGGTGCCATCCTTATCGAAAAGGATGGCTTTAATGTCATTAAAAGGCATTGATATCTTACCTAATGAGAGTGACGTTCTTGGCCCCGGAGAGCCACAAAATAAGGCGTACGATCAGAAGCATTGCGAGTACGATTGCCATAATGCAAACGGAAAACGCGGCTGCTTGATTGGCTGCTCCCCTATCCGAAAGTTGCAGAACCGATACGGCGGCGACCTGTGTTTGTGGGGTGATCAGGAAAATCACTGCAGATAGCGACACCATCGCGCGCATGAAGAAAAAGACGCCAACCCCAAGTAATGTTGGCCAGATGATCGGCAGTGTTACTTTGAAAAGAGTTCTGAGCGTACTACTGCCCAGCATTGTTGATGCTTCGTCAAAGGTGGAGCTGATTTGCTTCAAGCTGGTGGAACTGATCAGATATCCTTGCGCATGGTTGTAGTAAATATAAAGCAGGACAATAAGCGGGAATGTACCATACAGAAGATTGAGCGGGTTTGCCGGATTGTTGAACGCAAGAACATATCCAAGCCCAAGAACCATACCCGGAATTGATGCGGGCAGAATGGACAGGAATGAAATAGGACCACTTAATATGGTCTTGAACTTAGCAGACACGATAGCGGCAGTTGCAACGATGGCAACGCCAATTGTTGCCGTGGCAAATGCGACCCCAACAGAATTCCAAAGGGGTTGAATACCGTTTTGGACATCAAACGCGTAATGACGCAATGAGAATGACATGTTGTATGGCCACAAATGGACAAAACTCGCGAAAAGTACAATTAGCGGTATTGAGAGGAAGATTGCCGCAATAACCCATGCGTATCCGCCAAATAGAAGATCGCGTTTCTGATTTGGGCGGATCTGAAGGGGGGTGGATTGATCCGTAACTTGCGCATGCTGACGTTTTGCGATTTGACGTTCCAACAACTTTGAGACAACCGCTGGGGTTAAAAGTTGTCCGTCGTCAGAACATTTGTCACAGACTGAGTGGTTCGTGATGTGAGTGTTTGGCTCATTCTGTTTTGATATTATGCCGCTTGTTTTTGATGTTGCAAGCGGCGTTGCTTGATAGTGTTTTGTTTGATCCTTTCTCTTCGTTTCAAGATTGTTTCTGCTCTGCCAAAGTAGGCGTCGGCGGGTGTTACGTTATTGAGGCTCTCATGATATCGATGATGATTATAATGATCGATAAAAGTACGGATCTGGTTCTCCAGATCACCGGGTAAATAATAGTGCTCCAGCAGAATGCGGTTTTTCAGGGTTTGGTGCCAGCGCTCGATTTTGCCCTGCGTCTGCGGATGAAAGGGTGCCCCTCTGACATGGTCCATTTGGTTATTGCCGAGCCAGTCGGCCAGTTCCTCAGCAACATAGCTCGGACCATTGTCAGACAGCAGGCGTGGTTTATGGATGACCCTAGCGCTGTCGCAGCCTGATGCTTCTAGTGCCAGTTCAAGCGTATCAGTAACATCACTGGCCTTCATGGATGTACACAGCTTCCAGCTAATGATGTAGCGGCTATAATCATCCAGAATGGTTGAGAGGTAGTACCAGCCCCAACCAATGATCTTCAAATAGGTAAAATCTGTTTGCCACATTTCATTGGGACGTGTGGTTTTATCCTTAAACTCATTGGCTGCCTTGATCACAACAAAGGCTGGACTCGTGATCAGGTCATGGGCCTTAAGAAGCCTGTAAACACTGGATTCTGATATAAAATAGCCTTTGTTGTCGGTAAAGGTAACCGCCAGCTCTCTTGGGGACAGTTCCGATCGTTCCAATGCCATCTCGATGATCTGATCCTGTATCTTTGATGGGATGCGGTTCCATATCCTGTTGGGACGAGACGGCTTATCCTCCAGGGCTTCGGGGCCATCCTCAAGATAACGATCATACCAACGGTAAAATGTCCGCCGCGCTATGCCCAATCGGTCCAATGTTTGTTTGGCCGGTAGATGGGATTGCTCAACCAGTTTGATAATCTCCAGCTTTTCAGATGCGGAATACCTCATTCGTCGTCTCCCCCATCCGCGATCATGCTTTTTTTGAGTAAGCGAAGTTCCAGCGTTTGCTCCGCGACCACTTCTTTAAGGTCACGGGCTTCTCGCCGAAGGTCTTTAACCTCTTCAGCATTAGCCGCGCGAGCTGTGTCACCAGCCAGACGCTTCTTTCCGGCTTCCATAAAGTCCTTTGACCATTTGTAGTAAACGCCCTGCGCAATACCCTCACGACGACATAGTTCTGCTATGCTGTCATCACCGCGCAGGCCCTCAAGCACGATCCGTATCTTTTCTTCTGCGCTATATTGTTTGCGAGTTGCACGACGGATGTCTTTAACCACCCGATCGGCTGAAGCTTTTGAAGTCTCTTGTTTTGCTTTCATCTTCGTTCCTTCGTCACTGCGATGAAACCAAAACACTCACTTATTCACAACATCTATTCTGTGCCATAGGCTCTGAAGGGGAACAATAGACCTTTTCACCCAGGAAATGTCTTGGGACGATGCTATGCACGAACTCTTTGGTATTCATAAAGGAGAGTTTCACGGGCAGTTAAATGATTGGGTTAGTCGAATTCACCCAGAAGATTTGGAGAGTACAAAAGGTCGCTTTATGGCTGCGATTGAAAAGGGTGAAGCTTTTGAAGCCCAGTATCGAATAATTGGGCCAGACCAAAATGTGAAGTGGCTTGATAGTCGTGCGCATGTTGTACGTAACAGGCTTGGTGTTCCAATCAGCCTTCTCGGTATTACTACTGATATTACACTTTCAAAAGAAGCAGAAGCCAAGATTGAGAAGGCTTTAGATGAAGCGAAAAGAGCGAATGAAGCAAAATCTGAATTCTTGGCTGTGATGAGCCATGAAATTAGGACCCCATTAAGTGGTTTGATAGGGATATTGGAGATACTTCAGGAAAAAAGACTGGAAAGAGAGGCTAAAGACCTTGTCGCTACTGCGTTATCGAGTAGTTCTCATCTATTGACTGTCTTGTCAGATGTGTTGGAATTTTCGAGAATTGAAGCGGGAAAGTTAGATATTGTTGAAGCTCCCTTTAGTTTAAATTTGATGTTGAAGCAGATTGTTGCTCTACATTTCAGTTCAGCAAAAAATAAAGAGTTAGAGCTTCTTCTGGTTAAGCCTGAGGAGGACTATGTTTGCATTGGTGATGAGCAACGCATCCGACAAATCATTGGTAACTATTTAGGTAACGCCATCAAGTTTACGGAAAATGGCAAGATAAAGCTCGAATGCGATGCTGATTTAGATGTTTCAAGCAAGGTATTATCTACAAAAATTATAGTCCATGATAACGGAATTGGAATACCGAAGGATAGGCTTGCCTCTCTATTTACGCCATTTGAGCAGGTGGATAGTTCCCGTACACGGAGTTTTGGTGGTACAGGGCTCGGCCTCTCTATATGCAAAAAACTCGCTGAACAAATGGGTGGACAGGTCGGTGTAGAGAGCGTGGAAGGAGAGGGCAGTAGTTTCTATGTGAAGCTAGATTTACCAATAGGGACGCTAGAAGACACTTATCAAAATATCAAGCAATCAATCAAAGAGCTTCCCAGATTAAAGATTCTTGCAGCAGAAGATGTCGCTCTCAACCAGTTTATTTTGAAGACAATGGTTGGAGATAAAATGAAGCAAGACCTTACTGTTGTCACCAATGGATTAGAAGTTCTCGAATGTCTTCAAAGTAGTGAATTCGATGTGGTTCTAATGGATGTACAGATGCCTGAAATGGATGGCGTGACCGCTACGGAAACTATCAGACAATCTGCTGAGGAGTATAATGATATTCCAATCATTGGGCTAACCGCTAATGCACTAGAAAGTCAGCAAAAAGAATACATTTCCGCAGGTATGAGCGCCTGTATTAGTAAGCCTCTAAATTGGGAAGAACTTACAAACGTTTTGAGTGAGTTAGTTGTTAAATAATTTTCTTAGTTTTTGCAACTATCTGTAAGTCGGGTGCTAAGTTTCCGCTACCTAGCACCCGATATAGGAGGAAACTACACAAAAAATGTATAGTCCCAAATCAGATATAAGTAATTTTTCATGGTGGACAATAACGCCAGTGTAAAATTTATAAATTTCATCTAGTTTAAGGGTTTGTTGTCGGTTTGTTGAGGCTGAAATTTATATGATAGATCCTCGGTTATTAGATCTTTTTATAGGTAGTGTACTCTCCATTATTGCCGGTTTACCTATATTTATAGGGGCATTGATCGCGTCTAAGAAGTTGTTTCATCGTGCTTTGGTTGAGCAAGAATTCCGGCACGGGGTTACGGCTTTTGGAGGAGGAGCATTGGTTTCAGCGATTTGTTTTGTGTTGCTGCCTCAAAGTATAGATGTTTCCCATCCAGCATTGGTGTTAGCGAGTTTTGCGAGCGGGGGAATCGTGTTTATGGCCGCGGATATGTGTCTTGCAAAAATGAAAAGTAACTCTTCGTTACTCGTAGCTACAATGCTTGATTTTGTTCCTGAGGCGATGGTGCTAGGTGTCTTATTTTCTAGTTCGGACAATCCAATTTCTTCGGCCATTTTTATTACAGCAGTAATATGTGCGCAAAATTTACCTGAAGGGTATTCCGCCTTTCAGGAGGTGGAGCTCAAGACTAAAGGCGAGGGATCTAAAAAATCACTCTTAATGTTCCTCGGGATTAGTCTGTTGGGACCATTATTTTTCTTTATTGGATATACAGTGCTAGCTGACTGGGGGGTGGGGCTATCGATAATGACAGCGTTTTGTGCTGGCGGTATTTTATACCTTGTGTTTGAAGATATAGCTCCTGCAGCTGCGATGAAAAATAGCTGGTTACCGCCCTTAGGAGCTGTTTTAGGCTTTATGGTTGGATTGGCAGGACATTTATTGGTTTAGAAATGAGCTTTCAACATAAATAGTTCCTGTAGGGAGTAAGCAATTTCCGACAGGTATCATTGGTTTTTGTTAAACTCGGATTTTGCTTCATAGATCAGGTCTAGATATAGCTGGGTCAATTCTATTGGGATCCATTTGATTAAGCCGTCAAAGTTGACCTGCTCCCGTTAATTTAGGCTATTTAGAACTGGAATTTTCTAATTATGATCTCTGATGGGCACTGTCAGAAGAAAACCGCTTGATTGCCTTTTTTCGTCTACTAGCCTCCGAGTATGATTAACCAGAAGCCGTTTCGCTATTTCAAAACGTCACCTGAGATCATCCGCCTGGCTGTGATGATGTACATTAGGTTTCCGCTTTCTCTAAGAAATGTCGAAGACCTTCTCCATGAACCGGGCATCGACATCTGTCATGAAACAGTTCGCTATTGGTGGAACAGGTTTGGACCGTTGTTTGCCAGTGAGATCCGAAAGAAACGGATCAATCGTCTTCAAAATCACTCAAACTGGCGATGGCATCTTGATGAGGTCTTTGT